>DATIGR010000156.1:0-20750 GCA_035454645.1 Burkholderiales bacterium
CCCGCGTCCAGGAAAAGATCCCGCTGTTCACGATCCTTGGAGCGGGTGTTGGTCATAGTTCCCAAGCCGGGCGGCGGGCCGCCGCGGCAAAAGCGCCAAGCGCTAGCACGTACGCCGCCACGCCGGCCCAGAAGCTCATCGAGATGCCGAAGGCCATCGAGATCGCCACCGCAAGCACCGAGGCGAGCACCGAGGTGGCGCCGTTGACGCCCCAAAGCCACGGCGCGAGCGCCTCGCGCGACGCGAGCGCGAGCCGCATGCCGATCGGAAACGCCGTTCCCATGAGCAGGCCCATGGCCGCGAGCAGCGCCGCGGCCACGGCGATGCGCACCGGGGTTGCGGAAGCCGCGAACGCGCCGAGCAGGGGCACGGTGCAGAGAGCGACCGCGCCCAGGACGAGACAAAGGGCGAGCAGGAGGGCGATGCCGTGGCGCGCGAGCCTCTCGTGCGGGATGCGCGCCGACAGCCCGCTGCCGGCGCCGCCCGCGAGAAGGATCACGAACAGGATCACGCTGAGGCTGTAGGCCGGATGTCCGAGAAACACGGTGAGGCGCTGCAGCATCGCGATCTCGACCAGCATGAAGCCCGTGCCGATCGCAGCGAAGAAGCCGAGCAGCGCCGCATCGCCGCGCCGCAGCGCGATCCTGGACAGGGCGAGCGGCACCCCGATGCAGGCGAGGGTGAGCGCGGTCACGCCGAGCAGCAGGCTGAGGAGCAGCGCCACCGGGTGCATGCCCTCCTCGAGCAGCGTCGAGAGGCGAAAGCGCTGCATGTTGAAGAAGAACGGCCGGTCATCGTCGGGCGGCTCGTAGTTCAGGCCGTCTGCCGGCGCGTGCTCCGCGATGCCGCGCCCGCTCGCCATTGCGCGCAGGAATGGCGTCCCCGCGCCCCGGGGCTCGAGCTCGACCGCGAAGCGCATGCGTGCCGCCGCCTCGCGCAGCCGCGCGAGATCGTCGTCAGTGAAGGGCGTCTTGCGCACCAGGAGCATCGCCATCGGGCCGAACGAGCGCGGCGGCTTGGCGAGCCGGTTCGCGACCACCACCATGTGCTGCTCGGGGTGCCGGGCGCCGCTCGCGCGCAGCGCCTCGCGCCCCAGCCCCACCATGCGCGCGAGCTGGGGGCCGACGCCGCGCGCCACGGCGAGCAGCCCGTCGTCGCCGAGGCGATCCAGGAACACCTTCCATCCCTCGACGGTATAGAGCGTGTTCTCCGATAGCACGTACGCGCCGGCGGCGGTGGCCGCCCAGGTATCGATGAACGTCACCTGGACGATGTCGCAGGGCTCGCGCGCGCGCGTGAGGTAGCTGCGCGCCTCGTCGTTCACCAGTCGCACCGCCGGGTCGCTGTCGAGGTGGCCGGTAAAGCTGCCGAAGCGCCCGTTGACGACCTTCATGATGTCGCCGTTGATCTCCACCGCGAGCGCGCTCTTCTGTCCGAATACCTTCGTCGTCAGCACGTCGCGCCCGCCGCCGGCGCCGACGATGCAGACGCGGGCGCCGCGGCGCAGGTGGTGCACGAAGTTGGTCAGGTCCCAGCGCAGGAACTCGACCCGCTTGAGGTCGCCGTCGAACCCGATCAGCTGCGTCCCGGCGACGGCGTCGATCTGCAGCCAGCGGAAGGCGACCTCGAGGGGGCCGCCGTAGGCGGCGCTCAAGCTCCAGGCGGTGGCGTGGCCGCCGTTCGGTGCGCTCACCGTGATGCGGGAGAAGGAATTCCAGCGCTCGTACTCGAAGCCGGTCTGCTCCATTCCCTTCACGTGCACGATCGGGAACAGCGACACGTCGTTACGTGCCAGGTGCAGACCGGCCGCCAGCGTCGTCCCGGCGAGGGCGACGCTCGCTCCCGCGGCCGCCGCGCGCACCCATCCGCTGGCGAGCAGCGTCGCCGCGAGCGCCGCGAAGCTGGCGCAGGCGAGCACCGCGCCAAGGCCATCGAGCCACTGGAGCGCGGCGATGACGAGCAGGCAGCCGGCGGCGGCGCCCGCGAGGTCGAACGCGTAGAGCATCGCCACGCGGCCTGGGAACCGCGTGAGCGCGAGCGAGATGAAGATGCCGCTGAACACGAACGGTATCGCCGTGCAAAGAAACGTCCATACGATCGGAGCGGCGCGGGGATTGGGCAGGAAGAGGTAGACGTGCAGGAACACCGCCGCCGCCATGGTGAGCGCAAACGCAAGCGCGCACCGGCCCATCGCGGAGGGGAGCTTCGCCTGCGGCCAGGCCGCCGGGCGCAGGAACACGATCAGCGCCCCGACCGTCATGCCGAACATGGCGATCGAGATCGCCATGAACGCGAAGTGGTACCAGAGCGTGAGCGAGAAGACCCGGGTCAGCAGGATCTCGAACATGAGAGTCGCCATCGCGACCGCGAACAAGGAAACCGACACGCGCAGAGGCCTCATGAACCCGATCCGCCGCACGCCGCGGGCAGCGGCGCCTTGTCGCTCTCCCAGTCGGCGACGCTACCGAGCTCGAGCGCTGTCGCGCTGCGATAGCGATGCAGCACGACGCGGCCGCCGAAGGCCTCCAGGCGCGCGTCCAGGCCGCCGTAATTGCGCGCCCAGCCGCTCGCGCCGAACGGCTCGGTCACCGCCGCCTGGCCGCGCAGCAGCGCCGGGCAGCGCTTCTCGATGCGGTCGAAGACCGCCGACATGCGCCGCTCCGCCTCGAGGTCGGCCGGGTCGCGCGGCGCCGCGACGAGCGCGCAGCTCCCCACCGACAGCGGCTCGGGCGAGGGCGACAGCGCGGCGAGCGCGTTCGCCGCGCGGGCAAGCGCATCCTGCTCGGGCCGCCAGGCGATGCTGAAGCACTCGCGCGGATCGAGCCGGTAGCCGAGGCGCCGGAATGCCGTGTCGTACGCGTGCACTGCCGCCGCGCCCGGCGCGCCGTCGGCGAGCTCGAGCCTGCGGCCGAGGGCGCGCACGCGGCCGCGATGGCGCTCGAGCAGCGCGGCGAGGCGCGGCGAGTCGGCCGGCAGGCTGTGCTGTCCGCTGAAATTGACGAACGACGATGCGGGATGCAGGAAGGGCGCCACCACCGCCATGGGAAGGGGCTCGACGCTGAGATAGAGCGCCGGCTCGCGCACGGCGCGCTCGGGCGCCTCGTAAGGCAGCCAGCGCACGGACCAGGGCTCGACCACGAACCAGCGCGTCGGCGCGGCGTAGATCGAGACGCCGACCTGCGCCGCGAGCGCCACCGCGAGGGCAATGCGCGCCGCGACGCTCGGCAGCAGGCGCTCGGCGAGGCGTGCGAGCACGAGCCCCGCGAGGAGCAGGACCAGGAGCCCGTAGCGCGCGTTCGCCGAGCTTGCGACCCACAGCAGCCAGCCGGCGGCGAAGAAGGCGAGCAGGCGCCCATCAACGCCGCGCAGCCGGTTCGGCCGTCCGCGATTGCGGACGAACGGCACGGCGAGCAGAGCGGCGGCCAGCAACCCCGGGCGCAGGTCCGGAGCGAACGTCTCCGTATACAGATGGCGGTCGAGCGCGGCCATGCGGAACGGAAATCCGAACGCCTCCAGCAGGCCGCGCGGCGTGAAGCGCTCGCTCACCATGTTGACCGCGGGCGCGTGCGGCGACTCGAACCAGGCGTTCATGAGCGGGAATACCGGGTTACCGAACTCGCGCATCAGGGCCGCGAACCACGGCCCGGCGAGGACCGCGATGGCGAGCCCTGCCCCGACGACGAAGGCAAGCCCCGCGCGCAGCGCGAGCGCGAGCGGCAGCGCCGCCAGCACGTAGACGCCGTTCGAATACTTGAGCGCGGCCGCCGCCCCGAACAGCGCCCCGGCGAGCGCGGCACGGCGCGCGGCGCGTTCCGGCGTGCCGAGCAGAAGAAGCAATCCCGCGAGCATCGGCGGCACGAGCAGCGGATCGAGAAAGGACGTGCCGACCGTGGGCCAGAAGATCCAGGTCGCTGCGCCGAGCGCGGCTGCGAGGCACGAGAACACGAGCCGCTCGCGCGCGCCGAGGTGGGCGAAGAGCTTCCATGCGATGAGGAACAGCAGCGACAGGCTGAGCCCGTGCAGCGAGGCGAGCACGACCGACGCGAGCAGGCTGTGCCAGCCCCAGGCGGCCATCAGGTAGAACGGCAGGTAGCCGACCGGGTTCAGGTAGCTCTGTGCGCTCGCGGCGAAGAAATCCTGCCCCAGGCGGCCGCCGAGCAGCTCGTACGGCAGGTAGTAGTGGTAGTTGAGGAGGTCCCAGTTGAGGTCCTTGCCGGCAAGGATCGTCCACGTCGCGCAGATCGCGAACGGAACCAGCACCACGCCGGCTGCACGCACCGCTACGACCGCGAGTCGCGCGTGCGCTTGAGGCGCGCACGCAGGGCGTCGAGGGCGTCCTTGTTCCCCGCCCTGGCGTAAAGCGCCTCGAGGTGCACGACCGCCGGGTTTTCGGTGACCGGCCAGGCCGAGAACGCGGTCTCGAAGTCCTGCAGCGCGCCGGCCTCGTCGCCCAGGCCGGCGCGCACCGCCGCGCGCAGGTGAAAGAAGCGCGCCAGCTCGTCCTTCGAGACGTCGGCCGGCATGAGCTCGCGCGCCTTGTCCAGCAGGCGCGCGACCTCGCCCACCGAATAGCCCTCGGGGTTGCGCATCAGCCCCTCCACCACGCCGAGCGTCCCGTAGTAGTCGCGCCCGAGCAGCTCGAGATGCCGGCGCGCACGCGCATCGGGGGCGCCCGCGCGCGGCAGCGCCTGCGCGAAAACCTCGCCGTAGCGGCGGCGCAACTGGCCCTGGAAGAACCCGACCCAGGCGTTGGCGTGGTCGGCCCTGGCCAAATCTCGCTCGAAGAACTCGAGCGCTCTCGCTGGCACATCCGCGCTCACCTTGCGGACGTCGCGCGAAGACTTGTCCACCATGACGTAGAGCCAGCGATCGATGCGCGCGTAGCCGCCGAAGCTCTCGAGCGTGAAGACCACCGGATCGCTCTGCCGCTCGACCATCTCGCGCAGGATCTGCCGGCGCGCCTCCTCGTCGGTCGCGGTCGGATTGAACAGGCGGTTGCCGAGCACCAGGCCCTTCGACTGGAACAGCGTGATGTCGGGGCGCACGTTCTCGATCATGTGGAAATAGGCGAGCGGCGCGAGGTCGGCCTCGCCCTGCGTGAACACGACGGCGTTCTCGGGAAAGACCGCGAGCAGCGTGCGCGCGTAGCGCGCGCCCCATTCGCCGTCGGCGAGCACGTTGGTGCGCGCACCGACGGCGAACACCAGCGCGAGCAGCGCCCCTGCCGCCGCGGCCGCCGGAACCGGGCGCAGCGCGTAGCGCTCGGCCAGCCAGGCGAACCCCAGGCCGGCCCACAGGGCGGCCACGGCGTAGGCCGGCAGCGGGTAGACATGGAACACGTGCTTGGCTACGGCGCTGTAGTCGAAGCCGAGCAGGAGCAGCAGCACCGCCGAGGGCATGAGAAACGCGACCGTCAGAAAAGCGCCGCGGCGGGGGCCGAGGCGCCTCCATTGCACGGCGAACCCGGCAGCCGCGAGCGCCGTGCCGAGCAGCGCGAACTGCAGCACGAGCTGGCCGGCGAAGAAACGGAAGAACTTGAGGCGGTCGATCCAGCCCGCCGCGGGCGAGCGGTCGATCTCGGCATAGCCCGCCCGGCTCACGAAGTACCAGATATCGGCGAGCGTCTCGAGCGGCCCGTAGAAGCTGATCGGCAGCGGGGCGAGCGAGCGGTACACGAGCCACGCGTAGGGAACGAGCCCGAGCGCGGCGAGCCCGCCGAGGAGCGCGGCGCGCCTGACGATCTCCTCGCGCATCGGCCAGGCGAGCACGGCGAACGCGGGCGCCACGAGCAGCATCAGCGGCCAATGGTTGCTCAGGCTCAGGCCGAAGATCAGCGCAAGCCAGGGCAACGGCGGACGGTCCTTGAGCCCGAGGTGGGCCAGCAACAGGAAAAAGAACGCGTTGAGGGTGTAGACCTCGGCGATGATCGATTGCGACCAGAACACCGGCGACACGCCGAGCGCGAAGGCGGCGACATGGGCGGGCAGCCTCCCGAGCGAGAGCTGGCGCGCGCACAACCAAAGCAGCGCGCACGACAGCGCGCCGAACAGGGCGCTCGCCAGGTGCACGCGGTAGGCGACCGAGCCGAACGGCAGCAGGCTGAAAAGGTGCCCGACCAGCGTGAACAGCGGATAGCCGGGCGGATGCGCGATGCCGAGGTAGTAGCTCGCCAGGATGAAGAGCCCGTCGTCCTCGAGCGCCACGGTGTGCGGTGCGCTCGCGGCATAGAGCGCAAAAAGCACGCCCGCGACGAGGCCGGCGTGCAGCCCGTCGGCCCGCCTCATCAGCGCTTCCCGGCGGCGGAGCCGCCCCAGGTGAGCGACGCGGTGGTGAAGAAGTTCCACAGCGCGGCGACGAGCGCGCCGGCGAGGCCGGCCGCCCAGTACACCACCGACTTCAGGTAGAGCCACTCGGCGAGCGCCACGTTGATGAACGCGCCAATACCGCACGCAAGGTAGAACGTCGCCAGGCCGCGCCACAGCCGCCGGCCGCGCAGGCGCTGGTCGGCGTAGGTGAACGCGTTGTTGAGGAAGAAGTTGCTCGTCATGGCGGCCCAGGTCGCCGCGATCTGGCTGAGGAGAAACTCGCCGGAGGCGGCGAACGCGAGCCACAGCACCGCGAGGTGCACCGCGAGCCCGCTCGCGCCGACCGCGGCGAACAGGAAGAAGCGCGCCGGCAGCACCCGCCCGAACAGGTGATACAGGACGAGCATGCCGAACTCGGCGATCACGCGCGCGCCGAGCTTGCTCTCGCCGCGCAGCCGGCCGCGCATGCGGTACGGCAGCTCCGCGATGCGCGCCTCGCCGCGCGCCGCGGCGATGAGATCGAGCAGGATCTTGAAGCCGCGGCCGTAGATGCGGCGCACCACGCGCTCGAGGAACGAGCGCCGCACCACGAAAAAGCCGCTCATCGGGTCGGTGAGATCGCGCGTGAGCAGCCGGCTCACCGCGCCCGCGAGGCGGCTCGCGCGCACCCGCGCCGGGGCGAGGGCGCCGGTGCTGGCGCCTTCCAGGTAGCGGCTCGCGACCACGATATCCGCGTCGCCGCGGCGCATGCGCTCGAGCAGCGCAGGCAGCAGGGTCTCGTCGTGCTGCAGGTCGGCATCGAGCACCGCCAGGTAGGGCGCCGAGCTCGCCAGCATGCCTTCCACGCACGCCGAGGCGAGGCCGCGCCGGCCGATGCGCTGCACGATGCGCACGCGTGCGTCGCGCTGCGCGCGGCTGCGCACCAGGTCCTCGGTGCCGTCGAAGGCGTCGTCGACCACGAAGATCGCCTCCCACTGCTCGCCGGCGAGCGCCTGCTCGAGCGCGGCGAGCAGCGGCGCCACGTTGTCGCGCTCGCCGTACGCCGGCACGACCACGGAAACCTCAGGCATTTTTCCAGTTGAGCAGGCTCACCAGGAAGGAAGCGAGCATGATCTCCATGCCGCCGATCATGAGCGCGGCGGCGGGGATGGTGTCGCGCATCATCGCGCGCGGGTCGAGCGCGCCGAAGCCGGCTTCGCGCCAGTGCCAAAGCGCGGCCGCGCTCCAGGCGAAGCCGGCCGCCGCCAGCGCGAGGCCGAGCAGCAGGCCGCGCTCGAGCGAAAGCAGCTTCAGCAGGCGCTCGAGCGCCGGCTGCCGCGGCAGCAGCCCCGCGGCCTGCGCCGAGACGCGCGCGAACAGCGCAAACAGGCAAAGCTGCATGCCGAGAAGCGCCGCTGCCGAGGCGTACAGCATGCTGTGGATGTCGAGCCCGGCGCCGAGGAAGTGAAGCGGGGTGAAATAGAGCACCGTGGTGAGCGCCGTGCCGAGCGCGAGCAGCGCGATCCCCGGGTACAGGAACAGCCAGCGCGGGCTGAACAGCAGCAGGAAGCGCAGGTGGCGCCAGCCGTCGCGCCAGCTGCGCAGGTGCGGCGGCCGGCCGCGGCCGTCGGGCCGCAGCGTGGTCGGCACCTCGGCGATGCGCCAGCCGGCGAGCGCCGCCCTTACGACCAGCTCGCTCGCGAACTCCATGCCGCTCGTGCGCAGGTCGAGCGCGCGCGCCGCTTCCCGCTGGAAGCCGCGCAGGCCGCAGTGGAAGTCGCCGATCTTCGTGCGGAAGAACAGCCTGCCGACGAAGCTGAGCACCGGGTTGCCGAGATAGCGGTGCAGCGCCGGCATCGCGCCCGGCTCGATGCCGCCTCGGAACCGGTTGCCCATGACCAGGAGGTAGCCGGCGCGCAGCTTGGCGACGAAGCCCTCGAGCCGGCTGAAGTCGTAGCTCTCGTCGGCGTCGCCCATGATGACGTAGCGACCGCGCGCCGCCGCTATTCCGGCATTGAGCGCCGCGCCGTAGCCGCGCTGCGCCACCGTGATGACCCGCGCGCCGGCCTGCGCCGCGAGCGTGCGCGAGTCGTCGCTCGACCCGTTGTCGGCCACCAGCACCTCGCCCTCGACGCCGGCCTGTTCGAGGAAGCGGCGCGCTTGCTGCACGCATCTTCCCACCGTGGCCGCCTCGTCGAGGCAGGGCATGAGGATCGTGAGCTCCGTGGTGCGGCGCCTCCGTTGCGCCCGACCGGTGCAAAAAAAAAGGTACCCCGAAGGGTACCTTTTAGTTGATGCTAGGGCTTGGCGATATTACCCGCGGCAGGAGCCGGGGAGGTATTTCGCCGGCACCGAGGTGCCGTCGGTCGCCGCGTTGCCGCACCGCCAGGCGAACAGCGACTGGGCGAGCGCGGTGTAGACCGCCGCGGTGGTGGCGTCCTTCAGCGGAACCAGAGTGACCACGCTACCGTTCACCGAAGTGCTGATGCCGCGCACCTTCGCTGTGATCTTGCCATCGTTGTCGGTGACGATCGACTCCACGTACTTCGTCGCGGTGGTGCCGGACATCTCGCAGCCCCAGTTGTTGGCCATGGAGCCCACGTTGCCGCCGCCCGACTGATAGACCTCGGTGATCGACGTACGGCACGCGCTCATCGCGAGGATGATTTCCGACATCTTCGCGCGGATGGTGTAGTCCTGATACGCCGGCAGCGCGACCGCCGCCAGGATGCCGATGATCGCCACCACGATCATCAGTTCGATCAGGGTGAAGCCCTTCTGCAGACTCTTCATTGCTGTGCTCCCTTCCCTCAAAATGATGTGAATTCTTTCCGGTCGGTTCTCGACCGACCCGCTACTACCTTGCAATACCCGTGCCACGCGCCGAGGGGCCCGAAAGCCGCATTGCGTCACGCTTGCGCTGCCCGGCGTGGACCGTTCTTGTCAATGACGGCCAATTCTCGTCACCGACCAGTCCACCTGGCCGACCAGGAACCGGAAAACAGGCTGCCAGTCCCGCTCCCTGATGAGCCGTGCACGATGCTTGAAGAAGGCGCCCATCGCAGCGCCTTGCTTGTTTTCCAGTATCGAGCCCGCCATGAAGGCGGCCAGGGCATGAGCGAGAAGCCGGGCTTCCAGGCCGGGCTCCGCTTCCAGGATCGCGTCCGCCGCCTGCGCCATCTCCGCGCCGTCTGCCGCGCCCACGGCGCGGTGGAGCCGCAGCCAGCGCCGCTCGCTCGCCGAAAGGCGCGAGCCGCAGCGCGCGCCGAGCGAGTCCCAGAAAGAAACCGCCGCCGCGGGGGGAAGGTGGATGCTGACGTAGCGCGCCAGGTCGGCGAGGTGGTGGCGCAGCGTGTCCTCGGGGAGCCGCGCCGTGCAGTCGAAGAGCGCCGCGCGCAGCAGGACCAGGTCGCTCGCGAGCTCCGTGTTGAACGTGGCCAGCACTTTCTCGCTTCCCGAGCGCAAGTACTGCTGGATGTCGTTCGCCTGCAGCACCCAGGCCGCGCGCAGCAGCCAGTCGCGCTCGCCGGGCGTAATCCGGACCGGGTCCGGCTGGCGCGCGCGCGCGTCGAAGAGCGGCAGCAGCGGCAGCGGGGCGCGCATCAGGGCCGTAAGGTCCAGGGTGTGGCTGTTCATGTAGCGCGCGAGCGGCGCATTCATTTCCAGCACCGGGTAGTAGTCCGAATTGGCCGGGGCGCCGAACGCGGCGAAGTACGGCATCAGCGTGCCGCGGCTGCCGACGCGGTGCAGCGCAAGGTCGTCGAGGTTCGCGATCCGGAAGCGCGCGAGCTCGGCGCGCAGCGCGGGGTTCTCCAGAGCCCGCGCATCGGGCGCGGGGACGGCGCCGCCGTGCGCCGCCACGATCAGCAGGTCGTTGTTGTTCGCGAGCCAGAACTCGTAGTCCTGGAAATTCGCCTCCAGCGCCGCGACGATCGTGGCGAGGAGCTTCGGCGTGGTCTCGTAGAGCTGCACCCATTGCACGAACAGGCCCCCCGGCTCGAGGTACCTGCGCACGTCGTGGTAGAACTCCACCGAAAACAGGCTCGCCACGCCGCTCACCCAGGGATTGGAGGGCTCGGAGATGATGACGTCGTAGCGCTGCCGCTGGGCGGCGAAGTAGGTCTTGGCGTCCTCGTAGTGGAAGCGGCTGCGCGGGTCGTCGAGCGCGCGCCAGTTGACGGCCCGCAGCAGCTCGCCGGCCCTGACCATCGCCGGCTCGATCTCGATCGTATCGACCCGCTCGAGGGTGGGCGATGCGAGCAGCACGTGGGTCGTCATGCCGGTGCCGAAGCCGATGTTGGCGACGCGGCGCGCCTGCGGCGCGAGCACGAGCGGCAGCGCGCCGGCGAAGGTCATCGTGATCTCGTCGGTGACCGGCGTGCCGCCGTCGATCCGCACCGAGCCGTCGACCTTGCCGTTGGTGCGCACCGAGATCAGGTCGCGGTTGCCGGTCACGCTGACCGTGGCGGTCTTGCCGTGAAGCTGCAGGTGCACGCCGTGGCCGGGGGGAAGCAGCTTCCCCTCCCGGAACACGCCCGAAGACATGAGATGCGCATCGAGCTGCACGAGGAAGCCCGCCCCCAGCAGCGCGAGCGCCGAGCCCGCGGCGGCGAGGGGCATGGCGAGGCGGCGCGCGCCGGGTTGCGCCGGAGCGGCGCGCAGCAGCGCCACGCCGAGCGCGAGGTCGATCGCGGCGCCGGCGATGATGATCCCTTTCAGGCCGAGGAGCGTGAACCCGACATGCACTGCAGCCAGGACGCCGACGATGGCGCCGGCGGTGTTGACCGCGTAGACCTGCCCGATCGCGCGCTCGCCCGCGCCGCGGCGCAGAAGCGACGCGGTGATGAGCGGCAGCGTCATGCCGGCGCAGAACGCCGCCGGGAACATGATCGCGAGGCACATGCCGTGGCTCGCGATGTTGAACGCCCAGTAGCCCGACTCGCTGCGCGCCAGCGCCTCCAGCACGGCCTCCATGGCGAGAAAGGTCGAGCCGTAGACCGGCAGCGTGGCGAGGGCGGCGAGCCCCATGGCGAGCTGCACCCAGGCGAGCAGCCGCACGGTGTCGGCGGCGCGGTCGATGCGCCTGCGCACCCAGAGGCCGCCGAAGGCGATCCCCAGGATGAAGGCCGAGAGCATGAGCTCGAAGGCATGCGTCGAGCTGCCGAGCACGAGCGCCAGCATGCGGATCCAGCCCACTTCGTACATGAAGGACGACATGCCGGTGAGCGCGGCGACCGCCAGGAGCAATCGGAGCTGCGGCAGCGGCGCGGCGGCCGCCGAAGTCGCGGCCGCGGGCGCCGCCGGCACGGGGTCGCGGCCGCCCGGCAGGAGCATCGCGGCCGCCGCGACCGCGAGGTTGAGCACCCCGGCCGCGGCGAGCGTGCCCGGCAGCCCGACCGCGGGAATGAAATAGAACACGCTCGCGAGCACGCCGAGCGCCGCGCCCAGGCTGTTGGTGAAGTAAAGCATCGCGATGGCGTAGCCCGAGCGCTCCGGGTGCACGCGCAGCACGCCGCCGGTCATGAGGGGGAACGTCATCCCGAGGAGCACCGACTGCGGCAGGATCAGCGCCGCGGCGAGCGACCATTTCACCGCCTGCACCGCGGCCGCGGAGCCGAGCGCCGGGAACATCTGCTCGTAGGCGAAGCCGGTCGCGGTCACGAACAGCGCATGGAACGCGAGCGCGCACAGGCCGATCACCGCCTCGATCACGGCGTAGGCCACGATCAGCTTGCGCCAGCGCGGCGAAAGCAGGCTCGCGCCCCAGGCGCCGAGCGCCATGCCCCCCATGAAGATCATCAGGACGAGCGACTGCGCGTAGGCGGCGTGGCCGAGAAAAAGCTTGAGGTAATGGCTCCAGATCGACTCGTAGATCAGGCCGGCGAAGCCCGAGACGGTGAACACGGCGAGCGCCGCCGGCAGGAACATGCGGCGGGTCAGCCAGGCGGGCGCGGTCAGCAGCTCTTTGGGGTGCATGGGGGGCGATGGTCGGCTCAAGGGAGCCCGCAGCGCAATGAACGGCTTCACGCGCCCGGGAATTTTTTGCGCCGGGGGCTAGGCCGGGTACCCCGGAATCTTCGACTCGTCGACCTCGTCGATCTGCTCGCGGTCGAGGAATGCCTCGGCGTAGCGCCGGTACACCTGCTTGCGTACGAAGATGTCGAACAGGTCCGGGTCGATATGGTGGTTGAGCTTCATGCGGCCGAGGATCTGGAGCGATTCCGACAGCGTCTTGCCCTTCTTGTAGGGCCGGTCGCGCGCGGTGAGCGCCTCGAAGATGTCGGCGATCCCCATGCAGCGCGCCTGCACCGACATCTGCTCGCGCGTCAGCCCGCGCGGGTAGCCCTTGCCGTCCATGCGCTCGTGGTGCCCCCCGGCGTACTCGGGAACGTTGGTGAGATGCTTCGGCCACGGCAGCGCCTCCAGCATCTTGATGGTGGCGACGATGTGGTGATTGATGATCTTGCGCTCGTCCTCGGTGAGCGTGCCGGCGCGGATCGTCAGGTTCTTCACCTCGTCCTCGGAAAGGAAGCTGGCCTCGTGCCCGGCCATGTCGCGCCAGCGGTACGCCGCGATGCGGCGCACGCGCGCCACGTCGTCGTCCGACATGCGCTCGCTGCCGATGTTGCAGGCGTGCAGGAAGCGGCGGTCGTCCTCCAGCTCGCGCAGCCGCTGCCGAAGCTTCTGTTCGGAAATCTCATTACGCAAGGACTGCAATTCGAGGTCGCGCTTCAGGATCTCGAAGCGGGTGTCGATGAGGTGGATGCGATCGTAGATGGTCTCGAGCTTGGTCGCCTTGTCGACCACGTGCACCGGGGTGGTGACCTTGCCGCAGTCGTGCAGCAGGCCCGCGATCTTCAGCTCGTAGCGGTCCTTCTGCGTCATCTGGAAGCCGGCGAGCGGCCCCTCGCGCGTCTCGTTCACCGCCTCGGCGAGCATCATCGTCAGCACCGGCACGCGCTGGCAATGCCCGCCGGTGTACGGCGACTTCTCGTCGATCGCCGAGTTGATCAGGTTGATGAACGACTCGAACAGCTGCTCGAGCTGGTTGATCAGCATGCGGTTGGTGAGCGCGATCGCGGCCTGCGAGGCGAGCGACTCCGCCAGCCGCTGGTCGGAGTCCGAGAACGGCACGATCGCGCCCGTCTCCGGATCCTGCGCGTTGATGAGCTGCAGCACGCCGATGATCTCGTGCTCGTGGTTGCGCATCGGAACGGTGAGGAAAGACTTCGAGCGGTAGCCGGTCTTCGAGTCGAACGCGCGCGTGCCCGAGAAGTCGAAGCCCTCGGCGGTGTAGGCGTCGGCGATGTTCACCGTCTTGCCGGTGAGCGCGGCGTACGCCGCCACCATGCTGTGGTTCGGGCTTCCGTCGCGGTAGAGCTGGATCGGGTAGAACGGCACGGGGTTGCCGCTCGTGCCGCCGAGGTAGTACTTGAGCGAGCTCGTGCGCACGATCTCGAAGCGCAGGGTCTTGTCCTCGGCGACGCGGTACAGGGTGCCGCCGTCGGCGCCGGTGATCGACTTCGCCGCCGCGAGGATCAGCTCGAGGAGGCGCTCGATGTCGCGCTCGGCGGAAAGCGACGCGCCGATGAGGTTCAGCTGCTCGAGGCGCTCGCCAAGGTCCTCGCGGCGTCCGCCTCCCGCCCCGAGCCGCAAGCCCTGGGTGGTGTCGATTTGGCTCACGAGCCGGTTACTTGATGCAGACGGCGCGCACTTCCTTGATGTGGGTCACGCCCGTCAGGCACTTCTCCATTCCGTCCTGCTTCAGCGTGCGCATGCCTTCCTCGAGGGCGATCGCGAGCATCTCGGCGACCCGGGCGTGCTCCTGGATCGCCTTCTTGAGGCGATCGCTCGCGACGAGCAGCTCGTGCAGGCCGCAGCGGCCCTTGAACCCGGTGTTGCCGCACTTGTCGCAGCCCACCGGCCGGTAGAACGTGAGCTGCCCGCGGTCGCTGCCGTAGGCCTTCACCCAGTCGCGGTACACCGCCTCCATCGCGCCCTTGGGATCGGCCTTGAAGCGGGCGGTGTTCATGAGCTCCTCGCAGTACTCGCGCAGGAACGACGTGAGCTCGGCCGGCTCGGGTGTGTAGGGCTGCTTGCAGCCGCACAGGCGCTTCGCCAGGCGCTGCGCCAGGATGCCGAGCAGCGCGTCGGAGAAGTTGAACGGGTCCATGCCCATGTCGAGCAGGCGGGTGATCGACTCGGGGGCCGAGTTGGTGTGCAGCGTGGCGAACACCAGGTGGCCGGTGAGCGAAGCCTCGATGCCGGTGCTGGTGGTCTCCTTGTCGCGCATCTCGCCCACCATGATGATGTCCGGGTCGGCGCGCAGGAACGCTTTCATCACCACGGCGAAATCGAGCCCCGCTTTTCTGTTCACCTGGACCTGGCGCAAGCCCTTCTGCGTGATCTCGACCGGGTCCTCGGCGGTCCAGATCTTGGTGTCGGGGGTATTGAGGAACTTGAGCACTGAATGCAAGGTCGTCGTCTTGCCCGAGCCGGTGGGCCCGCAGACGAAGAACAGGCCGTAGGGCTTGGACACCGTGCTCTTCACCTGCTCGAGGTTGCGCTCGGTGAAGCCCATCTTGTCGAGCGGAATCGGCTCGCCCGCCGACAGGATCCGCATCACGATGTCCTCGACCCCGCCGGCGGTCGGGATGGTGGCCACGCGCAGCTCGATGTCGAGCGGGCCGAACTTCTTGAACTTGATCTTGCCGTCCTGGGGCTTGCGCTTCTCGGAAATGTCGAGGTCGCACATGATCTTGATGCGCGCCACGATCGCCGCGCGGTAGCTCGAGGGCACCTCGATGTAAGGCCCGAGCGAGCCGTCCTTGCGCAAGCGGATCTCGGTCTTCGCCTTGCCCGGGTAGGGCTCGATGTGGATGTCGGAAGCCCCCTGGTTGTAGGCGTCGACGATCACCTTGTTCACGAGCTTGACGAGCTCGTTGTCCGCCGCGGCCGAGGCCTCGTCGACCGAGGTGCTGTCGAGCAGCTCGCCGCCTTCGTCCATGGCGCCGAGCAGGTCCTCGACGTTGCCGAGGTCGGCCATCGACATCTCGGCGCCGTAGAACTGGTTCACCGTGTCCTTGAAGTCCTTCTGCGTCGCGACCTTGTAGACGATGCGCGCCTTCGGGAACACGTTGGACGCGATGCGCGAGGAGCGGATGCGCTCGGGGTCGAGGCACAGCACCACCAGGCCTTCCCGGGTGTCGTCGATCGGCACCCACTGGTTCGACTCGACGTACTCGCGCTTGAGGTTCTTCAGCAGGTCGCCCGGCTTCACGCGGTCGGGCTTGAACGGCTCGTAGGGCACGCCGAAGAACTTGGAGAGCGCGGCGCCGATGGCGGGGATCTTGACCTGGAACTCCTCGATCAGCACCTGCTCGATTTCGATCGCCTTCTTGCGCGCCTGGCGCGCGGCGAGCTCGAACTCGCCCGCCGACAGCACCGCGTCGGCGATCAGGTAGTCGTACTTGGTCTTGGCGACCTGCGGCTTCTGGCGCTGCCGGAAGGCGATGGCGAGCGTCTGCGCGAGCTCGCCCACGCCCTCCTCGGCCAGCCCGCCGAAGGGCACGCCGGCCTTGTTGTTGATGATCTGGATGACGCCGATCAGGTCGTTCGACCCGGCCTCGACGATCGGCGAGACCAGCATCTGCTTGGTGCGGTAGCCGGTGCGCTTGTCGACCTCCTGCAGGAAGCGCAGGTTCGGGTTCAGGGCGCGCAGCTCGTTCTCGTCGTACACGTCGCGCAGGTTGGCGGTCCTTTTCGCCAGCGCGACGTAGCCGGCGACCGAGTGCTCGGCGATCGGCAGCTTCAGGTCCTTGAACGAATTGAGGCCGGTCTTGACCTTGGAGACGATCGACTGCTTGTCCTCGCCCACCGAGTAGATGGTCAGGCGGTCGGCGTTGAAGAGCGCGCAGATGTCCGCGCTCACCTCGAGCATGATCTCGTCGATGTTCGCGGTGGCGTGGATCTTGTTGGTGACCGCCTGCAGCTGCTTCTGGAACGCAAGGCGCGCGCCGACGTCGGTCGGCGCGCTCGCGTGCGAGCTCAGGACTGCGCTCATCTCGTTACCCTCCCTGCGACCCGCTGGTCGAACTTCGAGCGCTAGGATACCTGATTTTCAAGGGGTTTCCGGCTTCTCTACACCTTTTAAACCGCCCTCGAGCAGCCAGACCTTGAAGCCTCTTTGTGCAAAAAGAAACGCCGCCGCGGCGCTGCGCCGTCCGCTCTGGCAATAAGCCACATATTCCTTGGTGCGGTCGAGCACCGCGAACATGTTGCGCACCTCGGCGAGCGGCACGTTGATCGCGCCGGGCAGCTTGTCGTACTGGTACTCGGAGGGGTAGCGCACGTCGAGCCACAGCGCGCCGCGGCGCACTTTTGCCGACGCTTCCTCGAAGCCGATGCGCCGCAGCAGGGGCTCGCGCAGGAGCTCGTTGAAGTGCGCCCGGTTCAGGCGCAGCAGCTGGCCGTCGATGAGCGCGGTGACCGTGGCGTTGCGCTTCGCCTCGGAGACGAGCGCCTCTTCGCCGAAGGCCTCGCCGGCCTTGAGCTCGGCGAGCACCACGTCGGCGCCGCCGACCAGGCGCCCGACCTGGAAGCGGCCCGACTCGATGACGTAGTAGTAGTCGCCTTCGTCGCCCTCGCGGATCACGGCGTCGCCGCGCGCCGCCGGCACGCGCTCGAAGCGCCGCAGGAGCTCGTCGATGCGCGCCGGCGGCAGCTGCGCGAACACCCCGGCGCGCAGCGTCGAGAGCGAGAACGAGCCGCTCGCCACGGCGTCGCGCCCGCGCCCCGCGGCCACCTGGTCCCAGGTGGCGAGGACATCGAGCATCTCGTCGTCGATCACCAGCAGGTCGACGTCGGTGATCGCGCGCGCGCGCGCCACGCGCTCCTTGCGCCGGTTGAGCGCCTGGCGGGTCTCGTCGCTGCCGCCGACCACGACCAGCGTGCCGCCGGCCTCGAAGCCGAGCAGCACCTCCCCGGCGAGCAGGAAGAGGGACGGCCCCGGCCGCGCGCGCCCGGCGAGCAGGTCGGCGCCGCGCGCCGCGCGCTCGATCAGCGTCGCCTCGGCGAGCTCGGCGAGGCGCTCGCGCGACAGGCCGGCGAGCGGAACCAGCATGGCCAGCTGCTCGCGCGTGGGCCGCAGCGAGGCGCTCATCATCGTCGGCGAGCTAGAACTCCAGCACCAGGTTGTTCTGCAGCATGCGCGGCCTGAAATCGCCCGCGCACTCCTCGATCTCGAGCATGGTGGGCTCGATCTCGCCGGGCTTGAGGTGCGTGATGAAGATCTCGGGATTGCGCTCGAGCTTGGCGAGCTCCTCGGCGAGCGTCGCCGGGCACAGGTGGCGCGAGATCTCGGCGAGCTGGCGCTCCTTGTTGGAGAACGCGGTCTCGATGATCAGGAACTTCAGGTTGGCGATGCGGTTGACGATGCGCCAGAGCGCGTCGTTCGGCCCGGTGTCGCCGGTGAACACCAGGCTCGCCGCGCCGCTGTCGAGGTGATAGCCCACCGCCGGGACGGTGTGGCGCGCCGGGATCGGGGTGATGGTGCGCCCGCCGAGCGTCACCGCGGCTCCGACCTCGATCTCGAGATAGCGCATGAACGGCGCCTCGGGGCTCGGAATCTCGGTGAAGTCCGGCCAGATCGCCCAGTTGAAGAGGTGGTTCTTCAGGATCTCGATGGTGGCGCGCGTCGCGTACACGTTGAGCGGCCGCGAGCGCATGCCGCCGACGGTGTCGACGAGGAACGGAATCGACGTGACGTGGTCGAGGTGCGAATGGGTGATGAAGATGTGGTCGATCTGCGACAGCTCCGCGAGCGTCAGGTCGCCGACGCCGGTGCCGGCGTCGATCAGGATGTCGCCGTCGAGCAGAAACGAGGTCGTGCGCAGATGGCGCCCGCCGATGCCTCCCGAGCAGCCGAGCACGCGCAAGCGCACGGCTACTTCTCGTCGAAGACGGTCACGCCATCCCAGTCGGGCGGCGGCGGTTCGCGGCGCTTCTCCTCGACCCGCTGGACGTAGAGCGCGTACAGCCCATGGCCGGGCCGCATGCGATGCAGCTCGCGCAGGATCATCTCGGCCTCGTCCCAGCGCCGGGCGCGATAGTCGCCGAGCGCCTTCTCCCACAGGCGCAGCTCGACTTCGTCCCCTGCCGAATCCAGAGGCTCATAGACGGCGACGGCCTCCTCCTTCCCCTTGACCCGGATGCGGTCGATTTCCCTGAATACCACATCTTGGACCCGGTTGCGCGTCGCCTCGCCCACCAGGATGCCGACACCGTAAGTTTTTGTCCGGCCCTCCAGGCGCGAGGCCACGTTGACCGCGTCCCCCATGGCGGTATAGGCGCGCCGCACGCGCGATCCCATGTCGCCCACGCGCACCGTACCGCTGTTCACGCCGACGCCGATCGACAGCCGCGGCCAGCCGCGCGCCGCCAGCCGCGCATTCAGGGCCGCGCATTCGCGCTGCATCTCGAGCGCGGCGAGCACCGCGTTGCGCGCGTGCTGCGGGTCCTCGACCGGCGCGCCCCAGAACGCCATGATCGCGTCGCCGATGTACTTGTCGAGCGTGCCGCGGTGGCGGCTGCGGATGATGGTGCTCATCTCGGTGAGGTACTCGTTGATGTACTCGCGCAGCTCCTCGGGCCTGAGCGCCTCCGAGATGCCGGTGAAGCCGCGCACGTCGGAGAACAGGATCGTCAGCTCGGCGCTCCTCGGCTCCATGCTGTAGCGGTGCGGGTTGCGCGCCATCTGGTCGACGAGCTCGGGCGGCACGTACTCGCCGAAGCGCCCCTCGAGCAGGCGCTTGGAGCGCGACACGACGAAGTAGCCGTAGGCCATGTTCATGGTGTAGATCGCCGCGGCGACGAGCAGCGACGAGGCGAGCGGCAGCACGAGCCCGCCCGTCCACGCCGCGACGTTGAGGGCGACCATCATCGCGATTCCGGCGGCGGTCGCGGCGGTGGCCCAGGCCGCCGACAGCCTGGGAACGAGCACCGACAGCACGAGCCCCCCGACCAGCAGGAAGAACACCTCGGCGCCCGCGGTGTACCAGGGCCGATGCTTGATCTCGTTGTCGAGAATCCCGAGGATGAGGCTGGCATGGATCTCGACGCCCGGGAACGCCGCATCGACCGGCGTCGCGCGCAGGTCCTGCAGCGCGGGCGCGGTCGTGCCGACGAGCGCGATCCTGCCCTTCAGGCGCTCGGGCTCGATGCGCCCGCGCAGCACGTCGGCGAGCGAGAGATAGGGAAAGCCGAACTTCCTGCCGCGGTAGGGGATCAGCGCGGAGCCGGTCTCGTCCACCGGAACCTTGACGCCGCCGACGTCGAGCCACTCCAGGTCCTGCGGGCGATCCTGCGGGAAGCCGGGCGCGACGCTCGGCCGCTCTCCGGTGCCGCGCGCGATCAGGGCGCGCACCATGGCGAGCGACAGCGCCTCGTAGTACTCGCCCTCGAACTCTGCAAGCAGCGGCACACGCCGCGAGATGCCGTCGAAGTCGGGCACCGGATTGAAGTGGCCGGCGCCGGCGGCGTTGCGCAGGTAGACCGGCAGGTTTCCGGTGTAGCCGTTCCACCGCGGAAACGCGACGTTGGCCCGGTCGAACGTGCCGCGCGGCAGCACCGGGGCCGGCAGCGCGTTCACGCGCACCGCGCGCTCCTCGCTGTTGAAGTAGTAACCGAGCACCGCCGGCCGGCCTTTCAGGCTCGCGGCGAAGCGCGCGTCGAAATCGAGCGTCGGCCGCAGTCGGGCGTAGGCCTTCTGGAATTCGGAATCCTCCTTCAGGCCTTCGCGCGCGAGCGCATCGAGGACGTCGATCCCGGAGCTCGGGTCGCGCTCGGCCCACACCACGTCGAATCCCACCAGCGCGAGCCCGTAGTGGTCGAAGAGCTTCTCGTTGAGCTCGGCCATCAGGTTGCGGCTCCACGGCCAGCGCCCGATCTCGGCCAGGCTCTTCTCGTCGATGTCGAGGATCACGATGCGCTCGTCGACCCCGTCCGCCCGCGACATGCGCACGCGCGAGTCGTAGAGAAGATTCTCGAGCTGCGTCAGGAAGCGCAGCCGGCCGTCCGCGGTGGGATACCACTGCGCGGCATGACCGATCAGGAGAAGCGTGATCGCGAGGCCGAGCGCGATCCTCAGGACTCAGACCTTCAGGAAGAACTCCATCTTGACGCCGGCGAGCTCGATGACGTCATGGTCCTTCAGGGAGTGCGGCGCCGCGCCGATCGCCTGGCCGTTCACCGTCGGGCGGTTCGCGCCCTCGACGTGGGTGATGAAGTAGCCCTGCGGGCGGCGCGTGAGCACCGCGACCTGCACGCCCGGCTTGCCGAGCGTGGTGAGCGGCTTGGTGAGCTCGAGCTCCTTGCCGGCGTTCGCGCCCGACAGCAGCTGGATGGCGCCCAGCGGCTGCGCCGGCCTGGGAGGCACCGAAGCGCTCGCGGGAGCGGCGGGAGCCGCCG
>DATIGR010000157.1:0-10686 GCA_035454645.1 Burkholderiales bacterium
CGGGCAGCGCCGCGAGCAGGCGCGCGGCGAAGTCGACCTTGCCCGGGTCGAGCGTGCCGACGAGCGCGGCGCTCTCGCCGGGCGTGCGGCCCCAGGCGGTGGAGAGGTCGCTCGCACGCCGCCCTTTGCGCTCGGCGGGGGCGGACGGCGGCGCTTCCAGGGGCAGCGCCGTGACGCGCTTCGCGCGGTACTCGCTGCGCTGGAACTGCGGGTGCACGCGGCGGATGCGCTCGTCGAGCGGCGGGTGCGTGTCGAGCAGCCGGGCGAGCCGCACCGCGACCGCGGCGCCGAAGAACATGTGCGACATCTCCTCGGCGTAGCGGTTCTCGATCCGCGTGCCGGCGCCGGAAGTGCGGATCTGGTCGAGCGCGCCGGCGATGCCGTCGGGGTTGCGCGTGAACTGCACGCTCGAGGCGTCGGCCAGGAACTCGCGCTGGCGCGACACCGCCGCCTTGATCAGCCGCGCGAAGAACAGGCCCACGTAGCCGATCACGAACAGCGCGAGCCCCGCCAGAATGAACCCCTTCGCATCGCGCGAGCCGCGCGTGCTGCGCATCACGAACTTGCCCAGCGAGCCGATGAACACGATCCCGGCGAGCACCCCGAGCATGCGCACGTTGAGCCGCATGTCGCCGTTCAGGATGTGGCTGAACTCGTGCGCCACCACGCCCTGCAGCTCGTCGCGCGTCAGCGTCTGCAGCATGCCGCGCGTCACCGCGACCACCGCGCTCGAAGTGTCCCAGCCGGCGGCGAAGGCGTTGATGCCGCGCTCGCCGTCCATCACGTACACCTCGGGCACGCGCACGCCGGAGGCGATCGCCATCTCCTCGACCACGTTGCGCAGCCGCCGCTCGAGCGGGTCGGCGGTTCCGGGAGGCACGCGCCGCGCCCCGATCATGCGCGCCACCGCCGCCCCGCCCTCGCCGAGGCGCGCGACGTTGAACAGGCTCACGCACAGGATGAGCGCCGCGGTCGCCAGCGCGCCCGCGACGTAGACCGACGCCGGCGCGGCCTCGCCGGTGCTCCAGGCGTAGAGCGCGCCGAGCACCGCGTCGACCGCGACCATCACCGCGACGACCGCGAGGGCGAAGAGAGCCACCATGACCTTGGAATTGCGCCGCGCGAGCCGCTGGTGCTCGAAGAAGGTCTTCATCTGCGCAGCAGGCGCGGATCAAGCGCGGCGATCGAAGGCGGCATCGGGCAGTCGAGCGCGGCGGTGACCGCGCGCAGGAGCTCGTGCTCGATCAGCTTGACATTGCCGTCGGCGGCGACCAGCCCGGCGCATGCGGCGATGAAGGGCTCCTTCTCGAGCGGCGCGAGCTGCGACAGGCGTTCGAGCGCCTCGCTGACCCTTGCCAGCTGAATCGTCCCTTTGCCGGCGCCGCCGGCCCGCGCGAGAAGCGAAAGAATGAGCGCGCATTCCTCCTTCAGTTCCTGGCGGCTATGGAAGCGCACGCCGTCCGCCCGTTTCGCCTTCGGCCCCAGGTTCCGGTCGAGGATGGTATGGAGCACGAATTCGCCGAGGGTGAGCCGCGAATCGGCCGCGATGGCCGCGCGCAGCGCGGCGAGGAACGCGCCGCGCCCGGCCTCGTCGAGCTCGGTGCGCAGCACCGGAAGTGCGAGCGCGACGAGCGGTAGACGGTAGGCGCGGTCGAGCTGCGCGATGAGCGGCGCCAGCACTTCCGCCTTGCGCGCGAGCTCCGCGCCGCCGAGCGCCTCCACGGCGCGCAGCTGGCCGCCACGCGCGGTCGCCTCGCCGTCGAGCATGCAGCCGATCATCACCGCCTGCGCGCCCGTGGCAGTGCCGAGCGCGTCGCGGATAGTGGTCGGCAGGTAGGCGAGCAGTCCGGAAGCGTACTCGAGCGTCGGGCCGGTCGGCTCGCCGATCGAGGCAATGAGCGCGGCGACCGCCGTGAGCCGGGTCGGCACGATGGTCCTGGGTCCCGGGGTTTCGGCGGCTTTTGGGGTTTCGACGACCCTTGGCTGCTCCGCCGACGGTCTTCTTCCGCGCTCGAAATAGAGTGCCGGCGAAACATGCGGGTTCGCCCGCCGCATGCGCGCCTCGATCGGCGGATGGGTCGCGAACCACTCCCTCGCGCTGTTCGACGCGAACAGCATGTGGGCGAGCGAGTCGGCGTGCCAGTTGAGGATACGCGAGCCGGCCTTGTTCAGCTTGATAGCCGCAAGCGCGCTGCACAACGCGTCGGCGTTGCGCGTGTACTGTACCGCGCACGCGTCGGCGAGAAACTCGCGCTCGCGCGCGATCGCCGACTGGATCAGCCGCGCGGCGAGCAGGCCGGCCGAGCCGAGCGCGAAGAGCGCGGCGCCGACGAGCGCGAAAGGCGGGTGCAGGAAGCGGTTTCGTTCCGCGCTCACGCCGTATCCCGAGTAGTACTGCATCATGAAGCGTCCTATGGCGGCGAGAAATACGATCCCCTGCAGCGCGTAGGCGGCGCGCAGGTTGAGCCGGATATCGCCGTTCAGGATGTGGCTGAACTCGTGCGCGATCACCGCCTGCAGCTCGTCGCGCGACAGCCGTTCGAGGGCGCCGCGCGTCACCACCACGATCGCCTGGTTCGGCGAGCGCCCCGCGGCAAAAGCGTTGACGCCCTCCTCCCGGTTGAGCACGTACACCGCCGGCGCCGCGAGGCCGGAAGCGATCGCCATCTCGTCGACCACGTTGATCAGCCGCCGCTGCGCGTCGTTGCCGCTCGAGCGGCCGACGCGCTGCCCCGCGAGCAGCAGCGCAAGCTCGCCCTCGCCGAGCGACAGCCGCGCCATGATCTCCACGCTGCCCAGGGCGATCACGGCGAGCACGACGAGCGAGACCGTGGCATAGATCGCCGGCGAGGCGGGCGCCGCGCTCCAGTAGACGTATACCGGCACCACGATCAGATTGGCGAACGCGACGATGAGCACAACCGCCGCCGCGTAAAGCGCGAGCAGGCGCCCGGTGGCGCGGCGGGAGCGGTCCTGCTGCTCGAAGAACCCCAAGCTACGTGAACGAGACCTTCGGCGCCTTGCGCTCCTCGGCCGACTCGACCGCCTGCAGCAGCTCCGCGGCCTGGAAACCGAACGTTCCCGCGAAGATCGTGTCGGGGAAGGACTCGCGCCGGGTGTTGTATTCCATCACCGAGTCGTTGAACGCCTGGCGCGCGAACGCGACCTTGTTCTCGGTGCTGGTGAGCTCCTCCTGCAGCGCGAGCACGTTCTGGTTCGCCTTCAGGTCCGGGTACTGCTCGAACACCGCGAGCAGGCGGCCGAGCGCGCCGCCGAGCACGCCTTCGGCCTGCGCGAGGCCGCGCATCGCGCCCGGGTCGCCCGGCGCCGCCGCCGCGCGCTGCGCGGCGCCGACCGCGTCGCCGCGCGCCTTGATCACCGCTTCGAGCGTGTTGCGCTCGTGCGCCATGTAGCCCTTCACGCTCTCGACCAGGTTGGGAATCAGGTCGTAGCGGCGCTTGAGCTGCACGTCGATCTGCGAGAACGCATTCTTGTACCGGTTGCGCAGCGCGACCAGGCCGTTGTAGATCGCGATGGCCCAGATGGCGGCCGCGACCACAATCCCAAGTACGATCCATCCCCCAGTGCTCATACGCCTCCCTTTAGGATGACTTCACTACTATACCGCGTGCTTCGGGCCCGGCCCGGCGAGCTCACCGCGGTGGCCTGGGCGTTCGCCTACTTTTTCCTCCTCCTTTGCGGCTACTACATCCTGCGCCCGGTGCGCGACGCGCTCGCGGTCGAAGCCGGCGCGCAGACGGTGAAATGGCTCTTTACCGCCACCTTCGTCGCGATGCTCGCCCTGGTTCCGGTGTTCGGATGGCTGAGCGCCCGGCTGCCGCGCGCGCGGCTGCTGCCCGTGGTCTATGGGTTTTTCGTGCTGAACTTGCTGCTGTTCTCGGTCTGGCTCTCGCCTCTGGTTTTTTTCGTGTGGCTCAGCGTGTTCAACCTGTTCGCGGTGTCGGTGTTCTGGAGCTTCATGTCCGACATCTTCGACACGCCGCAGGCCGCCCGGCTCTACGGCGCGATCGCCGCCGGCGGGAGCTGCGGCGCCATCGCGGGCCCGCTGGTTGCCGCGCTTTTTTCGGGAATACTGGGGCACTCGGGGCTTCTTGTCGTGTCTGCGGCGCTCCTCGGCCTGATCATCCCGTGCATAGCGATGCTCGCGCGCTGGTCGAGGGCGCATCCGCGCGCGAGCGACACGCCGCCCGAGGCGCCGCTCGGCGGCTCGATCCTCGCCGGCGTGCGCGCGGCGCTCGGCTCGCCCTTCCTGCTCGCCATCTGCGGCTACCTTCTCTGCTACACCGCGCTCTCGACCGCGCTCTACTTCCAGCAGGTCGCGATCGTGAAGGAAGCGGTTCCCGACATGGCCGAGCGCACGCGCCTTTTCGCCCATGTGGACCTGGTGGTCAATTCGCTCACGCTCGTCCTCCAGGTCCTCGCGTTTTCGCGCCTGACCGCGCTGCTCGGCCCGGGCTGGCTGCTCGCGGTGGTGCCGCTCATCTCGCTCGCCGGCTTCCTCTGGCTCGGCGCCACGCCGACGCTCGCCGCGCTGATCGTGTTTGGCGTCGCGCGCCGCGTGGGCGAGTTCGCGGTCTCCAAGCCCGCGCGCGAGGCGCTGTTCACCGTGGTGCCGCGCGAAGAGCGCTACAAGGCCAAGAACTTCATCGACACCGTGGTGTACCGCGGCGGCGACGCCGCCTCGGGCTGGCTGTTCGAGGCGCTGGCGGGCGCGCTCGCGATGGTCGCGGCCGCGCTGTCGCTCGTCTGGACCGCGATCGCGTTCCATCTCGGCGCTAGAATGAAATCATGGACCGGCGACGGCGCGCGCTCCTCGCCCTCGTTGCAGCCGGGGCGCTGAGACCGTCGCTTGCGCAGGACGGCATCATGACCAAGCGGATCCCCGCGAGCGGAGAAGCGCTGCCGGTCATCGGCGTCGGCACCTGGCAGACCTTCGACGCCGGCAACGATCCCGCGGCGCGCGCCCCGCTGCGCGAGGTGCTCAAGCTCCTGGAGGGCAACCTGATCGATTCCTCGCCCATGTACGGGAGCTCGGAAAGCGTGGCCGGCGACCTCATGGCGGAGCTGGGCATGCGCGACAGGCTCTTCGTCGCCACCAAGGTCTGGACGCACGGCCGCGACGCCGGCATCGCGCAGATGGAGACCTCGTTCAGGCGCCTGCGCGTCGAGCGCATGGATCTCATGCAGGTGCACAACCTCGCCGATGTGGCGACGCACACAAAAACGCTGCTTGAAATGAAAGCCAAGAACCGCGTGCGCTACATCGGCATCACGCACTACACCTCCTCAGCCTACGCCGAGGTCGAGCGCCTGCTCAAGACCCGGCAGTACGACTTTCTGCAGATCAACTATTCGCTCGGCGAGCGCGAAGCGGAGAAACGCCTCCTGCCTCTTGCCCAGGAGCTGAAAACCGCCGTCATCGCCAACCGGCCCTTCGTCGAGGGCGCGCTCTTCCGGCGCGTGAAGGGCAGGCCCCTGCCGCCATGGGCGGCCGAGCTCGGCATCGCGAGCTGGGCGCAGTACTTCCTGAAGTGGATCGTGTCGCACCCCGCGATCACCTGCGCCATCCCCGGCACCGGCAACCCGAAGCACATGAAGGACAACCTCGGCGCCGGCCGCGGGCCGCAGCCGGACGAAAGCACTCGCCGCCGCATGGCGCAGCACTTCGATGCTCAAGCCTGACGTCCCGCGCGAGATCCTCGAGCGCAAGCTCGCGCACCGCGACCGGCTTCATGTGTTCCACTCGCTCGACCCGAACGTCGAGCGCCCCGCGCGCGACGCGATGCCGGCTCTGGTCGACAAGGGCAAACGATGACACCCAAGGCGCGGGGGAACGAAACCGTGGAGGCCGGGCCATGGCCACGACGAATCCGCAGTTAGGCGCGCAAGTGCAACAGCAAGCCCAATTGCTGTTGGATGCCCATTTGACCAATCTCGGTCAGAGGCTATTCGAGTTGGGCAAGAAGGCGGATCAGCAACTTACAGCTTGGCTCACTTTCGCGGCCTTGACCGTTGCTCTGTGTTTCGGCGTGACCGGAAAGGTGTCGCTCGGCGGCCTCGAGCTGACACCGACGGTGGCGGCGGCCGTGACGTACGTGCTGGCGTGCGCGTTCTACTACCGCGCAGTGCTCAGCATGGGCGCACTCGGGCGTTGGCGAGAGGCGCTCAAGGAACGGCGGACGTTTCGGTTCGATACCTTGCTTGAATTCGCCAGGACGCAGGGCCAGCCGGTTGAGAAAGCCACCCTCGCCGACATAACGGGGGGTATACCCGAATATCCGGGATATCTGGCGTGTAGCGCGCTGATCAAGGACGTGGCGCGAAAACAAGGAGGAGCTCCCGGACTCCTTCTTCGAAGCGTCCACAACGGGGTAATAGCCGCCTTCGCCGCGTCTCCCTATCTGCTTGCGAGCGCTCTCCTTTACCGGTCGGGAATTTCGGTCACTTACGTCGCGGTCGCGCTGCTGGGTATCGCGGTTTGCCTCGCTGCGAGTCTCATTGTGAACCTGCGCGACGACGTCAAACGCGCCTCGACCCGCATCCGCCGGCGCGTGAATGCACCGCGCGCGGCGGTCTATCGCGCCCTCCTCGACCCTGAAGCCGTCGCGAAGTGGAAGGTGCCGACTGGGATGACGGGCAAGGTGCACGTGTTCGAGCCGCGCGAAGGCGGCGCGTTTCGCGTCTCGCTCACATATGACAAGCCTACCGGCACCGGCAAGACCACCGCGCAAACGGACACCTATCACGGCCGCTTTGCAAAGCTGGTGCCGGACGAGCAGGTGGTCGAAGCGCTCGAGTTCGAAACCGACGAGCCTGCGCTGCGTGGCGAGATGACGATCACGATCACGCTCGCCGATACCGACCGCGGCACGGACATCCTCGCGGTGCACGACGGGCTGCCGCCCGGCCTGCCGCCCGCCGACAACGAGGCCGGCTGGCGCGAGGCGCTCGACAAGCTCGCGGCGCTGGTGGAGGCGGGGTGGCGATAGGCATCTCGCGCTTTATTTTCCACCGGACCGGCGAGCTGCCGCGGAGCGGGCGGCGACTCCGGGAAACGTGCTAGGAGGCCCGGCGCGTGCGCCTGCCGTTCACCGTCGAGCAGTTCGTCGAAGTCTTCGCCCGGTACCACGCCGCCGTGTGGCCCGCGCCCGTGGCGCTCACGGCGCTCGCGGCGTTGTGCGTGCTCGCGATGTTCACCGACCCGCGCTGGCGCGGATTGCTGATCTCGAGCGTGCTCGCCGCGCTGTGGCTCTGGCTCGCGCTCGCCTACCACTGGGCGTTCTTCTCGAGGATCAATCCGCTCGCCGGCGCCTTCGCCGCCGCGTCCATTGCCGGCGCGCTGCTCTTTCTCTGGTACGGGGTGCACCGCCGCCGGCTGCGCTTCCGGTGGCAGTCGCGCCCGATGGACTGGCTCGGCGCGGCGCTGGTCGGCTATGCGCTCCTCGTCTACCCGCTGCTGAACGCCCTGACCGGGCACCGCTATCCGGGCAGCGCGACCTTCGGGCTGCCCTGCCCGACGACGCTTTTCACCATCGGCGTGCTCGCCTGGCTTGAGTGGCCTTACCCGCGCCCGGTGCTCGTGGTGCCGATGCTCTGGTGCCTGGTCGGCGTGCAGGCCGCCTTCCTGCTCGACATGCCGGCGGACCTGGCGCTCGCGCCCGCCGCTCTGATCGCGCTCGTCTTGATGGCGAAGCCGGCGCTGCGGGCATGATCACGCATACCGGCGGCTGCCACTGCGGGCGCGTCAGGTTCGAGGTCCAGGCGCCGGCCAAGCTCGACGTGCTGGAGTGCAGCTGCTCGATCTGCAGCAAGGCGGGCTACCTGCACCTCGTCGTCCCGGCCGATCGCTTCAAGCTGCTTTCGGGGAAGGAAGTGCTGACCGGCTACCGCTTCAACACTCGCACGGCGAAGCATCTATTCTGCTCGGTATGCGGCGTCAAGTCCTTCTACGTGCCGCGCGGCGACCCCGACAGCCGCAGCGTGAACGCGCGCTGCCTCGATCCCGGCACGGTCGAGGCGATGACGCTCACGCCGTACGACGGCCGCAATTTGAGAACGCGGAGGTATTCGCTGTGAAACGTGCTGCGCTCGTCCTCGGCCTTTGCGCGCTCGCCGCGGCGGCGGGTCCGGTACGAAGCGACGACCGGAAGATTACCGAGGCGGCATCGGCGGAGACGCGGGACATTCTTTCGCGCGAGCTTTTCGCTCATTACGATGTCGTCGCGCTCAGAGTGCTGACAATCGAAGATCTTCGTCACGCAATGCGCGCGGAGCGGCGCTACGGACTCGCCAGGGCGACCGTGGAGTTCTCGGCGAGAAGGAATCGCTCGAGAAGCTCGAGCTTCAGCCCGAGCATGTTCGAGCCCGGCCACCCGATGTGCCAGGGCGGGCTCTATCTGCATTGCGGCGTTCCGGCGGGCCATGTGTTCGAAGGCAGGCTCGAGCTCCTGCTCGCGCTCGACCGGAACGGCGCATGGAAAGCGGTCGCGCCGCTCTGGCAATCGCGCGTGCAGTATCCCCTTCACGGCTACCTGACCTTCGAAGGACGTGAAAAGGAAGGCTACGTCTTGTTCCCGCGATGAGCGCTCTCCCTGGAAGAATTCTGTTCGGGCTGGCGGCTGCTGCAGCGCCGCTGTACGCCGCCGCCTCGGAGGGCTGGCCGGGTCTGCCGCCCGACTGCTGGACCGAGCCGAGGATGGTCCACTCGCTGCAGGATCCGGTCGTGGATTGGCAGAAAAACACCCGTGTGACCACGCGCCGGGCAGGCAAGCCCGCCGCGGCGCAGGTCTCGCCGAACAAGGGCTACGCGTTCGCGCTGGAAGGCTCGCGGCCCACGGCGCGGGTCACGATCTACGCCGAGAAGGACTACGTCGTGGACATCGATTTCGTCGAGCTCTCGGGCCTCGGCGAGGTGCGCTGGCTGAACGAGAAGCTCCTCTTCATGCGCGCCTGGTGGGGCCGCCTCATGGCGACGGATCTCATCTACGACGTCGAGCGTGAGCGGTTCATCCACGCCGAAGCGCTGACCGACGGCACGCTCGCGTTCCAGCAATACCGGGAGAGCTGCCCTCCCGTGGGCTGCACCTGCATAGAGAAGAAGAACAAATAGACCCGTCTCACGCTGGATGAGAACCGAGAAACTCCCCAACGGATCTTTGCTCATCCAGGAGCGCTGGACGCTGCTGAAAGCGACCTGCGTCTCCGCGGCCTTTCTGCTGCCGGTCGTTATCTTTCTTGCAGCGTCGGCGGAGGGTTCGCTCGGCTGGCAAAAGCTGGCCGGCAGCGCCCTCGGGTCGATGCTCCTGCTCGGGATCGCGGGCGTCGTGGACGACCGGCGCTTCGTTTTCGATCCGTCCACCCGGACGATGACCTGGGAGCAGCGAAACTGGTTCCGGTCTCGCGGGGCCCGGCTGCCGTTCTCGGAAATCAAGGATGTCGTCGTGCCGTTTTCGAGAGAAACGGATCTCGAATCCAACCGACGCCGCAGTCACTACACGGCGATGCTGCTCACGACCACGGGACAAATCCCGCTCACCGCGACTTCGAGCGTCCGCAAGCAGGAATATGTCGACCTTGCCGATGAGGTTCTCGCCATTCTTTCCAAACCGCATGCGGGACTGGCCGGGGAAACCGAGATCGATCGCCTGATCGCAGCGGGCCGGACGATCGATGCGATCGCGCTGGTCCGGGCGCAGCAGGGTCTGGGGCTCGCGCAGGCAACCGCGCTGGTGGACAAGATCAGCGCCGGTCGACGAAGCGCGCGGCCTTGACGTTGGCCTCGAATTCCTTCGCCAGCGTCCCGGTCTCCAGCACCACGACCTGGGGCACGAGCTCGAAGGTTTCCTTCACCTTCGCCGCCAGGGTCTTCACCAGGACTTCCGGGTTGGCGCCGCGGCGGATTTCGATCGACAGCTTCAGGACATCGTTGCCGCCTTCGTTCAGCGCCTCGGCGCGGAAGTCGCCGATCTCGAGGTAGCGGAACATGAAGTCCTCGAGGTCCTGGTGGCCGAGGTTGACGCCGCGGATCTTGAAGAAGCCGGCGGTGCGATGCGCGTGCTTCACGCGCGGGAATACCGAGAAAGGCCCCCGGCCGTCGTCGGCCTCGCTATAAGTCACGAGGTCTCCAGAGCTCCAGCGCAGGAAGGGCGTGACGTTGTTCGTGCGCAGCGCCGTCACCACGAGCGTGCCGACCTCGCCCTCGCGCACCGGCTCGAGCGTCTTCGGGTCGAGCACCTCGACGAAGTAGAAGTCGCTCCAGACGCGGAAGCCGCTCCCGGGCTCGTCTTCCTTGCTTTCCGCGCCCATCATCCCGGCCTCGGTCATGCCGAAAGTGTCGGTGAGCTTCGCGCCCCAAGTGCGCTCGATCTTGTCGCGCTTCGCCTTCGAGACCGGCTCGGCGGAGGTCATGACGGTCTTCACCGAAAGCTCGATGCCTTTCGCCTCGGCCAGGTTAGCGAGGTGCAGCGCGTAGCTCGACATGCCCAGCCAGAGGGTGGGCTTGAGGCGCGCGATCAGCTCGAGCTGCAGCGCGGAGGGCGTCGAGGTGCCCGAGCCGGCCCAGTTCACGCCGATGCCGCGCGAGCCGGCGCAGCGCGAGAACACCTGCCCCACCGGGTGGATGCCCAATGGGAAGGAGACGTGCGCCCGGTCGCCGCGGGCGCGCCC
>DATIGR010000158.1:0-8121 GCA_035454645.1 Burkholderiales bacterium
GCCACGACGCACGGCGCGGTGATGAAGAGCAAGGCGTTCTGCGTCAACGTTCTGCGCGCCGAGGACTGGGAGCTCTCCACGAGCTTCAGCGGCGCGCAGAGCGGCGAGACGCGCTTCAAGTCGCGCGACTGGACGCGCCTCGCCACCGGGTCGCCGGTGCTGATCGACGCGCTCGTGTCGTTCGATTGCCGCGTGGTGAAGCGCCTCTCGCACGGCACGCACACCATCTTCCTCGGCCAGGTGGAGCAGGTGCTGTTCGGCAAGAAGGGCAAGCCGCTGCTCTACTCCGAGGGCCAGTACGCCAAGCTCGGTTCGCTCACGCTCGGCGAGCCGCTTCCCGAAGGCCTGGATTACTGGGGCTTCTAGACAAAAGCACCCGGGTCGTCGTCGCGGCGAATTTCATCGCGGTCGCCGCGCGCATGAGCCTGGTCACGTTCCTGGGCATCTACTTCGTGCGCCGGGCCGGCATCGACGTCGGCACCGTGGGACTCGCGTTCCTTGTCGAGAGCCTGCTGCGCGGCGCCGCCGCGCCGATGTTCGGCGCGCTCTCCGACCGCATCGGGCGCCGCGCGCTGCTCATCGCGGCGGCGCTCGCCACGGCGATCGTGCTGCCGTCGTTCCTGCTGGTGAGCGGGCCGGCGTCGCTTTTCGCCTGGAGCGTGGCGATGGGGCTCGCCGGCGCGGTCAACATGCCGGTGGCCACCGCGCTGCTCCTCGACCTCGCGCCGCCGGAGCGGCGCCAGTCGGTGCTCGCCGCCAACTACACCGCGATGAGCGTCGCCTATACGCTCGGCGTCACCCCGGCCGGCTACGTGGCCGAGCAGAGCTATGCGGTTCTGGCAGGGATCGCATGCGCCGGGTACCTCGTCGTCGCGCTGCTCTACACACTGGTCTTTCGAGCGCCGCCCGCGCTCGAGCGCAGCGAAGCAGGCGTCGTGAAGGAAACGGTGGCCGCGTTCCGCGACCGCTCGTTCCTTCTGTTCGCCGCGGCTGCGTTCGTATTCCCGCTCTCGATGGGGCTGGTGGTGGTCGCTTCGCCGCTTTACGGCGCCGACGTCGGCCTGGGGGAGGGCTACATCGGCCTGGTGCTCGGCGGGAACAGCCTGATCGTCGCGGCGCTCGCCGTGCCGCTTGCCGCGCGCATCGAGCCGCGCGGCCCGTTCCGGCTGCTCGGCGCCGCGGCCCTGGTGGTGGCGGGCGGCATCGCGTGCTACGCGCTCGTGCCGGGCGCGGCGGCCGGCTACCTGGCGGGAACCGTGGTGTTCAGCTTCGGCGAGCTCGTGTTCAGCTCCGCGGTGCCCGCCGCGGTGGCGCGGCTCGCGCCGGCGGGCCGGCGCGGCGCCTACCAGGGCGGCTGGTCGCTGGTCGCTTCGTTCAGCATGGGAAGCGCGCTGTTCGCGAGCGGGCTGCTGCGCGACACGCTCGGCTGGCGCGCCGCCTGGCTCGCATTCGCCGCGCTCATCGCCGCGGCGGCGCTGCTTCTCTTTCTCTTGCGCCGGAAGTTCCTAGAGCGGCCGGGCGAGCGATAGGCCGAAACCCCAGTCGGGGCTGCCGTCGGCGAGGCCGATGAGGCCATAGATCTGCGCGCGCCACTCGCCCTCGAGCCGGCGCGTCCAGAATCCCAACAGCTCGCGGGTGGGCGAGCCGCCCGGCACGACGCGCTGGCGGCCTTCGAGCAGGCCGCCCGCGCTCGTGCGCGCGTCGAGCCTGTAGGTCGCGCCCAGGTTCGCGCTCCACGCGTTCTCGAGCGGCAGCCCGGGCGCGTCGCCCATCACGTGGTAGCCGACGCCGCCGAAGCCGGTCACCCGGTCGAACGTGCGGTAGAGATCGGCGAGAAAGGCGAAGTCCGGTTCCCCCGTGCCGAGGCCCTTGCTTTCATCCGCGGTCGGGAGCTTCAGCTTGCCGGCGAGATCGAGGCCGAGCGTGCTCGCCGCGTCGTAGTACGCCGTCCAGGCGGCGGAGAGCACGATATCGCCCAGCCCCGACGCGGAGCCGGAGCGCACCGGCGCGCCGCTCACCTCGCCGATGCCCGGAATGACCCCGGTGTCGCCCTTCACGGTGAGCCACGGCACGCTCGCCCGGTAGACCATGTTGCCGGTTTCGTAGCGAGCGGTCGCCTCCAGCGTGCTGATGCGCGTGTCGATGGTCGAGCCGTAGTCGCCGGTGCTGTAGTGAAAGCCGCCGCCGAGCCGCAGCTCGCCGTCCTCGGCCTGTGCGCCGAGGACGACGAGCATCCCGGCGCAAGCCGCCGTGGCGATCGCTCGCCCCAGGGCTATCTGCCCTTACCGAAGGAGCGCTCCGGCCTTTCCGGGCGCTCGGGCTTCACCGGCCGTTCCGGCTTCTCCGGCTTCGCGGGCCGCTCGACCTTGGCCACGCGTTCCGCCTTCTCGACTGGCTGCACCTGTGCCTTGTCGGCGCGCTTCACCTCGCCGAGCTTGAAGCCGAGCTCCTGGGCGATTACGCCCCAGCCCATGCCGCCTGCGCGCATGTTGAGGATTCCTTCGTACGTCACGTTGTCCACCGTGCCGCCGATGAGCACGGACTTCAGCTCGGTCGGTGTGGGGTTGTTCCCGAGCGACGCCCCGGCCAGCGCGAGCGCATTGTCGATGTTGCCGTAGCCCATTCTCCCGGTCTTGGGCGTGAAGGTAACGGTGCTCGTCCCTTCAGTAAGCGTGACTTCCTTGCCGTCGCGCAAGCCGGTGACGAGCGACGTGGCGTTCTCCTTGGATCCCGCGAGATCGGTGTAGCGCTCGATCAGTTGCTGCTCGCTTTGCGACAGCGCAATGCCCGGCAGCGCCAGCAGCGCCGCGCCCGTCAGTGCCAGCAGGTTCCTTTTCAGCATCGAGACCTCCATCTGATATTGGGCAATGCTAACCGGGACTGGTTGCGCTAAAAACTGTCGGGCCGCGGCGACAGGGATTCGAGGAATCTGACCAGGTCGTCGATCTCCGACTCGGTGAGCTTGAGCGGCCTCAGGATTTTTTCGCCGTCGGCGTGCAGCCGCTCTTCGTTGAGCTCGGAATAGTGCTTCACCACGTCGCGCAGGCTGGCGAGGCTGCCGTTGTGCATATAGGGCGCGGTGAGCGCGACGTTGCGCAGGCCGGGCACCCTGAACTCGCCGAAATTCCGATGCTGCAGCTCGACGTGGCGCGTCCCGATGGCCGTCGCGCGCGCCGGATCGTCGTTGTACCGGCCCAGCAGGTTGAGCGGGCTCTCCTTCAGTTTGCGTATTCCGGCGTGCCGGCCGCCGTCGACCCGGCCGGGCGCGGCGAAGAACTTCACGCCGATATCGGCGAACTCGCCGTTGGTGAAGTGCGGCCCGAGGTGGCACACGCTGCAGTTTCCCTTTCCTATGAAGATCTTCAGTCCCCTTTGGGCTTCAACCGGATAGGACGACGCCGGCGCGCCCTTCGCCAGGGCATCCCTGAACTCGTCGAAAGGCGTGCGCGCGCTGACGAGCGTCTCCTGGAATGCGGCGAGCGCCTTTCCCACATCGACCAGCACAGCCTCGTCGTCGGCGGGAATGGCGCTTCCAAAGGCTCTTTCGTACTCGCCGGGAAACAGCCTCCGCACCACAGCCGCGACATGGTTTGCGCTCGCTTTCATCTCGCGCGCATCGAGCAGCGGGCGAACGCTCTGCGCCCACAGGCTGTCGTGCGCGCCGTCCCAGCCGTACCAGCGGTAGAAGCGCGCGTTGATCACGCTCGGGGTGTTGCGGTCCACCTGCTGCAGGCCGAAGCCGCGCGGCCGGCCGTCCTGGAAGGCGCGGAAGGGCACGTGGCAGGTCGCGCACAGCACCGAGCCCGGGCCCGAAAGCCGCGGCTCGAAGAACAGCTTCTCGCCGAAGGCGATCGCCTCGCGCTTGCCCGATACGCGGTTGCTCGGGTCGGGTCCGGCCTTCGGCGGCCAGGGGCCGTGCGACAGGATCCTGCGCTTTTCCTCTTCGGAGAACTCGGAAAGCACGAGCCCGTGCGCCAGCCTGTCGGTCGTGCCGGCGGCGCGGATCTCGAACACGAGCTCCCAGCTTCCGGGCATGTGGAGCATGAGCCCTTCGGCGCGCCAGCGGCCCGGGCCGAGCGGCTTCACCTCGGGCGCGTAGTTCATCCCGTGCCGGTGCTGCGGCATGTGCGCGTCGACTTTCAGCGATTCGGGAACCGCAGCCGATTTCGCGCACACCGCGACGTCGAGCGCGAAGAACTTCCCGATCTCGGGAGAGGCCTTGAACGCCAGGACGAAGCGCGCCGATTCCAGCCGCGTGCCGTCCAGTTCCGGCACGCACGCGGCCGACGCGCTGCTAAGCGCTAGTCCGGCCGCTGCAGCAGCGAGCCGAAGACGGTTTCGCCGTTTTTCCATGCGATGCGTTCGGCGACGTCTCTCGGCAGGTCGGAGAGCCAGCGCCGCGACCATTCTGCGTGCTCGGGGATGTAGTGCCAGCGCTCGGGCGTGAAGGTGTCGCTGCCGACCATGAAGCGCTCGGGGAACTGCAGGAACACCGCGCGCCACGCAGGATCGACCTTGCCGCCGGAGGCGTGGTCGGTGCGGAACGCGAGATCGGCCCACAGGTTGCGGTGCCTGCGCAGCATCTCGGCGACGCGCTCGGGGCGCTCGAAGCCCGCGTGCGCCCACAGGATGCGTGCCTGCGGCCACTGCCTGAACAGGCGCTCGACCGCGTCGGCATCCGAATGCGCGTGCAGGAACAGGTTGTGCTTCTTCGCCAATTGAACCATCCGGCGCGGCACGGGCAGGTCGGCGTCGGCGCCGTAGAGATGGAATTCGCCGATGCCCACGTAGCGGTGCTTCGCGAGCCTTTCTTCCAGGTACGGGATCAGCGTTTCGTCCCTGAACCAGGTGCCGATTTCGCCACGCGAGCGGTAGACGCGAAGCTCCGGGATCACGAGATCGGGCGCCGCGGCGTACAGGCGCTGCTGGCCGTCGTCGCCCGAGCTCGAGACGAGCGCGCGCTTCACGCCCGCCCTGCGCATGATCGCGATCGCGTCCTGCACCGGCACCACGTCCCAGGCGTCGTGGCTGTAGTGGACATGCGCGTCGAAGATCGGAAGGTCTTGAGAGAAAGCCGCAAGGCCGCTCGTAAGCAGAACAACCGCGAGAAGGGCGCGCATGGCGTCAGTGTATAGTCGCGCAAAAATGCAGGTAAGCCCTCCACGCTCGCTCGGCGAGCTGTTCCTCGGCTTCCTTTCCATCGGCGCCCGCTCCTTCGGCGGCGTGATGCCCTGGGCGCACCGCGTCATGGTCGAGGAGCGGCGCTGGATGACCGAGGCCGACTTCGCCGAAACCATCGGCCTTTGCCAGTTCCTCCCGGGCCCGAACATCGGCAATGCCTCGATCGTGGTCGGCAAGCGCTGGTTCGGGGTGCGCGGCTCGCTGGTCGCGTTCCTGGGGCTGTTCGCGCTGCCGTTCGTCTGGGTGCTGGCGCTCTTCGCGCTCTACGCCGATTTCGCCGCGACCAACCCGGTCCTGCGCGCGGTGGTCACCGGCGTCGGCGCGGCCGGCGCGGGGCTGTTCATCGGCACCGCGATCAAGCTCGGGCGCGTGCTCGCGCGCCGGCCCGCGGCGCTGGCGCTCATCGCCGCCTGCTTCGTGGCCGCCGGCGTCGCGCGGATGTCGCTGTTCATCGTTCTGCCGATCGCGCTGGTGCTCGCGTATGCCTGCGCGCGGAAGGGCCTGCTGTGATCCTGCTCGAGCTGACGCTTTACTTCATGCTGCTCTCGCTGATCTCGGTCGCCGGCATGCCCTCGATCCTTCCCGAGCTGCAGCGCTACGTGGTCGACGTGAAGGGATGGATCAGCCCGGAGGAGTTCATCCAGATCTTCGCCGTCGGCCAGGCCGCGCCCGGTCCGAACATCCTGATCACCAGCCTGATCGGCTGGAAGGTCGCCGGCCTCGGCGGCGCGCTCGCCGCGCTCGCGGCGATGTGCGGCCCGGCCGCGGTGCTCGCCTGGTGGGTCGCCGAGGCCTGGGAGCGCTTCAAGGACAAGCCCTGGCGCATCGCCGCGCAGCGCGCGATGTCGCCGGTCGTCGTCGCGCTCATCCTCTCGGGCGGCTTCATCCTCGCCACGCCGGGCGCGCCCGACTGGCGGCTCTGGCTGATCGCCGCGGCGAGCGCTACCGGGATGCTTGCCACGAAGGTGAGCCCGCTCTGGTTCCTCGCCGCCGGCGGCGCTATCGGGGGCTTTCTGCTTTCGTGAACACCTGGCGCTCGCGCGCGGCGAGCATCGGGACGGCCTCGGCGAGATACTTCTTGAAGTGCGGCGTCTGCTGGTGCGCCTCGAACGCCTTCTCGTCGTTGTAGACCTCGTAGAGCATCACCTTCGTCCTGTCTTTCGGATCCACCAGCACGTCGAACTGCCGGCAGCCCGGTTCCTTGCGCGCCGCAGCAGCGTTCTCGCCGAGCTGCTTCATGAACGCGTCCACGCTCTCGGGCTTGATGCGGATATTCACCACCAGTACGAAGCTCATCGCGTCTCCTTTTCCGGTAATCTACTCGAAGAGGGAGGAGAAAACATGCAGACAAGCACGCCGAGGCTTCTCATTCCGCAGCTGGAGTCGTTCTACCGATGCGTCGAGCCGCTGTCGTGGGCTCTGATCCGGATCACCGCCGGCCTGATGCTGATCCCGCACGGCTGGCCGAAGCTCATGATGGGCGTCGGCGCCACCGCCAACATGGCGCTCGTCAAGCGCGGCATCTATCCCGCCGAGCCGCTCGCGATCGTGCTGATCACGCTCGAGACCCTGGGCGGGCTGTGCATCGCGCTCGGCCTGTTCACGCGCTTCTGGGCCGCCGCGGTGACGATCGAGATGACGGTGATCGTCTACCACCACCTGCCGAAGTTCGGCTGGACCGACCGCGGCTACGAGTACCCGCTCATGTGGGGGCTCGTCATGCTCGCGATCGCGCTGCGCGGCGGCGGGCCTTACTCGGTCGACCGCAGGATCGGCAGCGAGCTGTAGCTCCCGAGTGACGCGCCGCGCCGGCCTGCTTTTCGGCCTCGCTCTGGCCGCGCTCGGCCCCGGGGCTCACGCGGCGGAGCCCCCACGGGTAGGCGTGCTGGTGTTCACCGACGCGGCGCACGAGTTCCGCGAGGCGTTCGCCCGCGGGCTGCGCGAGAACGGATACGTCGAAGGCAAGAGCATCGTCGTCGACTGGCGCTCGGCCGGTGGAAGCCGCGAACGCGCGGCCGCGATCGCGAATGACTATGCCTTGGCCCGCGTCGACGTGATCGTGGCTTCGCTCACTCCGGCGGTGCAGGCGGCGCAGCGCGCCACGAGGACCACTCCCATCGTCATGGCGCCCGCCGGCGACCCCGAGAAGCAGGGGCTGGTCGCGAGCCTCGCGCGCCCCGGGGGCAACATCACCGGGCTGACGGGCATCGACTTGTCGGCGAAACGCGTGGAACTCCTGCGCGAGCTGCTGCCGGGCCTCAAGGGAATCGGCATGCTGCTCAATCGTGACGACCCTTCGTTTGCCAAGGTGCTTCTCGACGGCGCGTCGAACGCGGTACGCGGGGCGGGAATCCGCGTGCATGCGAAGTCGGTCAGCGGCTCCGACGAATTCGCGGCCGCGTTCGTGGCGATGGAGAAGGAAGGCGCGGGCGCCGTGGTCGTGCAGCCGAGCCTCATCGGCACCGCCGCGCAGGCGTCGCTCGTCGCCAGCCTTGCCGCGCGCCACCGCCTGCCGTCGATCACGCAGTCCGAAACGTTCGCCGACGCGGGCGGACTGCTCTCGTACGGCGCCAACTTTCGCGAGCAATACCGGCACGCGGCGAGCTTCGTCGCGAGGATCCTGAAGGGCGAAAAGCCCGCCGTGATGCCCGTCGAGCAGGCGAGCACCTTCGACCTCGTCGTCAATCTCAAGACGGCGCGCGCGCTCGGCGTCGCGATCCCGCCTTCGATCCTGCTGCGGGCGACGCGGACCATCGACTGACGCTATAATTGCCGCCCTCGCGCCCGTAGCTCAGTTGGATAGAGTACCTGGCTACGAACCAGGGGGTCGTGGGTTCAAATCCTGCCGGGCGCGCCAAATAAACAAAGGGTTAGGGGAAAATTCCTAACCCTTTTTGTTTTGGGGTCGCGCGGGGCTAGCGTCGTGACCGCGGACATAGC
>DATIGR010000159.1:0-5690 GCA_035454645.1 Burkholderiales bacterium
CGAGATGTTGAAGTTGGCGAGGTCGCCGCGGTCCTTGGCGTGGATGAATTCCTCGATGTCCGGGTGGTCGCAGCGCAGCACGCCCATCTGCGCGCCGCGGCGCGAGCCCGCCGACTCGACCGTCTCGCACGAGCGGTCGAACACGCGCATATAGGACACCGGGCCGCTCGCGCGCGAGTGCGTGCCTTTCACCTCCGCGCCCTTGGGGCGGATGGAGGAGAAGTCGTAGCCGACGCCGCCGCCGCGGCGCATGGTCTCGGCGGCCTCCTGCAGCGCGGTGTAGATGCCCGGCCGGCCGTCGACCACCTCCGAGATCGAGTCGCCCACCGGCTGCACGAAGCAGTTGATGAGCGTCGCCTGCAGCGCCACCCCGGCGGCGGAGTTGATGCGGCCGGCGGGGATGAAGCCTTCCTCCTGGGCCTGGAGGAAGCGCCGCTCCCAGTGCGCGCGCTCGCTCTCGCGCTCGACCTGGGCGAGGGCGCGCGCCACGCGGCGGCGCACCTCGGTGACCGACTGCTCGCTGCCCTTGGCGTACTTCTCGAGCAGGGTGTCGCGGCTGATCTCCTGCTCCGGGACGGCTACGGCGGCGAGGGGGGGAAGCTGGATTTCCATGGTACTGAAAAAGTATACAGTGGATTCTAGCCGCCGGCCGAGGCCGCGGCCGCCGCCGCGGACGGGGGGGCGGCGGCGCGGCGCGCTTCTTTCAGCGCGTCGGCGATCTCGGCGTGGCCGAAGCGCAGGGCGAGCTCCACCGGGCTGTCGCCTTCGATCGTCGGCTGAATCGGGTCGGCGCCGTTCCTGAGCAGGAGCTCGATCATCGGCAGGCTGCCGCGCATCGCGGCGTAGGCGAGCGGGGTGTAGCCGTTGTCGTGGTGTAGGTTGGGGTCGAAGTGCATCCCCAGCACTTTCTGCGCGTACACCAGGTTGTTCTTCTCGATGGCGTAGAACAGCGCCCGGACCCCCTCGGCGCTCTTCTCCTTGGGCTTGGGCTCGAGGCCGGTGGGCACCAGCTTGACCACGTAATTGATGAGGCCGACGCCGACCAGCGCGACCAGGGCGAGCAGGATCGGGATCTTGGAGATGTTCAGGCCCTCGGCGATCTGGTCGGGCATGTTGGCGCCGGCGATGAGCAGCACCACGGCGACGAACAGGCCGGTCTTGAGGTACAGAAACAGCCCGATGATCACCGCGATGCCGAGGACCGCGACCATGGCGGCCTGGTTCACCCCCAGGGTGTGCTCGACGTACTCCTCGGGCAGGTTCGCGATCACCGCGGCGATCAGGAGCAGGCCCATCAGGATGAGCTCGCGGATGCGCAGCCGTGTCAGGAAATCCAGGCCTTCTTTTTTTGACTCCGCCATTCCTTTCCTTGGGTGCAGCCCGATTTTGGAATAATACCGGTCTCATGTCCAAGGCGTTCATCAAGGACGAGAGCGGCGCGGCCGACGAAGAAGACGCGGCGGCGCCGCAGGCCGCGCCGCGCGGAAAGAACTACATTACGCCCGCCGGCTACGCGCGGCTCGAGGCGGAGCTGCGCGCCCTGGTCGAGGTCGAGCGGCCGGAGGTGGTGAAGACCGTGGCGTGGGCCGCGTCGCTCGGCGACCGCTCGGAGAATGCCGACTACCTCTACGGCAAGCGGCGGCTGCGCGAGATCGACCGGCGCGTGCGCTTCCTCGTCAAGCGGCTCGAGAGCGCGCAGATCGTGCATTCCGCCGGGCGCGACACCGATCAGATATTCTTCGGCGCCACGGTGAAGGTGCGCACCCAGGCGCAGACGCGGGAGGTCACCATCGTCGGCATCGACGAGGCCGACCCGGCGCGCGGCCAGGTGTCGTGGATCTCGCCGATGGCGAAGGCCCTGCTCAAGGCGCGCGCAGGAGACGTCGTGACGCTGCGCAGCCCGGCGGGGGAAGAACGACTCGAAATCATGGAGGTGAGCTACCGATGAGCATCGTCAAGGAGTTCCGCGAGTTCGCGGTCAAGGGCAACGCCGTCGACCTGGCGGTCGGCGTGATCGTCGGCGCGGCGTTCGGCAAGATCGTCGCCTCGCTGGTCGGCGACGTCGCCATGCCGCTGCTCGGCACGCTGCTCGGCGGCCTGGACTTCAGCGGCCTGCAGGTGCAGATCGGCCAGGCGAAGATCATGTACGGCAAGTTCATCCAGACCTGCGTCGACTTCATCATCATCGCCTGGGCGATCTTCCTCGCCGTGAAGCTGATCAACCGGATGAAGCGCAAGGAGGAGGCGGCGCCCGCCGCGCCGCCGCGGCAGGAGGTGCTGCTGGAGGAAATCCGCGACCTGCTGAAGCGGCGATAAGAGATAAAAGGGGCCTGACCCCTTTTAGTTCTTCAGGTCTCCCGCGACCACGACGGAAAGCCGCGCCGGGTCGATGTGGCGCCGCAGCGCCGCGTTGACCTGCTCCGGCGTGAGCGCGGCGATCCTCTTTTCGAACTCCACGTCCCACGCGAAGGTGCGCTTGGCGAACAGGTAGTGGCCCAGGCGGCTGGCGAGGGCGCGGTCCTGCGAGCGCGCGAGGCGCCGCGCCTCGAGCACCGAGCGCTTGCCGGCCTCGACCTCCGCGGCGCTGAATCCCTCGCGCACCGCGCGCTCGAGCTCCTCGCGGATCGCGCGCTCGACACGCTCCCGGTTCTCCGGCGCGAAGATCGAGCCGACGCGGAACGACGCCGCTTCGTCGAACGCGCTCGAGCTGAAGGTAGTGTAGGTGCTATAGGACAGGCCTTCCTTCTCGCGCACGCGCGCGGGCATCCGCGCGATGGAGCTGCCGCCGAGCAGGTGGTTGGCGAGCACGAGCGCCGGGAAGTCGGGGTGATCGTCGCGCATGCGCACGTTGACGCCGGCGCGCAGCGCGGCGTTCGCCTTGTCCGGCGTGACGAGCGAGTCCTCGAACCCCGGGCGATCGAAGTAGCGCGACGGCACGCGCTGGAACGGGTGCGGCGTGCGCCACGGGCCGAGCAGGCGCTCGACCGCGCGCGCCAGCGCTTCCGGGTCGAAGTCGCCCACGGCGACGAAGTCGGCGCCGGTCGCGCCGTAGAGCTCGCGGTAGCACGCGGTCGCGTCCTCGAGGGTCGTCTTGCGGATGAGCTCGATGCGCTCCTCGACGGTGGGGGTGTAGTGCGGGTGCCCGGGCGCGTATTCGTGAAGGTGGCGCGCAAGGCGCACGGCCGCGAGCGATGACGGCTCCTGGCGCTGCGCCTCCGCGCCGGTGAGCGCGGCACGCTTCATCTCGTCGAACTCCGGGCGCGAGAACGCGGGCTCGCGCAGCGCCTCGGCGACGAGCTCGAGCGCCGGCACGAGGTTCTCGCCGCGCACCTCGATGTGCGCGCCGTCGCCGTTCAGCTGCACGGCCGCGTTCAGGCGCTCGAGCGCGTCCTTGAGCTCGGCGCGGCTGCGCGTGCGCGTGCCGCGCATGAGCATGGCGCCGGCGAAGCCGCATGCGATCTCGCGGTTCGTCAGGCTCTTCTCGTCGCCCCAGTGCAGCGTCAGCGTGGCGACCACACGCCCGCCGCGCGTCTGCTTGGGCAGGAACGCCGCCCGGATCCCGTTGGAGAGCTGCTTCCTGATCGTGCGCTGGTCGATGTTCTGCGGCGAGGGATCGAACGCCTCGCCGAGCCGCACGGCCTGCCCGCCCGTGTAGCCGGCGAGCGCGGACTGCAGGTCGGGCGTGGGCGGGATCTCGGCGCGGTCGGGGCGCTCGGCCGGGACGAACTCGCCGAGCACCCGGTTGGCGGGCTTGAGATACTGCCCGGCGACGCGCTGCACGTCGGCGAGCGTCACCTTGCGCAGGCGGTCGCGGTACAGGAAGAACAGCCGCCAGTCGCCGATCGCGATGAACTCGGCGAGCGAGCGCACCAGCGCCGAGCTCTCGAGCTGCGCCTTCTCGAACTCGTTGAGGAGCGTGGTGCGCGCGCGCTCGAGCTCCTCGGCGCTCACCTTGTCGCGCGTGACCCCCTCGAGCACCTCGAGCAGCCGCCCGCGCGCATCGCCGAGCTTCTGCTCCCTGCCGAGGGAAGCTCCGAAGAACACGTAGCCCGGGTCGTGCAGCCCGCGCTCCGCGCCCCAGGTCTGGGAGGCGAGGCCTTTCTGCACCAGGGCGCGGTGCAGCCGCCCGGCCGGGACGTCGCCCAGGACGTTCACCAGCAGGTCGATCGCGGGGTAGTCGGGGTGGCTGCCGGCGGGCACCCGGTAGAGCGCGGACACGAGCTGGTTGTCGCCCACGCGCTCGAGGCGCACGCGCCGCTCGCCGTCCTGCGTCGGCTCGGCCGTGTAGTAGGCGGGCAGCACGCGCGCCGGGCGCGGCAGCGCGCCGAAATGCTTCTGCACCAGGGAAACCGCCTTCGCCTCTTCGAAGCGCCCCGCGATCATCAGCACCGCGTTGTCGGGCTGGTACCAGGTGCGGTAGAAGGCCTGCAGCCTGTCGATCGGCACGTTCTCGATGTCGGAGCGGCTGCCGATGATCGGGTTGCCGTAGTTGTGCCACGGGAAGGCGAGCTGCTGCATGCGCTGGAACAGCACCCCGCCGGGGTTGTTCTCGCCCATCTCGAACTCGTTGCGCACCACGGTCATCTCGCTGTCCAGGTCCGGCCTGGAGACGAACGAGTTCACCATGCGATCGGCCTCCATCGCGATCGCCCACTCGAGGTTGTCGTCGTTCGCGGCCAGGGTCTCGAAATAGTTGGTGCGGTCGTTCGAGGTGGTGCCGTTCCAGCGCGCGCCGCGGCGGGTGAACTGCTCCTTGAGGTCCGGGTGGCGCTTGGAGCCCTTGAACAGCATGTGCTCGAGCAGGTGCGCCATGCCCTTCTCGCCGTAGCCCTCGTGGCGCGAGCCGACGAGGTAGGTGATGTGCACGGTGATCGTGTCCACGCCCGGGTCGGGCAGGGTGAGCAGCTTCAGCCCGTTGGCGAGCCGCCACTCGGTGACGCCTTCGATGGAGACGCCCTTTGCCGGCTCGGCGGCAAGGACGCTTGCGGCGCAGAGGAGGAGGAATGCGGCGAAGAGGGCTCTCGGGTGAGCCATGCGTTGCCGGGCCCTCGCTACGCCTCGCCGCGCTTGAGCGTCGCGTTGCGGATGGCGTGGCCGGGCAGGCGGACCTGATCCACCTCCTCTTTGCTCACCGGCATCTGGATCGACTTGATGTTGACCACCGGGAACATCATCAGCGTGCCGTCCGCGACCACCATCAGGAACGGGCTCTTCATGAACTCCTCGATCTTGAGCTGCTTCGCCGCGGCATTCATGCCCTGCTGGGGGAAGCCGAACGAGATCTTGCTCCCGTCCATGAAGGTGATCGTCATTCCGCGGCTATCGTCCATGGCCCCTCCCGGCAGAAGGGGCCATTGTAGCGGCTAGGTCCTGCCGCGCTCGCGGCGGATGCAGGCCCGCAGCTCCTCGCCGGTCTTGTCCTTGCACGCCTCGCGGATCTTCTCGCGTTGCGCGCTGCGCGCCTTGGCTTGCGCCTCGCACTTCGCCGGGTCGGCGGTCTGCGCGCACCACTCGCGCTGCATGCAGCCGCGGTACTCGGCGTCCTTGCCCTTGCTCGCCTCGCACGCCTGGGCGGCCTTGGCGTGCATGTCTTTCACCTTGGCGCGCCGCTCCTCGCACGCCTTGGGGTCCTTGGCCTGCGAGCAGTCGAAGCGCCGCGCCTTGGGCGCATCGCCCTGCGGCGCCTGGGC
>DATIGR010000160.1:0-7706 GCA_035454645.1 Burkholderiales bacterium
CTGGAGAACTTCAAGGCCGGGGCGCTCGCCAAGTTCGGGCTCGACTACGACGGGCTCAGCGCCGTCAATCCGCGCCTGATCTATTGCTCGATCACCGGATTCGGCCAGGACGGCCCCTATGCGCAGCGCGCCGGCTACGACTTCATGATCCAGGGCATGGGCGGGCTGATGAGCATCACCGGTGAGCGCGACGACCGCCCCGGCGGCGGGCCGCAGAAGGCCGGCATCCCGATCGCCGACCTGATCACCGGCATGTATGCGAGCATCGCGGTCTGCGCCGCGCTTGCGCACCGCGCGAAGACCGGCGTCGGGCAGCACCTGGATCTCGCGCTGTTCGATTCGCTGGTCGCGGTGCTCGCCAACCAGGGTGCCAACTACCTTGCGACCGGAGAGCCTCCGGGACGCCTCGGCAACGACCACCCCAACATTGCGCCCTATCAGGTTTTCCGCACGGCCGACGGCAGCCTGATCCTCGCCTGCGGCAACGACAACCTGTTCCGCAAGTTCTGCGAGGTCGCCGGCTGCCAGGGGCTCGCCACCGACGCGCGCTTCGCGAGCAACGGCAAGCGCGTCGAGAACCGGGTGGAGCTGACGCAGCTGCTCGACGAAGTTCTTATCCAGAGGCCGACCCAAGAATGGATCGCGCGGCTCGAAGCCGCGGGCGTGCCCTGCGGGCCGATCAACGACCTCGCTCAGGTCTTCAGCGAGCCGCAGGCCATCGCGCGCGGATTGAAAATGGCGCTGCCGCATCCGAGCGCCGGGAAGGTGCCGCTCGTGAGGAGCCCGATGCGCTTCTCCGCGACCCCGCTCGAACACGCAACGCCGCCGCCGACGCTCGGGCAGCACACCGACGAAGTTCTAGAGAAATTGCTGGATAAGAGTTCCTCGGAGATCGCTGCGCTGCGCTCCGAGGGAATCGTCTAGCGGCCGTTACTGCGTGCGCAGGCGCGGGTCGAGCGCGTCGCGCAACGAGTCGCCGAAGAGGTTGAAGCCGAACACGCCGAGGCTGATCGCGAGGCCGGGGAAGATGGCCATCCACGGCGCGCTTTCGGCGAACTCCACCGCCGCGCCGCGCAGCATCAGGCCCCAGGCCGCGGTCGGCTCCTGAACCCCGAGACCGAGGAACGAGAGCGAAGCTTCGAGCAGGATCGCCTCGCCGAGGAACGCGGTGGCCATGATCAGGATCGGCGCCATCACGTTGGGCAGCATGTGGCGCAGGATGATGCGACCGTGACCATAGCCCCCGGCGCGCGCGGCGTCGACGTACGGCATCTCGCGCACCGCGAGCGCGCTGGCGCGCACCACGCGCGCGCAACGCGGCACCATGGGCGCAGCGATAGCGAGGATGACGTTCTCGGGGCCGGTTCCGAGCACCGCCACCACGGCGAGCGCGAGGATAATGACCGGGAAAGCGAAGAACACGTCCATGATCCGCTGCACGATCAGGTCCACGCGGCCGCCGAAGTACGCGCTCGCCACCCCGATGAGCGAGCCGAAAGTCGCTCCCAGAAAGGATGCTCCCAGTCCAACCAGCAGCGCGGTGCGCGAGCCGTAGATGATGCGCGTGAGCACGTCGCGGCCGTGCGCATCGGTGCCGAGCCAGTGCTCGGCGTTCGGCGCCGACAGCATCGCCGCGTAGTCGTTCTCGAGCGGGTTGTACGGGGCGATCAGCCCGGCGGTCGCCGCCATTACCACCATGAGCAGGATGATCGCGGCGCCGATCGCACCGAGCGGGCGCTGGCGGGTGAAATCCACGGCCACGCCGAACCAGCCGGCACGCTGCGCGTCCGGCCGGGCCAGTTCCTCAGCGGTAGCGGATGCGGGGATCGAGCCAGGCATAGGCGATATCGACCACGAAGTTGACAAGCAGGAAGACCGTCGCGACCAGCATCACCAGGGCTTGCGTGAGCGTGTAGTCGCGCCGCGCGATGGCTTCGACGAACAGCATTCCCAGCCCGTTCAGGTTGAAAACCTGCTCGGTCACCACCAGGCCGCCGAGGAGGAACGCGAATTCCAGGCTGATGATGGTGAGCACCGGCAGGATCGCGTTCTTGAGGGCGTGGCGCGAGAGGATCAGCTTCAGCCACAAGCCCTTCGCGCGCGCCGTGCGGATGTAGTCCTCGCGCAGCACCTCGAGCATCGCCGAGCGCATCATGCGCGTGCCCACGGCGGAATAGCGGTAGCCCACCGCCAGCGCCGGCCAGATGAGCTGCAGCAAGTTCTGCCACGGATCCACCCAGAAGGGCGTAAACACCATCGGCGGAATCCATTTGAAGAAGATCAGCATCGTCAGGATCATGAGGATGCCGAGCCAGAACGACGGCGTGGCGAGCCCGGCGATCGAGAACACGCGCACCGCGTAGTCCACCCAGGTGTCCTGCTTGACCGCGGCCAGGATGCCGAGCGGAATTGCGAGCAGCGTGGCGATGGTGCTCGCCATGATCGCAAGCTGCAGCGATAGCGCGAAGCGCAGCTTGATCTCCTCGGTGATCGGCGAGCCGGTCCACATCGAAAGGCCGAAGTCCAGCCGCGCGAGCCCCGCCATCCAGGTGGTGAACTGCTTCCACAGGGGCTGGTCGAGGCCGAGCTTCTTGCGCTCGAGGTCCATCAGCTCCTGCGACTGGAACTGGCTTCCCTGGGTGAGGAAGCGCGCCTCGACCACGTCGCCCGGGACGACGCGCAGCAGGATGAAGATGAGCACCGCCACCCCAAGCAGCGTTGGGATGATCGCCAACAGCCGCTTGAGAATGTAGTAGCCCATCCGCTACCGCGTTACTCCGACAGCCAGACGGTATCGAGCGTGTTGTTGAGGTAGTGGCTCGGCGTGACGGTCCAGCCTTTGACCTTGGAAGAGTGCGGGATGATGCGGTGCCACTGCAGCGTCATCAGGTAGTGCACCTCCTCGTCGAGCAGCCGCTTCTCGAATTGGCGCACCAGCTGCTTGCGCTTCTCGACGTTGGTCTCGCGGCTCTGCTGGTCGTAGAGCTGGTCGAGCACCGGGTCCTTGTAGCGCCCGTAGTTCGCCGGGTTGCGGTCGCTCGACAGGAACTTGTACATGTCGAGGTCGGGCTCGACGATGTAACCGCACTGGAAGTCCATCGCAACCTCGAAGTCGCCCTTGCGGATCACGCCGAAGTAGGCCGCCGCCTCGATTACCTCCTGCTTGACGTTGAGCCCGACGCGGCGCCATTGGTCGATCATCCACACGCCGAGCGGCTCGTAGGGCATCGGGATGCCGCGGTTCTTGAAGGTGAACGAGAAGCCTTCGGGCAGGCCGGCTTCCTTGAGCAGCCTCCTCGCCTCGGCGCGCGACTTCTCGGCGTCGGTCCAGTAGCCGGCGAGCTTGTTCAGCTCCTCCGGCGGCGTGGCGAACGGCGTGCCCGGTACCTGCACCCCGGCCACGGACTTGACGATGGCGATCTGCGACAGCGCCTTCGAGCCCTCGTGCCGGTCGAGCGCGAGCGTCAGCGCCTTGCGCACGCGCTTGTCGTCAAAGGGCTTCTTCTCGTGGTTGATCGCCACGAGCAGGATGCAGTCCCAGGGCGATTCCTGCACCGTGATCTTGCTGCCGAGCGACTGCACCAGCGTGTCGCGGTCCTTGGGCGTGAAGCCGCGGAACTGGATGTGGGCGCGCTCGCCGCGCACCGCGGCCACCTGCGCCGACGAGGAGCTCATGAAGATCGCGCGGAAGCCGTCGAGGTAGGGCTTGCCCTTGTCCCAGTAGTTGGGGTTCTTCTTGCCGACCACGTGCGAGCCCTTGACGTGCTCGACGAAAGTGAAGGGTCCCGTGCCCATGATGTTCTTCTCGTACCAGTGCGGGTCCTTGGCGAGAATGTCCGCCTTGTACAGGAAGTTGTAGGGCGAGAGCAGCGACGAGATGAACGAGCCCGAGGGCTCCTTCAGCCGGAACACGACCGTCGTCGGATTCGGCGCCTCGATCGCGGCCACGTCGGCGTACTGGCCCTTGCGCGTGGAGCCGACGCCGGGCGGCGGGAAGATGATCTTGTCGTAAGACGCCTTGACGTCGCGCGCGGTGAGCTCGGAGCCGTCGTGGAACTTCACGCCGCGGCGGATCTTGAAGGTGTAGGTCTTGCCGTCGGCGGACACCGTCCAGCTCTCGGCCACCGAGGGATAGGGCTTGGTGCCGCTCTTGTCGTTCGGGTCGACGCGCAGCAGCGTGTTGTAGAACGGCGCGATCGGGTGGATCAGGCCGAAGGTCTCTTCGCGGTGGCCGTCGTAGGACGGCGGCTCGGACGGCACGGGAAAGACCAGCTCGCCGCCGTTGCGCTGCGCCTGCGCCGGCGCGAGCACGATGGCGCCGGCCGCGAGGGCGAGCGCGTGTAGAAGTTTCATGAGCAACCTCCTCCTTCGATACTGCGGTTTAGCCGCTTGAGCGCGGGTCTTGTTGGGCCCGCGTAGTAAAAGGGCGCGGCGGCTGCATGTCAAGCAAGCGCGGCGTCTATTGCCGCACCGCCGCAAAACACTACCGGGCGCGCAGCTTCGGGGGAGCGTGCGCTGCGAAGCCTTAAGGGGGGCTTAAAGTCAGGCGAGGTGGCAGGCGGCCCAATGCCCAGGCTTGATTTCCCTGAGCGCCGGGATTTCGGCGCTGCAGCGATCGACGGCGATCGGGCACCGCGGATGGAAAACGCACCCCGGGGGCGGGTTGAGCGGGCTCGGCACCTCGCCGCGCAGCACGGTGCGCTCGCGCGTGGCCTCGACAGCGGGGTCGGGAATCGGTACCGCCGAGAGCAGCGCCCGCGTGTAGGGGTGCCGGGGTTCCTCGTACAGCGAGGCGCGGTCCGTGATCTCGGCGATCTTGCCGAGATACATGACCGCCACGCGATCCGAGATATGGCGCACCACCGAAAGGTCGTGGGCGATGAAGAGGTAGGTGAGGCCGAGGCGGCGCTGCAGGTCCTCGAGCAGGTTGATGATCTGCGCCTGGATCGACACGTCGAGCGCCGATACCGGCTCGTCGCAGATGATGAGCAAGGGATCCATCGCCAGCGCGCGCGCGATGCCCACGCGCTGGCGCTGGCCGCCGGAGAGCTGGTGCGGGTAGCGGCGCGCGTGCTGCGGATGCAGCCCCACCTGCTCGAGGAGCTCCTGCACGCGGGCCTGGCGCGCCGCCGGGTCGCGGACGATGCCGTGGACCTTGAGCGGCTCGGCGAGGATCTGGCCGATGGTCATGCGCGGGTTGAGCGAGGAGTACGGGTCCTGGAAGATCACCTGGACGCGGCGCCGCACGGCGCGCATTTCGGTCTCGCTGAGGGCGGCGAGGTCGACGCCCTCGAACAGGATGCGCCCGCTTGTGGGGCGCTCGAGCCGCAGGATGCAGCGCCCGGTCGTGGTCTTCCCGCAGCCCGATTCGCCGACCAGGCCGAGGGTCTCGCCTTTCCGCAGCGTGAAGCTCACCCCGTCGATCGCGCGCACCGCGCCGGTCGGGCGCGAGAACATTCCGCCGCCGACCGGAAAATGCTTGACGAGGTTCTCGACCTCGAGGAGCACCTCGCTCATGGAGCAACCTCGGCCGTTCGCTCCTGCACGAGCCGCATCGCTTCCCAGCACGCGGAAGTGTGTCCGGGGCCGACCTCGACGAGCGGCGGTGCCTCGCCGCAGCGCTCGACGCGGTAGGCGCAGCGCGGCGCGAAGGCGCAGCCCGGGGGCAGCCGGGTGAGGTCTGGCGGCTGGCCCTGGATCGGATCGAGCCGCGCGCGCCGCGGCTCGTCGAGCCGCGGCACCGAGCGCAGCAGGCCGAGCGTGTAGGCGTGGCGCGGGTTGGCGTAGATCTCTCGCGCGGCCGCCTGCTCGATGATGCGACCGGCGTACATCACGTTCACGCGGTCGGCATAGCGCGCAACCACGCCGAGGTTGTGGGTAATGATGAGCATCGCGACGCCCAGGCGCCGGGAAAGGTCGCGCATCAGCTCCAGGATCTGCGCCTGGATGGTGACGTCGAGCGCGGTGGTCGGCTCGTCGGCGAGGATCAGCGAAGGATTGCACGCGAGCGCCATGGCGATCATCATGCGCTGGCGCATGCCGCCGCTGAAATGGTGCGGGTACTGCGCGAGCCGGCGCTCCGGGTCGGGGATGCCCACCATGCCGAGCAGCTCCACCGCGCGCGCGCGGGCTTGCTCGAGCGTCATGCTCATGTGGATTTCGAGGCCCTCGGTGAGCTGGCGCCCGATCGTGAGCACCGGGTTGAGCGAGGTCATCGGTTCCTGGAACACCATCGCGATCTCGCGCCCGCGCACGTGCTGCATCTCGGCTTCAGTGAGCTTGAGCAGATCGCGCCCCTTGTAGTGGATCTCGCCGCCCTCGATGCGTCCGGCGGGCTCGGCCACCAGGCGCATGATGCTGAGCGCCGATACCGACTTGCCGCAGCCCGACTCGCCCACCAGCGCGACGGTCTCGCCCTCCTGAACGTCCCAGGACACGCCGTCCACCGCCCGCACCACTCCGGCGGAAGTGAGGAACGTGGTCCTGAGATTCCTGACCTCGAGCAGGGTCGCCATGGCCTTAGGCTACCGCGTTTGCGGCGTAGAGGGCGTCGATCTCCGCGGCCGAGAACTCGAATTCCGCGAGCACCTCGCGGGTATGCTGGCCGAAGGTCGGCGCGGGTCGGGTGACCTTACCCGGCGTGCGGGAAAGCTTGATCGGCAATCCGAGCGCGCGCGTTCGGCCCGCGCGCGGATGCTCCAGCTCGATCACCATTCCGCGCGCGAGCGCCTGCGGGTCGCCGGCCACGTCGGCGATCGAGTTGATCGGCCCGCACGGTACGCCCTGCGCGTCGAGCGCCGCGATCAGATCCCTGGTTTTCCAGCTGCGAATCCGCGCGCTCATGAGTTGCGTGAGTGCCTCCAGATGGTTCATCCGCTCGGCGTTCGCTGCGAAGCGCGGATCCGAGAGCCATTCAGGGGCTCCCAACACGCCCGCCAGCCGCTCCCAGTTCGCCTGGTTTGCGCCGCCGATCGTGAGCCAGCCGTCGGCGGCGCGGAACGCCTGGTAGGGCGCCGACAGGATGTGGGCCGAGCCGGTCGGTCCGGGCGGCTCGCCGGTCGCGAAGTAAATCGCCGCCTGCCAGTACATCTGCTGGACGCCGGCTTCGAACAGCGAAGTGTCGACGAGCTGGCCTTCGCCGGTCTTCAGGCGATGGACATACGCCGAAAGCACGCCGAGCGCGCCGAGCAGCCCGGCGTTGATGTCGCACACCGGGCTGCCCGACTTCGCCGGCGCTCGGCCCGGCTCGCCGGTGACCGACATGAGGCCGGACATTCCCTGGGCGATGAGATCGTAGCCGCCCTTGTCGGCGTACGGGCCGGTGCGCCCATAGCCCGAAATCGAGCAATAGATCAGCGCCGGGTTCGCCTTGTTCAACGTCTCATACCCCAGGCCGAGCTTCTCCATCGTGCCCTTGCGGTAGTTCTCGATGAGGACGTCGGCGCGCCCGGCCATGCGCTTGAGCGCCGCCTGCGCCACGGGCAGCTTGAGGTTGAGCGCGAGGCCGCGCTTGTTGCGGTTCATGGCCATGAAAGCCGCCGACTCCCCGCGTACCGACGGCCGGTCCATGTGCCGCGTGTCGTCGCCGCCGGGAATGCGCTCCACCTTGATTACGTCCGCGCCGAGATCCGCGAGCATGATGCCGCACGTGGGCCCGGCCATGATTTGGGCGAGCTCCAGCACTTTCACGCCGGCGAGCGGGCCCG
>DATIGR010000161.1:0-8772 GCA_035454645.1 Burkholderiales bacterium
CGACGCCGACTGCGTTTCCCGGCGGTGCGCACGTGGCCGAGGTGGAGATCGACCGCGAGACGGGCGAGGTCGAGCTCGTGCGCTACGTCGCGGTGGACGATTGCGGCCGGGTGCTGAACCACGTGCTGCTCGACGGCCAGCTGCACGGCGGCATCGTGCAGGGGCTCGGCCAGGCGCTGGTCGAGCACTGCGTGTACGACGAGGCGAGCGGCCAGCTCCTCACCGGCTCGTTCATGGACTACGCCATGCCGCGGCCGGAGATCATGACGCGGGTGGAGCTTTACGACCACTCGGTGCCGTCACCCTCGAATCCGCTCGGCGTGAAAGGCGCGGGCGAAGCCGGGACGACCGGCGCGCTGCCGGCGGTGGCGAACGCGGTGATCGACGCGCTGCGCCCGCTCGGCATCCACCATCTCGACTTTCCGTTCTCGCCGGCCCGGGTCTGGCTAGCGATGCATTCTGCGGGAAAGTAGCAACAGCGCGATCGCGACCAGCGCGCCGGCGACGTTGAACCAGCGCGCCTCGGCGAAGGCGCCCGCCGGCAGCATGAGCGCGAGCCCGGCCGCGGCGTAGACGAGCCGCGCCGGGGCGCCGAGCGGACGCGCCGCGTATCCGGCGCTCGCGGCCGAGACCAGCCACACGCCGGCGGTCGCGGTCGCGACATCGAGCGCGATCAGCCACGGATCCCCCTTGAGGAGCAGCGTGCCCGAGAACACGAACAGGAACGGGATCACGAACACGCACCAGCCGACCGCCATCGCGGTCCAGCCGGTGCGCATCGGGTCGGCGCCGGCGAGGTTGGCGGCGGCGAACGCGCCGATCGCCACCGGCGGCGTGATCATGGAGAGGCAGCCGTAGTACATGATGAACATGTGCGCGGCCATCGGATCGATGCCCATCTTGACGAGCGCCGGCGCGATGAGGGTCGCGAGCAGGATGTACACGCCGACCGTCGGCATGCCCATGCCGAGCACGATCGACGCCGCGCCGGCGATCACGAGCAGCGCGAGCAGGTTCTCGCCCGAGGCGTGCAGCAGGACGACGGTGAGCGAGAAGCCCACCCCCGAGTAGCTCAGCGTGCCGATGATGACGCCGGCGGCGGCGCCGATCATGAAGAGCTCGAGCACCGAGAGGCCGGTGTCGCGCAGCATCTGCAGCACGTCGCGCCAGCCCACGCGCCGGCCCTGGAAGGGCACCGCGATCCCGAGCGCGAGCGTCGCCGCCGCGGCGAGCAGGGCGGCCGTCTCGGGCTCGTAGTTCAGCCAGAACAGCGCGTAGATCAGGATCGCAAAGGGCACCGGGAAGTACCAGCCGCTTTTCAGCACCGCGCCCAGGCGCGGGATCTGCGCCTCGTCGACCGCGCGGATGCCGGCGCGCGCCGCGTGCAGGTCGATCTGGATGAACAGCGCGAGGTAGAAGAGCACCGCCGGGATGAGCGCCGCGAGCGCCACCTGGGCGTAGGGGACCTGCAGGAACTCGGCCATCAGGAAGGCGGCGATTCCCATCACCGGCGGCATCAGCTGCCCGCCGGTCGAGGCGGTGGCTTCGACTGCCGCCGCGACATGCGGCTGGAAGCCCGCGCGCTTCATCATCGGGATCGTCACCACGCCGGTGGTGAGCACGTTGGCGACCACGCTGCCCGAGATGGTGCCGAAAAGCGACGAGCCGACGATCGCCATCTTGGCCGGGCCGCCGCGGCGCCGGCCCATCAGCGCGAGCGAGAGGTCGGTGAAGAACGCCGCGCCGCCCGATTTGAACAGCACCTGGCCGAAGAGCACGAAGGCGGTCACCACCGTGGCGACCAGCTTCATCGGCACGCCGAGCATCGCGCTCGAGTCCCATACGGCGTAGAACGCCAGGCGGTCGAGCGGAATCGAGCGCGCTTCGAGCTCGCCGGGCAGGGCGCCGCCGACGAGCGCCAGCACGAAGAACGCGGCGGTCACGACGGCGAGCGCGCCGCCCGCGCTGCGGCGCAGCCCCTCGAGGACCAGCAGGCAGACGACGCTCGCCACGGCGAGGCCGTCCCACGGGCGCCGGCTCACGAGATCCGAGAGCTGCGGAAAGCGCGCCGCCCAGTAGGCCGCGGCGGCGGCGCCGGCGATCGCGGCGGCAAGGTCGTACCACGGCACCGGGCCCTGGCGCGCCTTGCGGCCGCCGGCGGCCGGCACGGCGAGGAACACGAGCGGCAGCGCGATCGCCATCAGGGCCGCGAGGTACTGCTCGGCGTAGAGCGCGAGCCCGGCGCGCCGCGGCAGGTCGGCCGCGAGCGCGATCACCGCGCCGGTCAGCATCACCGCCAGGATGCTGATTACCCTCCCCATGGGCGCGATGTTACGATGCCGCCGAGGAGGTAATCATGAACAGGTTCATTTTTTCCGCGGCGCTCGCCGCGGCGCCGGCGCTCGCGGCGGCGCAGAGCGTCAGCATCATCACCACCCCGGTCGGCTCGTTCTCGAACTCCGCCGGCGCGGCGATGGCCAAGGTGCTCGTGGACAAGGCGAAGCTGCGCGCCGTGGTGCAGGCGCAGGCGAGCACCGGCTTCGAGGAGACGGTGAGCGGCACGGCCGACTTCAACGTCTCGAACTCGTTCGACGCCACCTTCTTCGCCACCGGCACCGGCGAATACCAGGGGCGCGGCGCGCGCAAGAACCTGCGCTACGTCGGCGCGCTCATTCCCTACCGCGTGGCGCTGCACGTGCGCGCCGATTCGCCCACCCAGCGCATCGCCGACCTCAAGGGCAAGCGCCTGTCGAGCGAGTTCAACGCGCAGAAGACCATCCACCGCATCATCGAGGCGCACCTCGCCAACGCCGGCCTTTCCTACGGCGACGTGGTCAAGGTGCCGACGCCCAACGTCGTGCGCCAGGCCGACGACTTCATGAGCGGCAGGACCGACGCCTTCTTCTTCGCGCTCGGCTCGGCCGCGATCAAGCAGGCGAACGCCAGCGTCGGCGGGCTGCGCGTGCTCGAGGTGGACACCTCGCCCGAGGCGGTGAAGCGCGTGCAGGCGCTCCTGCCCGGCGCCTACGTGCTCCAGGTGAGCCCGCACCCGTCGGTCGAGGGCTTGACCCGGCCGACGAACCTGGTCGCCTTCGACATGGTGATGGTGGTGCGCGAGGAGCTCGCCGCCGACACCGTGTACAAGGTCGCGAAGGCGCTCCACGAGAGCAAGGCCGACCTGCAGGCGACCTTCCCGCCGTTCGCGCTGTTCAACCCGAAGAACATGGCGAAGCCGCTGCTGAGCGTTCCGCTGCACCCCGGCGCTGCCAAGTTCTACAAAGAGGCAGGTCTCATGTAGGAATTTCTTCTGCGACCAGGCGGATCGCCGGCGCGTCCATCTGGACGAAGTTCTCCTCGTCCTTGCGCATCATGGCGGGGATCGGGCCGGCGAACATCGAGCGGATGTCGGCCGCGTTGGCGAAGTAGAGCTCGACCATGCCGTCGAACGCCGGGTCCTTGCCGGGCTCGGGCACGGCGAAGGTGGCGACGATGCGCTGCACCGGCGATTCGGCGATCACCCGGTCCTCGAGCCTGGAGTGGTTCTTGAGCCAGTAGTCCTTGAACTGGGCGTGCGTCAGGTCGCGCCGCCGGTAGACGGTGCGAATGATCTTGATCCGCATCTGCGGGTCGGGCTTCTGCGACATCAGGTATTCGTCGCACACCACCGCGTCGCTCCAGCGGCCGGCCGCCGTGCGCGCCGCGTCCAGCGTGGGGTAGTAAAGCGCCGCCATGCCGTCGAACGGCGCCTCCTTGCCGCCGAGCGCTACCTCGCCGGTGGAAAGGCTGACGACGGTCTTCGCCGGCGAGCTGCCGCGGGCATCCCGCAGCTCGCGCCTGAACTCCTCCGGCGACAGGGCGCCGCGTTTCGCTATGCGGACGACTTTGAACACGTTCATGTTGGGATTAGCATAACTCGCATGATGAAAGAGGTCATGATCCCGGTGCGCGACGGGACGAACATCGCGGCCGCCTTGTACGCGCCCGAGACGAGCGGCCGCTCCCCGGCGCTGCTCGCCGTCTCCCCCTACCGCTACGACAACAACACGCTGCCCGCGGGGCCGCAGTTCCTGTGGCGCGAGACCGGGCCGATCGAGCTCTACGTCAAGAGCGGCTACGTCTACGTGCACGCCGACGTGCGCGGCTCGGGCAAATCGGGCGGGGAGTTCGAGTTCCTCGGCCCGAACGAGCAGCGCGACCTCTACGACATCATCCAGTGGATCGCCAAGCAGCCGTGGTCGAACGGCAAGGTCGGCGGCCTCGGGCAGTCGTACTTCTGCATGTCGCAGTGGTGGATGGGCATCATGGCGCCGCCCGCGCTCGCCTGCCTCGGCGCCTACGACGGCCTGAACGACCCCTACCGCGCCTCCTGCTACCAGGGCGGCATCCCCGGCCAGTTCATCCCGGGCTACTGGTGGAACCAGAACCGCATCATCAACCGCTTCCCGGCGAACGGCGCCGAGCCGCGCTGGCAGAAGACCGATCTCGACGCGCTGGTCACGGCGCATCCGACTTACGACGACTTCTGGCGCGCACGCTGCGCGGCCGATCGGCTGCACGAGATCAGCGTGCCGCTGTACTCGATCGGCATCTGGGGCAAGGTCGACCTCCATACGCGCGGCAACATCGATGGCTTCCGGCGGTCGAAAGGTCCGCGGAAGCTGCAGATGCGCGGGCCGCCGAACGCCTGGGCGGCGAACGCCGAGTTCAACGGCGTCGAGCTGCACGAGAAGGTGATGCTGCCCTTCTATGACCGCTTCCTGAAGGGCAAGGAAACCGACTGGGACAAGCGCCCGGCGGTCGAGTACTTCGTGCGCGGCGCGAACGTGTTCCGCAGCGCCGACACCTGGCCGCCGGCCGGCGTGAAGTACAAGTCATGGTTCCTGAATGCGGACAAGTCCGGCAGCGTGACCTCCCTGAACGATGGAGGGCTTTCCCCCGCAGAGGCCGGGGCGGGGGAAAGCACTTCCTATGCCTATCCCAACCCCGGGTGGGTGAGCGGCGTGGTGGGTTTCGGCCCCTCCGGCCCGCCGAACTGGGACCCGGCGCGCCGGGTCCTGACGTTCACCACCGCGCTGCTGGAGAAGGACCTCGAGATCGCCGGGCCGATCAAGCTCGTGCTGTACGCGTCCTCGAGCCGCACGGATACCGATTTCGTCATCAAGCTCTCGGAGCAGTATCCGCAGTCGACCGAGGAGCGTGCCAAGGGCATCAATCCCGGCTACCAGGTGGTGACGAAAGGCTGGCTGCGCGCCTCGCATCGCGCGCTCGACGAGAGCCGCAGCACGGAAATGGAGCCTTACCACGCGCATACCAAGCCCGAGCCGCTCAAGCCGAACGAGGTCTGCCGCTTCGACATCAGCGTCGAGCCGAACGCGTTCCAGTTCAAGAAAGGCAACCGCATCCGCCTGGAGATCGCGAACGGCGACTCGCCGATCACCGACGTCCTGTGGACCCACTACTACCAGCCGAACAAGATCGGCCAGGACACGATCTGGCACAGCGCCAAGTACCCCTCCGCTCTCGTGCTTCCGGTCCATGAATAGATACGGCATCGGCCAGCCGGTGCGGCGCGTCGAGGACCAGCGCTTCCTCACCGGGAGATCGCGCTACGTCGACGACATCCAGCTGCCGCACATGCTGCACGGCGCGGTCGTCATGTCGCCGCACGCCCACGCTCTGATCAAGAAAATAGACATCCGGGATGTCTTGAAGATGCCGGGCGTTCACCTCGTTCTGACCGGCGAGGATGCGAAGAAGGAAGGCCTCGGCGGCATCCCGCCGCTCTTCATGCCCGAGGACATGGGCGGGCCGAAGGGCTATCGCACGTTCCGGCCGCTGCTCGAGCCGGCGAAGGCGCGCTACGTCGGCGATCGCATCGCCTTCGTGGTCGCGGACACGCCGGAGCTCGCGCGCATCGCCGCCGAGAAGGTCGAGGTGGACTACGAGCCGCTGCCCGCCGTGGTGAACGTCGAGGACGCTGCGAAGGAGGGTGCGTCCAAGGTCTGGGACGACAACGCGATGGGCAACCTCGCCTTCCCGCTGATGATGGGGAACAAGGAGGCAACCGACGCCGCGTTTGCCAAGGCAAAGCACACCGTATCGGTGCGGCTGTACAACAACCGCATCACGGCGAACGCCATGGAGCCGCGCGCCGCGATCGGCGACTTCGCGAACGATGCCTTCACGCTCTACACGAGCTCGCAGAACCCGCACGGCGCGCGCTCGATCCTCGCAAACGCGATCTTCAAGGTCCCTGAGACCAGGCTCAGAGTGATCTCGCCCGACGTCGGCGGCGGCTTCGGCATGAAGGGCGACGTCTATCCCGAGGACGGGCTCGTGCTGTGGGCGTCGCGGCGGCTCGGCCGCCCGGTGAAGTGGGTCGCGACGCGCACCGAATCGCTGCTCGGCGACAACCACGGCCGCGACCAGCTGATCAGCGCCGAGATGGCGCTCGACGAGAACGGGAAGATCCTCGCCATCCGGGCGCAGGCGCTGCACGCCGTGGGCGCGTACGTCACCAACGCGGGCGTCGTGCCGGTGCTGTGCGGACTGCGCAACATCCCGAACGTCTACGTGGTGCCCGCGATGCTGGTCGCGGCGAAAGCGACCTTTACCCACACCACGCCGCTCGGGCCTTACCGCGGCGCCGGCCGTCCGGAAGCGTCGTACGTGACCGAGCGCCTGATGGACGAGGCGGCGCGCAAGCTCGGCATGGACCCGGTGGAGATCCGCCGGCGCAACTACATCGCGCCGAGCGCCATGCCGCACAACACGACGGCCGGCTGGACCGTCGGCGCGGCCGTGGGCTGGACCTACGACTCGGGCGACTTCGCCCGGCTGACCGACCGCTGCCTCGAAATATCGGACTGGGGCGGTTTTGAATCTCGCAAGAAAGCTTCCGAGCGAAAAGGAAAACTGCGGGGCCGCGCGCTCATTTACTACCTGGAGGACTCGGGCGTGTTCAACGAGCGCATGGAGCTGCGCTTCGACCCGAGCGGCATGGTGACCGTCGTCGCCGGCACCCACAGCCACGGGCAGGGGCACGCCACGACGTACGCGCAGCTCGTGTCCGACTGGCTCGGCGTTCCGTTCGAGAACATCCGCCTCGTGCAGGGCGACACCGACGCGGTGTCTTTCGGCCGCGGCACCTACGCTTCGCGCAGCGCGATGCTCGGCGGCTCCGCGCTCAGGGCCGCGGCCGACGGCATCATCGAGAAGGCAAAGCCGCTTGCCGCGCATCTCATGGAAGCTTCGCCGAAGGACCTCGAGTTCCAGGCGGGCAAATTCACGGTGGTGGGTACCGACCGATCCATTCCGCTCGCCGACGTGGCGAAGGCGTCCTACCGGCCGGTCGGCCCGACCACCAAGTTCGGCATCGGCCTGGATGCGAGCGGCGCGTCGAACCATCCGCCCACGTTCCCGAACGGCTGCCATGCCTGCGAGGTCGAGATCGACCCCGAAACCGGCGTGGTGGAGATCGACCGCTACGCGGTGGTGGACGACGTCGGCCGCGTGATCAACCCGATGATCTGCCACGGCCAGATCGAGGGCGCGCTCGCGCAGGGCATCGGCCAGGCGCTGATGGAGAACGTCGCGTTCGACCGCGCCTCGGGCCAGATGCTTTCGGCGAGCTTCACCGACTACGCGATGCCGCGCGCGGCCGACTTGCCGCATCACTACGAGCTCGACTTCATCGACGTGCCGGCGAAGACCAACCCGCTCGGCGTGAAGGGCATCGGCGAGGCCGGCTGCGTCGGCGCGCCGCCCGCGGTGATGAACGCGATCCTGGATGCGCTGCGCCCGCGCGGCGTCACGCATCTCGACATGCCCGCCACGCCGCGGCGCGTCTGGGAGGCTCTACAGGGCGCGAAGCACTAGCTTGCCGCGGAGGTGCCGCGCCTCGCTTACGCGGTGCGCGTCGGCGGCCTTCGCCAGCGGGTATTCGACGATCTCGGGCAGCGGCACTGCACCTTTCGTGACGAGCTCGGCGACGCGCGCCAGGGTTCGCCTTTCGCGCTTCACGTTCGGCCGCAGCGAGCTCACGTCGGACCTGGGCGAAGCCGGCGCGCTCGCGCCGGCGGCGACCGTCGCGAGCCGGCCGCCCGAGCGCAGCGCCGCGAAGCTCTTCGCCGTGACCTCGCCGCCGGCGGTGTCGAACACCGCGTCGACGCCCTTCACGCGCTTGGTGAAATCCTCGACGCGGTAATCGATCAGCTCGTCGGCGCCGAGCGAGCGTACATAGTCGTGGTTCGCCGCGCTCGCCGTGGCGATCACGCGCGCGCCGAGGTGCCTCGCCATGCCGACCGCGAAACCGCCGACGCCGCCCGCGCCGCCGTGGATCAGGATCGTCTCGCCGCGTTTCAGCTTCAGCGTTTCCTCGAGCGACACCAGGGCCGTTAGGCCGGCGAGCGCGATCGCCGCGCACTGCACGTGCGTGAGCTTCCCGGGCTTGCGCGCGACGATAGCCTCGCGGATCGCGATTTTCTCGGCGTACGCGCCTTCACGCGGCACTTCGCACACCGCGAACACCGCGTCGCCGGGCTTGAAGTCGCCCGCGCTCTCGATCACCACACCGGAAAAGTCGCGGCCCGGCACATGCGGAAAGGAAATCGACGCGCCGTACTGCCCGGCGCGCATCTTCCAGTCGGCGGCGTTGACGCTCGCGGCGTGCACCGCGACCAAAACCTCGCCGGCGGCCGGCGCCGGATCAGGGATCTCGCCGTACTCCAGCACTTCCGGGCCGCCATAGCGGCGGAAAAAACACGCTTTCAC
>DATIGR010000162.1:0-10870 GCA_035454645.1 Burkholderiales bacterium
GGCGTCGCGCAGGCCATCGCCGAAGAAGTTGAAGGCGAGCACGACTATGAAGACCGGGACCACCGAGAGCATGAGCCAGGGGTAGAGCGCGACGACGTTGATGTTCTGGGCTTCGTTCAAGAGCACACCCCAGCTGGTCACCGGAGGTCTCAAGCCTAAACCCAAAAAGGACAATGCAGTCTCGCCGAGAATCATGGCGGGGACCGAGAGCGTCGCCGAGGCGATGAGGTGGCTGGTGAAGCTCGGCAGGAGGTGCTTGCGGATGACGCGCGCGGGGCTCGCGCCCATCAGCACCGCCGCAGTTGCAAAGTCTTCTTCTCGCAAGGCGAGGAGTTTTGATCTAACTGCACGCGCGAGCCCGGGCCAGTCGAGGAGGCCGAGGATGATGGTGATGCCGAAGTAGACCAGCACCGGGCTCCAGGTGACGGGCAGCGCCGCGGAGAGCGCCATCCACAGCGGCAGCTCCGGGAAGGAGCGCACCATCTCGATGAAGCGCTGGATGACGTTGTCGATCCAGCCGCCGTAGTAGCCCGAGATGCCGCCTAGGGTGATGCCGATGAGGAAGCTCACCGCGATGCCGAACAGGCCCACGGTGAGCGAGATGCGCGTGCCGTAGACGATGCGCGAGAACAGGTCGCGCCCGAGCCGGTCGGTGCCAAGGAGGTAGAGGGTGCCCTTCTCGGCCGGGCACATGAAGTGGAAGCGCCCCGGGATCATTCCCCAGAACTGGTACTCGTCGCCCAGGCAGAAGAGGCGCACCCGGTGCACCGCGCGCCGGTCCTCGAGGTACTCGCGCTTCAGGTTCTGCAGGTTGAGGCGCATGGTGTAGCCGTACACGAACGGGCCGACGAAGCTGCCTTCGTGGAAGAAGTGCACGCGCTGCGGCGGCGCGTAAATGTGGGTCGTGTCGCGCGTGTGCAGGTTGTACGGCGCGATGAACTCGCTGATCAGGGTCGAGGCATAGAACGCGAGCAGGACGAGGCCCGCCGCCACCGCGATGCGATGGCGGCGGAACTTCCACCACATGATCTGCCACTGCGAGGCGCGGTAGAAGCGCTCCTGCTCGGGCGTGAGCGTCTCGGCCGCGTGGGGCTCGAAAGGCTCTTCGGAGACATAGTGGGATAGGACCGCCGCGTCTCGCTTCGGAGTCATTACTTGGCTGCGCCGCCGGTCAGCCGTATGCGGGGGTCGAGCGCCGCGAGCAGCAGGTCGGAGACGAACATCCCGATGACCGTAAGGAGCGACAGGAACATCAGGAACGAGCCCGCGAGGTACTGGTCCTGGCTGCGCAGCGCTTCGAGCAGCATCGGCCCGGAGGTCTGCAGCGACAGCACCACCGCGACGATCGCCGAGCCCGAGATCACGGAGGGCAGCAGGTTGCCGATGTCGGCGATGAACGGGTTGAGCGCCATGCGCAGCGGGTACTTCACCAGCGCGCGGAACGGCGGCATGCCCTTGGCGCGCGCGGTCACCACGTAGGGCTTCTGCAGCTCGTCGAGCAGGTTGGCGCGCAGCCGCCGCACCATGCCCGCGGTGCCCGAGGTGCCGATCACGATCACCGGGATCCACAGGTGCTCGATCACCGAGACCGCCTTGCCGAGGCTCCAGGGCTGGCCGAGGTACTCGGGATCCATGATGCCGCCGACCGAGAGGCCGAACTGCACGTTGGCGAAGTACATGAGCACCAGCGCGAACAGGAAGTTCGGCGTCGCGAGTCCGACGTAGCCGAGGAAGGTGAGGCCGTGGTCGCCCCAGCTGTACTGGCGGGTGGCGGAATAGAAGCCGATCGGGAACGCGACCGCCCAGGTGAAGAGAATCACCGAGAAGTTGAGGATGAACGACAGGAACAGGCGGTCCCCGACCACGTCCTTCACCGGCAGGTCGTGCTCGAACGACCAGCCGAGGTCGCCCTGCACCAGGCCCGAGAAGCCGTTCTCGCCCGGCCACACGCCGACCCAGATCGCGTACTGCTCGAGGAACGGCTTGTCGAGCCCGTACTGCTTGCGCAGGAACTCGGCCCTCTCGGCCGCCGCCTTGTCGCCCTGGCTCTGCAGCTCGGCGATCTGGTTGGAGAGGAAGTCGCCCGGCGGCAGCTGGATGATGACGAAGGTGACGAAGCTGATCACCACCAGCGTCGGGATCATGATCAGCACGCGGCGCAGCGTGTACTTGAGCATCGCCCTATTGCTTGAACCAGAAGGTATCGGGCCGGTAGATGCCGAAGAACGCCCCCGGGTCCCAGTTGTAGAAGCCCTCCTCGGGTACGTTCATCAGGGTGGCGCGCGCCACCACCGGCTGCGGCACGCCCGACACCACCCCGATCGTGAGCTGCTGCTCGGCGTGCAGCTCGAGCATCGCGTGCCAGGCGCGGCTGCGGTCCTCGCGCGTGGCCGCGTCGAGCCATACCCTGTACAGCCGCGCGAGCTCCTGCACTTCCGGGATGTCGACCGGCTCGCCCGACTTGCCGCCGGTCTCGCGGTACTGGCCGAACTTCGGCCACTGGAGCTGCATCTGGCTGGTCGGCGCGAGCTCGTCGGGGCTGTTGTCCGCGGTCGCGAGGCCGTTCTCCAGGCCGCTCCAGACCGACATCACCGTGTCGCCGGAGAAGATGCGCATGCGGAACGCCTCGCGCTGCGAGGGCTTGCTGAAGAGCTTGATGCCGACCTCGCGCCAGGTCTCGCGGATGAGCTCGAGGACGTCGGTCTGCTCGGTCGACTCGCCCGCGGTCTCGACGATGATCTCGAGCGGCCGGCCGTCGGGCAGCCGGCGCATCCCGTCGCGGTCTCTCTTCAGTCCCATTTCGTCCAGCAGGCGGGCGGCCTGCTTGCGGTCGTAGCGCGCCCAGCGGTCGCGGTAGGCCTCGCGGAACAGCGGGCTTTGCGGCAGCACGGTGTTGTTCGACTCGATCGCCAGGCCGAAGTACAGCACCTGGTTGACGAGCGCACGGTCGATCGCGAGCGACAGCGCCCGGCGGAAGCGCACGTCGCGCAGCACCTTGCGCCAGACCGGGTCGTTCACGTTGAGGTTGGGGAAGAGCGCGAAGTGCGAGCCCTTGCCCGGGCGCCAGAGCAGCGTGCGGTAGTTGTTCTGCTTCTCGCCCTGCTTGAGGAACGTGTAGTTGTTGAAGTGCACGTCGCGCGCCTGCAGGTCGACTTCGCCGGCGCCGGTCTTGGCCGGGATCAGCTTCGGGTCGGCCACCGCGAGCACGAAGCGGTCGATGTAGGGGAGCTGGCGGCCCTCGGCGTCGACGCGGTGGAAGTAGGGGTTGCGCACCGCGACAAAGCGGTCGGCGGGCGGCCGCGTGGTGTTCATCCACGGCTGCAGCGTCGGCAGGTCGGGGTTGTCGAACTCGTAGAGGTTGTCGGCGCGGTTGTGGATCGCCGACCACTTGCGCTTCGCGCTGCCGTCGGCCTCGGCCTTGCGCACCTTCTCCGAGTATTTCTTGTGGAGCTTCTTCAGGTAGTGCGCCGGCCGGTACATGAACAGCGGCGACGCTCCCGCCTGGCGCGGCAGGAAGTGCGGGTTGGGCTTGTGCCAGGTGTAGCGCACCACGGTGTCGGAAAGCACCTCGAACATCGGCGGCTGGCCCTCGACCAGGAGATCGCGCGGCGGCCCGGAGGGGGCGAGCTCCTTGTTGTTCGCCACGTCCTCCCAGTAGTAGCGGAAATCCTCGGCGGTGAACGGATGGCCGTCGGACCAGCGATGCCCCTTGCGCAGCCTGAGCGTGTAGATGCGGCCTTCCTGGACCTCGAAGGACTCGAGGATGTCCGGGACGAGCTCGAGGTTGCGGTCGTAGCCGACGAGGCGCGCGTAGCCGTAGACCACGAGCAGGCGGGTATCGCGGCTGCGGCCGACCAGGCTGTGGATCGTGCCGCCGTGCCTGCCGGGATTCTCGAGGTTGACGACGAGCGGCTGCTGCGGCAGGCGCTTGCGCACCGGCGGCAGCCGGCCGGCGCTCACCTCGAGGCCGAGCATCGGAGTCTCGACGGGGTCTGCGGAAAGAGCGATTCCCGGCAGAGCGGCGAACAGGAGAAAAACGATCGCTCTCATGCCGCCGCCCTGACCAGATGCCCGCGCCCGATGTCCTGCATGCCGGGGCGCACGCCGGCGGCGATGCGGAACTCGGCCGGCCAGGCCGAGGGGTCGGACGCCTTGCCTTCCATGAGCGCTTCGAAGTTGAGCTTGCGGCTCAAGTCGGGCTCGGGCACCGCCGCGAGCAGCGCGCGCGTGTAGGGATGCACCGGGTTGCGGAACAGCTCCCTTGCCGGCGCGAGCTCGACGACGCGCCCGGCGCACATCACCGCGATGCGGTCGGCGAGGTAGTTCACCACCGCGAGGTTGTGCGAGATGAAGATGTAGGCGAGGTTGAGCGCGCCGCGCAGGTCGGCGAGGAGGTTCAGCACCTGCGCCTGCACCGACACGTCGAGCGCCGACACCGGCTCGTCGCAGATCAGGAGCTCGGGCCCGAGCGCGAGCGCGCGCGCGATGCCGATCCTCTGGCGCTGGCCGCCCGAGAAGCTGTGCGGGTAGCGCCGCAGGTGCCGCACGTCGAGGCCGACCAGGCCCATCAGCTCCTTCACGCGCGCGAAGCGCTCGTCCGGGTCGCCGATGCCGTGGATCACGAGCGGCTCGCTCACGATGTCGTACGCGGTCATGCGCGGGTTGAGCGAGCTGAACGGGTCCTGGAACACGAACTGGACCTTGCGCCGGTAGGCGAACAGCTCCGCGCCCTTGAAGGCGAGGACCTTCTGGTTCTTGAACAGGACCTCGCCGGCGTCGGGCGCGACCGAGCGCAGGATCATGCGCGCGGTGGTGGTCTTGCCGCAGCCCGACTCGCCGACGATGCCGAGGCATTCGCCCGCGCCCACCTCGAAGCTCACGTCGTCGACCGCGAGCAGCTCGCCCCCCGGCTCGGCGCCGAGAAACGACCGGCTGCGCCGGGTGAAGCGCTTGGTGAGGCCTCTCGCCTCGAGCAGCGGCCCGAGCACTTCCTCGCGCCGCCGCGTGCCCGACATGGTGATCAGGCTCTCGTCGTTCACCTGCACCTCGCGGATCGGCGTGAGGCGCTCGCCCGGCTTCATGTTGAAGCGCGGCACCGCGCGCAGCAGCGCCTTGAGATACGGATGGCGCGGATGGCGGAAGATGTCGTTCACCCCGCCCGCTTCCATCACCCGGCCGCGGTGCATCACCACGACTTCCTCGGCCATGTTGGCCACCACGCCGAGGTCGTGCGTGATGAGCAGCACCGCCATGTGGAACTCCTGCTGCAGGTCCTTGATGAGCCGCAGGATCTGCGCCTGGATGGTGACGTCGAGCGCGGTGGTCGGCTCGTCCGCGATCAGCAGCGCGGGCCGGCACACCAGCGCCATCGCGATCATCGCGCGCTGGCGCAAGCCCCCGGAGAGCTCGAACGGATAGGTGTGCCCGGCCTTCACCGGGTCGGGAAAGCCGACGCGGCGCAGCACGTCGATCGCGGCGCCGCGGCGCTCGCGCTCGCCGAGCTCCGGCTGGTGCAGCGCGAGCGCCTCGCCGATCTGGTTGCCGATGGTGTGCAGCGGCGAGAGCGCGGTCATCGGCTCCTGGAAGATGATCGAGATGCGCCCGCCGCGGATGTCCCGCATCGCCCGCCCCTCCGGGTCGAGCCGGGAGATATCGACCTCGGAAGAAGACTTGGGGTCGCGGAAGATGATTTCGCCGGACTCGATGCGCGCGATGCGCGGCAGGATGCTCATGATCGACTGCGCCACCACCGACTTGCCCGAGCCCGATTCGCCCACCAGCGCCACCGTGCCCCCGGCCGGGATGCGGAACGAGATCCCGTCGACCGCCTTCACCGTGCCGGCGTCCACGTCCAGATAGACCTTGAGGTCGCGCACGTTGAGAAGGTCAGGCATGGGCCGGCGCAGTATACGAGAAGGCTTCCGCTGCAGAGAGCCAGCGGACGTCTTTGATGTTGAAAAGGCGTTCGAGAAACGCCCACGCAGCGGCGTCGTGGACCGCGTGATGAGAGAGCCAACCGACCGGCTCTTCCAGGGCGAGGGTTCTCAGGGCAAGCCCAATGGCTTCCTCTTCGCCGATGAAGCGCTTTCCCTGACCCCACGCCACGAGATCCACGTGAGTGTTCACCTGCCGCAGCCCCGGCGCGGGCTCCGCGGCCGCGCGCGGCCCGTACAGGCTCACGCCGCGGATTCCGATCGCGGTGAGCTTGCCGAGCAGGTCCCTGCGCAGGCGGTTCCACGGCGGCGCGAACACCGGGAGGAACCGGGCGCCGGCGAGCGCGCGCAGCCGGCCGAAGCCCTGCGCCACCCTGGCGGCCGCGGCTTCGAGCGGCTCGGCCGCGGGATACTCGGTTTTTTTCTCGCCGGCCGCGGCCCGGTTGCGGTGATCGGTGCCGTGCTGCAATACGGAAGCGCCCTCGTGCAGCAGCGCGAAGAGCTCCGGCTCGGCCGCCCCGGGGACTACTGCGAGCGCAACCGGAACGGCGCTCGCTTTCGAAAGGCTGAGCAGCTTTTTCAACCCCGGAAGGACCGCACCGGCGTCGTCGTCGCGCCACCAGAAGCGCGCCGGCCGGCCGGCATCGCGTCGGCGCGCGAGCTCGAGTTCCAATTTCTGCCAATTCAGCAAGCGAGCCACTCTCGCAGCAGCTCGGCGCTGCGCCGCGCGCCGCCGAGGTCCACCGCGCCGGCCGCCGCGGGCGGCGCGGCGGCGGCGCGATCGACCGCCGCGGCAAGCGTCGCCGGCGAAAGCGCTTCCTCCTCCACCATGCTCACGAGCCCCCTCTCGGAAAGCAGCCTCGCCCGCAGCGTCTGCTCGGATTCTCCGCCGCCCGCAAAGGGCACGAGCACCGAGCGCGCGCCCGCCTGCAGCGTCTCCACGACCGTGTTGTAACCGGCCTGGCTTACGGAGACTACGCAGTTTCGAAGGCGCTGCACGAAGTCGCTGCGCGCCTGCTCGACGATTACCCCGTCGACCCGAAGGGACTCTACCTGTTTCGCATTGACCCCGGCGAGGATCCGCCAGGTGCGGCTGCGCAGGCCGCTCAGCGCCCGCGCCCGGATCGCGGTCTCGAGGAGCCTTCGCCCCACCGCGCCGCCGCCGGCCGACACCAGCACCTCGCCCGCCCCGGCGTCTCCCGCCGCGGCCGGCTCCTGGGCCACGTAGCCCGTGTAGTGCAGCTTGCCGGCGAGGCGGTGCGCGAGCGCGAAGCTGCGCTCGAAGGGCGCGATGCGCGGGTCGCCGTGCACCAGCAGGCGATCGAAGTAGCGCTCGAAATGCCCGAGCGCCTCCTCCTCGCGCCCGGGCTTCGGCTGGAGGATGTCGCGCACCGAGCACACGACGAGGCGCGCGGCGGCCTGCTCCAGCAGCGGAACCAGCTCGAAGCGCATCTGCCGGCGGCCGAAGGGAAAGAGCTCGACGATCAGCACATCCGGCGAAAAATCTGCGACCGCGCGCAGAAGCATCGCTCTGCGCCGCTCCTTCCAGGCCTCGTCGAGCGGCCTGCCGTTCTCGTCCAGCAGAGTCCTGAACGACGCATCGCTCGCCGCGGGCGGCAGCTGCAGCACCGCGATCCCCTCCACCGGCGCGCCGCCGCTCGCGAGCGTCACCTCGAACCCCGCCTGCCTCAGGGCCTGCGCGATCGTCGCCGCGCGCCTGAGGTGCCCGATGCCGAGCAGGTGCTGAACGTAGAAGAAAGCCTTCATCGCACGTTCAGCCGCTCGACGCTCGGCCTGCCTTGCGCATCGAGAGCGAAAAACTGCGCCGCGCCCCAGTCGAGCTTCGCCGGCGGCTTGCCGCGCAGGTCCCAGCCGGTGGCCTGGGCGAGAACGGCCCGGATCACGCCGCGATGCGTGACCGCGAGCGTCGGCATGCCTTCACGTGCAATGTCGAGCAGCCAGGCTTTCACCCGGATTGCTACCTCCCGGGGACTTTCGCCTCCGGGAGGCCGGAAATCCAGGCCGCGCGCCTCGTTCTCGGTCATCGCCTCGCCCAGCGTCGCGCGCAGCCCGGCGAGGGTTTCGCCTTCCCACTCGCCCCAGTCCATCTCGACGATGCGCGGCTCGCGCGCCGCGTCGGGCGCGCCGAGCAGCGCCGCGGTCTGCACGCAGCGCAACAAGGGACTGGTTACCACTCGAAGTTCTTTTGGAAGTGGCAGATCCAATGAAATTCCAGGCAATAACGGCACATCCGCGCGACCCTGAATGCGGCCGGCGGCGCTCCACGCGGTGTCGGCGTGGCGCAGCAGCGCGAGCCGCGTCATAGCGCCGAGAGCAGGCGCTTCAGCCGGCCGGCGGCGGAGTCGATGCTTCTTTCGGCGGCGACGAACGCGGCGGCCGCGCGCCCGAGCGCGGCGCGCCGCTCGGCGTCCACGAGCAATGCGCGGATCGCACCGGAGAGCGCGCCTTCGTCCTCCACGAGCACGCCGGTGCGCCCGTCGACGACCACGTCGGGCACGCCGCGCGCGGCGCGCGAGACCACGGGCAGGCCGGCGGCCTGCGCTTCGAGCAGCGCCATGCCGTACGCCTCGTTCACCGCGGGCCAGGCGTAGAGGTCGCAGGCGGCGTACATCTCGGCGAGATCGCGGTTGCCCAGCGTGCCGAGGAAGGCGGCGCGTCCGGGCACTGCGCTCTCGAGCGCGGCCTGTACTTCGGCGCGCGCCGCGCCGTCGCCGGCGACGACCAGGCGCCACGGCAGGTCGGCGAGGCGCGCGAGCGCGCCGGCGAGCGCGCGGTACGAGGCGAGCTTGTCGCCCGGGCGCATCATCGCGGCCACCGCGATCCACGGCACCGCGGGGTCGAGCCCGCGCCCGGCGGCGAGCCGGGCGCGGTGCCGGCTGCGCGCGAGCGCCGCCGCCGCATACGGCCCGGGATCCACGAACGGCGGCAGGTGCACCAGGCGCTCGGGCGCGACCAGCTCCTTCAGGCCGGCGAGGTCGTGGCGCGAAGGCGCGATCACGAGGCGCGCGTGGCCGATCGCCTGCGCGGCGGCGGCGTGCCCGATCGCCCACGGACCGCCGGCGCGCTTGTGCGCGTGCGATGCCTCGGCGATCACGTACGGAATGCCGAGCGCCTCGCTCACCGCCGGCCCGAGCCAGTCGGGAGCCTTGTAGTACACGTGGTAGGTGAACCAGAGGTCGGGCCGCTCGTGCGCGCTCGCCGCGCGCCACTGCGCGGCGAGGCGCGCCGCGAGCGCCTCGCCCTGACGGCGCAGCCCCTCCTGCCGCGCGGGCTCGCCGTCGGCGTCGTAGCTGCGGAAGGTCGAGATCAGCTCGACCTTGTCGGCGACGCGGTCGAGCGCCTCCATGAGCAGGCCGGCGACGCGCCGATCGCCCGAAGGCACGACGTGCGTCGGCGGCTTAAGCGGAGCGTAGAACGCGATTCTCACCGGGCGCGGCCAGCCCGAACTTGCGGGCGAGCGGCTCGAGGTTCGCTTCGAGCGCGAAGCCCTGCGCGACCCGCGCCTGCCCGGCGTGGCCGAGCGCGCGGCGCCGCGCCGGGTCCGCGATCAGCGCTTCCAGCGCGCGCGCGAGCGCGCCGGGATCGTTCTCGGCGACCAGCAGCCCGGTCTGGCCGTCGCGCACCAGCTCCGGGATCGCCGACACGCGCGTCGCCACGCAGGCGAGCGCCTGGCTCTGCGCCTCGGCGAGCACGTTCGGCAGGCCGTCGCGGTCGCCGTCGGCAGCGACGCGGCTCGCGAGCGCGAACACGTCCGCGGCGCGGTATGCATCGAGCACCTTGTCCTGCGTAAGAGCGCCGCGCCATTCGACACGCGCGGCGATTCCGAGCGACGAAGCAAGCCGCTCGAGCCGCTTGCCGAGCGGTCCGCCGCCGACGTGCACGAAGCGCCAGTGCAGGCCAGGCCGGATGCGGGCGAGCGCCCGGAGCAGCACTTCGGTGCCCTTCTTCTCCACCAGGCGCCCGACCGAGAGGATCACCGCCGGGTCGGAAGGCGAGCTGCCGTCGCGGTTTGGAGGTGAAGAAGCTTTCCTGGGAAATCTTTTCAGATCGATGCCGTGATAGACGAGCTCGACGCGGCCCGGCGGCGCGAGCGCGGCGAGATGCTCGAGGTTCGCGCGCGTGCAGGTGACGAGCCACTCGCACGACGCGAGCTTCTCGCGCTTTTCCCACTGCGGCGTGGTCCAGATGTCCTTCGCGTGCGCCGAGCCGGTCCACGGCAGCCCGAGGAGCGCGGCGGCGTAGCGCGCCACCGACGCCGGCGTGTGCAGGAAGTGCGCGTGCAGGCGCCCGACGTCGGCCGGCAGCTCCGCGGCGAGCACCAGCGCCTGGCCGAAGCGGCGCATGCGGTTGGGGGTTGGATCTCGTTTCAAGTCCTTCAACCACAGGGAAAAGACGAGTTTGTATTTCAGACTACGTCTGAGCTTCCACCAGGCCCGCAGCACGCGCAGCGGCTCGAGCAGCAGGTACTCGGGCAGGTAAAGGACCGCGGCGCGGATCTCGTCGTGCACCGAATGGCGCCGCGCGTCGGTCGGCCGGCGCAGCGACACGATCAGGATGTCGAGGCCGCGGCGCTCGAGCGCCGCGACCTCCTGCGCGATGAACGTCTCGGAGAGGCGCGGGTAGCCCTTGAGGACGAAAGCGACGCGCAAACCGAGACCCGGTTCCTAGCCGACGCGCGAGATGCGCGGCGCCTCGAGCTCCGCGGGCCCGATCCACGGCGCCACCAGCCGCGAGACGTTCTTGAGGCCCTCGAGCAGGCCCGGCACCACGACTTCCGAAGGCCGGCTCTGGCGCGGCAGCGCGCGCAGCGCGGCCGCCATCACCGCCGGGTCGTAGGTGCCGTCGTCGCTCAGCATGCTCACGAGGCCCATCTCCGCGGCGCGCGATGCGCGGATGAACTGCTCCAGGCGCGGCTC
>DATIGR010000163.1:0-10309 GCA_035454645.1 Burkholderiales bacterium
CGCCCGGATTGGGCTCGCACACCATGAGATTGCGCGGCATGTAGTCGCGGTGCACGTAGACCACGGACTGCGCGAGCGCGCTCTTGACCAGGAGGGCGAGCACGCTTTCGAGGCTCTCCCCCTGCGCGGGGGACAGCTCCTGCTTCAGGTGCCGGCCCAGGTACCACTCCGGAAAGAGATTCATCTCCCGCCGCAGGAGAGGCTCGTCGTACGGCGGCAGCTCTCCGGGCCGCGTCGCGAGCTGCCAGCGCAGCAGAGCCTCGATGGCGTCGGCGAAAAGCGCGGCGGCGTTTGCCTCGCTGAGGGCGTCGAGATACGTGCGCGACCCGAGGTCGGAGAGCAGCAGGAAGCCCTGATCGAAGTCCTGCGCGAGGACTTGGGGCGCGTGCACGCCGGCCGCGGCGAGCAGGCGCGCGACGCGCACGAAGGGGCGGCAGTCCTCCTTGCCGGGGGGCGCGTCCATTGCGACGTAGGTCCTGCCGTCCGCGAGGGTCGAGCGCCAGTAGCGCCGGAAGCTCGCGTCCTCCGATGCCGGGGTCAGGTCGAAAGCGATGCCGAACTGCGGGGCGAGCCAGCGCTCCAGGGCGGCGCGGCGTGAATCGCCGTGTATCATTGAAAATTCTAACACCAAGGAAAAACGTCTCCGGCGCCATGGCGATGCGCTTCGCGATGCTCGCGGCCGCGTTCGCCGCCGCCGCGCCGGCAGCCGCGCAAAGCGCAAAGCCGCAAGCCGGGGTCGACCGCACCGTCATCGAAGCCGACGCCATCGAGGGCGTGAGCGACCTCGAAGTGAGCGCGCGCGGCAACGCCGAGATCCGGCGCGACGACATGAGCATCTTCGGCGAGAGCCTGCGCTACAACCGCGAGTTCGGGCGCGCCGAGGGCGAGGGCGGGGTGCGCCTGCAGCGCGGCGCCGACCGCTTCTTCGGCCCGCGCCTGCACTACAACACGCTCGACGACACCGGAGTGTTCGAGAACCCGAGCTACCTGATCGAGCGCGACCGCACCTCGCGCGGATCCGCCGAGCGCCTGGAGTTCCTCGGGCGCGGGCGCTACCGCTTCATCAACGCCAACTACACCACCTGCCGCCCCGAGCAGGAGGACTGGCGCGTCGAGGCGAGCGAGCTCGAGATGGACTTCGAGGAGGAGGAGGGCTCGGCGGTCAATCCGCGGATCCGCTTCTTCGATACCACCATCATCGGTGCGCCGTACGCGGTGTTCCCGATCGGCGAGCGCCGCAAGAGCGGCCTGCTGACGCCGTACTACGCGCAGACCAGCCAGCGCGGCTTCGAGTTCGGCATTCCGTACTACTGGAACATCGCGCCCGAGTACGACGCCACGTTGACCCCGGTCGTCATGGGCAAGCGCGGCTACCAGCTGAAGAGCGAGGCGCGTTATCTCGGGCGTCCCTACGCCGGGCAGCTCAGGTTCGAATACCTGCCCGAGGACCGCCAGACCGGCACCTCGCGCGAAGGCGTCTCGTGGCAGCACACCCAAAGCTTGCCGCTCAGCACCGTGGCCCAGGTGGACTACAACCGGGTGTCGGACGATCTCTATTTCGTGGACCTGGCGAGCCAGGTGAAGCAGGTCTCGGTCGGCAACCTGCCGCAGGACGCGCACATCACCCACACCGGCTCGCTCGGGCGCGCGCCGTATTCGCTGCAGGCGCGCGTGCAGCGCTTCCAGACGCTGCAGGACCCGCTCGCTCCCATCGTGCCCCCGTACCACCGCATGCCCCAGCTCAATTTCAGCGGCGCCTACAACGAGTTCGCCGGGGCGTTCGACGCCGCGCTGCCCCTCGAGCTCGTGCGCTTCGAGCACCCGACGCTGGTCGAGGGCTCGCGCGGCTCGATGACCCCGACGCTCGCGCTGCCGCTTCTCGCCCCGGGCTGGTTCTTCACGCCCAAGCTCGGGCTGCGCTACGCGGGCTACAGCCTGTCGCTCGACGAGCCCGCCCGCTCGCCCGAGCTCTCGATCCCGTTCGGCAGCCTCGACAGCGGCCTCGTGTTCGAGCGCGACTCGGACTTCTTCGGCCCGGGCTCCACGCAGACGTTCGAGCCGCGCCTGTTCTACGTCTACATCCCGTACCGCAACCAGGACGCGATCCCGCTGTTCGACACCACGCTCGCGGACTTCAACTACGCCCAGCTTTTCACCGAGAACCGCTTCGTGGGCGGCGACCGTTTCGGCGACGCCAACCAGCTGACGCTCGCGCTCTCCACGCGCTGGCTGTACTCGGACGGCCAGGAAGGATTGCGCGCCACGCTCGCGCAGCGCTGGTACTTCGAAGACGAGCGCGTCGGTCTCACGCCGACCTCGCCGCTGCGCACGTCGCAGGAATCCGACATCCTCGCCTCGATCGGCGGCCGGCTCGGCCGGAGCTGGACCTTCGACGTGACTTCCCAGTACAACCGCCATCTGCAGCGCGGCGAGCGCTTCACCACCGCGGTCAGCTACCGCCCCGAGCCGGCGAAGGTCCTGAACGTGAGCTACCGCTTCCAGCGCGAGGTGCTCGAGCAGGTCGACATCTCCGGGCAATGGCCGCTGCGGCCGGGCTGGTACGGCGTGGGACGCTACAATTACTCCATCCAGGACGACAAGCTGCTGGAGGGCCTGGCAGGCATCGAGTACAACGCGGGATGCTGGGTGTTCCGCGCGGTGGCAGCCCGTATCCAGGCGGCGGCGCAGGTGAGCTCCACGGCATTCATCTTTCAGATCGAGTTCAACGGCATCGGCGCCCTCGGCACCGACGAGGTGGTCGGAATCCTGAAGCGCAACGTGCCGGGCTACTCGGTGACCAATCCCGCGGATGCGCAGTTCACCCCGCCGGAGGCGCGCCGGCAGCTCCCGTTCGAGCAGGTGTACTGAGAAAGCATGAAGCGTTTCTTCCCGTTGCTTTTCCTGCTCCTGCCGCCGGCGGTTGCTGCGCAAGGGATCGTGCCCGTCGACCGCATCGTGGCGGTGGTGAACAAGGAGGTGATCACCGCCACCGAGCTCGGCGAGGCGGTGGCGGCGGCGCAGCGGCAGCTCGTGCGGCAGAAGACGCCGCTGCCCGAGCGCGGCCTGCTCGAGCGCCAGATGCTCGAGCGGCTGATCCTCGACAAGGCGCAGCTGCAGCTCGCGCGCGACAAGGGCATCCGCGTCGACGAGCTGCAGCTCGACCGCGCCGTGCAGCGCGTGGCGCAGAACAACAACATGAGCCTGGCCGATTTTCGCCGGGCGCTGGAGCGCGACGGCGTCTCGTTCCAGGCGTGGCGCGACGACGTGCGCGAGCAGATGCTGCTCGCGCGGGTGCGCGAGCGCGAGGTCGACGACCGCATCCAGGTGAGCGACACGGAGATCGATCTGTTTCTCGCCGAGACGCAGGCGAAGCCGAACCCGCGCGTCGAATACCAGCTGTCGCACATCCTGGTGCGCGTGCCCGAGCAGGCGAGCCCCGAGCGCATCGAGGAGGCGCGCGCGCGCGCGCAGAAGGCGCTCGCCGAGGCGCGCGCCGGCGGCGATTTCGCCACGCTCGCGGCGAGCTACTCCGACGCGCCCGACGCGCTGCAGGGCGGCGCGGTCGGCTGGCGCAGCCACGACCGGCTGCCCGAGCTCTTCTCCGGCGCGCTCGCGCACATGCAGCCCGGCGCGGTGAGCGAGGTCCTGCGCAGCCCGGCGGGGTTTCACCTGCTCAAGCTGAACGACCGCCGCGGAGCCGGGCTCGACAACGCGCCGGTGGCGCAGACGCGCCTGCGGCACATCCTGATCCGGACGAGCGAGTCGATGTCCGAAGGCGAGGCGCTGCGGCGCTTGAACGACCTGCGCACGCGCATCGTGAGCGGGGGCGCCGACTTCGCCGAGATGGCGCGCGTGCACTCGGCCGACGCCACCGCCGCGCGCGGCGGCGAGCTCGACTGGGTCTATCCGGGCGACACCGTGCCGGACTTCGAGCGCGCCTACCAGGAGCTCGAGGTCGGCGAGGTGAGCCAGCCGGTGCGCACGCCCTTCGGCTACCACCTGATCCAGGTGCTGGAGCGGCGCTCGGCGGACGTGTCGCCGGAGCGGCGCAGGCTGCAGGCGCGCCAGGCGCTGCGCGAGCGCAAGGCCGACGAGGCCTACCAGGAATGGCTGCGCCAGCTGCGCGACCAGATCTACGTCGAGCTGCGACTGGAGGAGCGATAAGCCGCCCGGTCGTCGCCGTTACTTCGGGCGAGCCCGCGGGCGTCGGCCCGGAGCTTTGCGTGATGCTCGCACGCGAAGCATTTCAGGCTCGCGTCATCGCCATCGGGGACCGCGAGATCCTGAAAGATGCTCCCGACATCGAACACGTTGCGCTGCGCCGGCCGCGCACGCCGGGAAAGCTCGACCCCGCCAACAGCCGCTACGTGCTCGAGCTCCTCGACCGGGCGATCGACGGCTGCCTGCGCGGCGAGTTCGACGCCATGGTGACCGCGCCGGTGCAGAAAAGCGTGATCAACGACGCGGGCATCGCCTTCACCGGCCACACCGAATATCTCGCCGAGCGCTCGCACGCTCCGCATGTGGTGATGATGCTGGTCGGGGGCGGCCTGCGCGTCGCGCTGGCTACCACCCACATGGCACTGAAGGAAGTGCCGGGTGCCATCACGAGAGCGAGTCTGCTGGCAGACCTGAAGATTCTCGACGCCGATCTGAAGAAGCGCTTCGGCATCGCGCGGCCGCGGATCCTCGTCGCCGGCCTGAACCCGCACGGCGGCGAGTCCGGCCATTTCGGCACGGAGGACCTCGAGGTCATCGCGCCGGCGGTGGCCGAGGCGCGGAGCGCGGGCATCGACGCGGCCGGACCGCTGCCGGCCGACACGATCTTCGTTCCGGCGCGCGCGAAGCAGGCCGACTGCGTGCTCGCCATGTACCACGACCAGGGGCTGCCGGTGCTCAAGTACGCCTCGTTCGGCCGCGGCGTCAACGTCACGCTCGGGCTTCCGTTCGTGCGCACCTCGGTCGACCACGGCACCGCGCTCGACCTCGCCGGCACGGGCAGGGCCGACCCGGGCAGCCTGATCGAGGCAGTCAAGCTTGCCATCGAGCTCACATCGCCCGCTGCCGTCTAAGCGGCCTCACCGCGCTCGGCGGCGCTTCGGGCAGCACTTCCTCCATGAGCGAGGGGTGCTGGAGAAGCTCGTGGAGGCCATTGCGCCGGCGAAGGACGACTTCATCGTCGAGATCGGCCCGGGCGAGGGCGCGCTGACCGGACCGCTGCTCGAAAGAGTGGCGAAGCTCGAGGCGATCGAGCTCGATCGCGATCTCGCCTCGAGCCTCGCATCCCGATTCCCGCCCTGGAAGCTCACCGTGCACTGCGCGGATGCGCTCGAGTTCGATTTCGCGCGCTTTCCGCCCGGGATGCGCCTCGCCGGCAACCTGCCTTACAACATCTCGACGCCGCTCCTTTTCCATCTCGCGCGCTACGCGAAGCGGGTGCGCGATATGCACTTCATGCTGCAGCTCGAGGTGGTCGAGCGCATGGTGGCGGCGCCCTCGACGCCTGCCTACGGGCGCCTGTCGGTTTCGCTGCAAGCGAAGTTCAGCATGAAGAAGCTCTTCAACGTCGCGCCCGGCGCCTTCCGCCCGCCGCCGAAAGTGCAATCGGCGCTCGTCAGGATGCAGCCGCTCGACTGGCAGCTGCCGGTGGACGAGGACCTGCTGCGCCGGGCGTTTTCAGCCCGGCGCAAGACCCTGCGCAACGCGCTGCCCGAGGTCGATTTCGCCGCGCTCGGCATCGATCCGGGCCTGCGGCCCGAGAACCTCTCCCCCGAGGACTACGCGCGCCTCTCGATCCGCTCGGCCGGCTAGAGGGGAATTCCGAAAACCGGTCTTGTGGCAAACACCCGCGACCAGTGCTTGTCCAGCATGAAGATCCAGTCGGAGGGATGCCGCCGAAACAGGCGCTCGAAGCTCGCCATCCATCGCTGCGTGCCCTGCTGCAGGTCCTCCTGCGCCACGTACCCTTCGTCGGCGAGGAGGGTGATTCTTTCTCCGTCCATGCGCTGGAAAATGGGGACGATCGGGACGCCGAAGCGGGCGGAGATGCGCGCCGGCCATGCCGGACTGCTGACAAGCTGCCCGAAGGCGGTAACTTCGACCGTGTCCACGCCTGGAGCAATCACGTCGGCAGTCCCGACGACGGCCATGCCTTCCCGCAGCGCGCGCGCGATGTGGCGCATGACGGTCGTGGGCGCGGTATTGCGCGACACAATGAGCCTTGGCCCGAGCTTCTCCAGGTACTCGATCATGAGGCGACCGCGCACGGGGTCGAGGGACTCGCGCACCAGCAGGCCCGTGGGGCAGAAAACGCTCAGCCCGGCGCTGCTGAGCACGGAGCCGGCACAGTGCGGCGTCAGCAAGATGAGCCCGGTTCGGCTAGCGCCGAGTCGCCGGTATTGTTCGGCTAGGGTCGAGTCGACGACCGTCTGGGCGACGAGCCGCTCGCGGCCATGGCGGTGGAGCCGGGCGAAATGGAGGGCGGCCGCCTCCAGGTTGTCCACCATCCTCGAGTAGATGGGCCAGGGATCGGTGCGGTCGGCGGCCTGGCAGAAAGCGCCGACCTTTCGCCGGACAGGACTGCCCGGCAGGAAATATGCCGCCTTCGCCGCTGCGCCGATGCCTGTGAGGACCGTCCGGCTGACGCTCTCGGGTAATCCTGTCAGGTGGTAGCCGAAGCGGTGCAGCGGCACCGCGATGGTGTCTTTGACGCGCCGAAAATGCACTTGGCGGAAATTCTGCCACGGCGCCAAGCGTCGCGCTCGGGCGCGGCGTTCCGGTGCGCCTCTTCGGAACCGTCGCGCGGGCCGAGCAGTGGCTCGAGAATCCGCGGCCGCGCTGACTAGCGCCGCTCGATGAACTCGATCTTGTAGCCGTCGGGGTCTTCGACGAAGGCGATCACGCTCGTGCCGCCCTTCACCGGCCCGGGCTCGCGCGTCACCTTGCCGCCCGAGCGCCGGACGCGCTCGCAGGCGGCCTTCACGTCCGGCACGCCGATCGCGATGTGGCCGAACGCGGTACCGAGGTCGTAGCGCTCGACGCCGTAGTTGTACGTGAGCTCGAGCACCGCGGCGCGCTCCTCGTCGTCGTAGCCGACGAAGGCGAGCGAGTATTTCTGCTCGGGCCGGTCGGTGGTGCGCAGGAGCTTCATGCCGAGCACCTCGGTATAAAAGCTCACCGAGCGCTGCATGTCGCCGACGCGAAGCATCGTGTGGAGCATTCTCATCTTGTCTCCTTTAGAAGGGGCAGGGCGGATCCGGCAAGCTCGAGGCGCTCGCGCGCCGCTGACCAGTCCGGATACAGCGAACCGAGGATGCGGTAGAACCGCGCCGAGTGGTTGAGCTCGACGAGATGCGCGGCCTCGTGGGCGACCACATAGTCCGCGAGTGCCGGCTCGACATGGACCAGCCGCCACGAAAGCCGGATGCTCCCGTCCCGAGTGCAGGCGCCCCACTGGGTGCGCGCATTCGAAAGCCGCACGGTCGGCGCCGGGCGGCCGAGAGCGGCGGCGAAATGCGCCGCGCGCGGCCGCAGCGCATGGAGCGCCGTGCGCTTAAGCCATGCGACGAGGTTCGCAACGCTGTCGATGAGGATCCTGTCCGCTTGGCGGCGCACCGGGCCCTCGTGCCGCTCGAGCATCACCGTTTCGCCGAACAGCGGCAGGCGCTCCCCGGTGGTGCCGTGCACGAGCGCCGGCCGCGGCGCGCGCGACCACTCGTTCAGCTTGGCGAGTATCCAGCGCTCCTTCTCGCGCACGAATCCCTCGATGTCGCGCCACGGCGCGCGCAGCGGGGCCGACACCCTGAGGCCGTCGGCATCGACGCTGATGCCGAGGGTGCGCCGGCGCCGGCGTACGAAGCGGTACTCCACGTCGCGCCCGCCGAGGCGGATCAGGTGAGCGCCTTTTGCTGTTCTTCGATCCATTTCTTCGCCAGCTCGTTGACCGTTTCGGCGTCGCGGTTGGCGGCGTCGATCGGCGGCCCGATGCGCACCGTCACCGTCCCGGGCCGCTTGAGGAAGGCGTTGCGCGGCCAGAACAGGCCCGCGTTGTGCGCCACCGGGACCACCGGCGCACCGGCCGCGCACGCGAGCCAGGCGCCGCCGGGATGATAGGCGCGCGAGCCTCCGGGCGCGACGCGCGTGCCCTCGGGGAACACCACCACCCAGAAGCCCTGCTCGAGCCGCTCGCGGCCGCGCCGGGCGATCGCGCGCAGCGCCGCTGCGCCGCGCGAGCGGTCGATCGCGATCGGGCTCATCAGCGCGAGCCCCCAGCCGAAGAACGGGATCCAGAGGAGCTCGCGCTTGAGCACCAGCACCTGCGGCGGGAAGATCACCTGGAACGCCATCGTCTCCCACGCCGACTGGTGCTTGGCGAGGATCACGGACGGGCGCCTGGGCAGGTTCTCGCGCCCCTCGATACGCCAGTCGATCCCCACGATCGCCTTCGCCATCAGCACGACCAGGCGCGACCAGCCCGAGATGATGCGGTAGCGCGCCATGCGCGGCAGCGGAAACGTGGCGAGCGCGAGCAGCGCGTACGGCGGCGTGAGCAGCACGAGTCCCAGCGCGAACAATGCCGAGCGCACGAACCTCACGGAGCGAGGTGCGCCGCGAACGCCGCGAGATCGGGAAACACGCGCGTTCCGGGCGGCAACCTGCCGGCATCGCGCGTGCGCACGCCCTGGCCGGTCAGCACGAGCACCGGGCGCGCGCCCGCCGCGGCCGCGGCGTCCACGTCGCGCTGCGCGTCGCCCACCAGGGTGGTGTGCTCGAGCGGGACATTGAAGCGCCGCGCCACCTCGAGCAGCATGCCGGGCTGCGGCTTGCGGCACGCGCAGCGCGCCTCGGGGGCGTGCGGGCAGAAGAAGAAGGCGTCGATGCGGCCGCCGTGCTGCGCCAGCGCGCGCAGCATCGTGTCGTGGATCGCGAACAGCGTGCGCGTGTCGAACAGGCCGCGCGCGATTCCCGACTGGTTGGTCGCGACGACGACGCGGTAATCGGCCTGCGTGAGCCGCGCGATCGCCTCCAGGCTGCCCTTGAGCGGGCGCCATTCCTCGGGCGACTTGATGTAGTCGTCGCTGTCCTCGTTGATCGTGCCGTCGCGGTCGAGGATGACGAGCTTCATTGCGCGAGCTTCGAGATGTCGGCGACGCGGTTCATCTGCTTTCTGAGATCGGCAAGCAGAGCGAGCCGGTTTTGGCGCAGCTCGGGCTCTTTCGCCATGACCATGACCGAATCGAAAAATGCGTCCACCGGCGACTTGAGCACCGCGAACGTCTTCAGGTAACCGGAATAGTCGCCGCTGTCGAAAAGCCTGGAGGCTTGCAGCGATGCTTTCTGCAGTGCCTCGAACAGCGCCCGCTCCGCCGGTTCCTTGAGGTGTTCGGGCTCAGCCCCCGCGTAGGACTCTCCTTTGGCGCCTGCCTGCTTCAGGATATTGACGACGCGCTTGTTCGCCGCCGCCAGGCTCTGGGCTTCCGGGAGGGCCTGGAACGCCTTGACGGCTTCGAGCTGCTGCGGGACGAGATCGAGGCGCACCGGATTCTGGCTGAGTACGGACTCCACCTGCAGGGTGGAATATCCCTGGTCCTTGAGGTAGCCGGCGAAGCGGTCAAGCACGAACGTCTGAACATCGGTACGCGCGTCGCCGATCTTGCGGCTATAGCCGGCAAATGCTTCGTTGACGAGATCCTGCAAAGACAGAGCGAGCCGCCGCTCCACAAGAATCCTGATCACACCCAAAGCGGAGCGACGCAGCCCGAACGGATCTTTTTCACCGGTGGGCTGCTGGCCGACGCCGAACAGGCCGGCGAGCGCGTCGAGCTTGTCGGCGAGCGCGACCGCGCAGGCGATTTCTCCTTCGGGCAGCCGGTCGCCCGCGAAGCGCGGGCGGTAGTGCGCCTCGATCGCGTCGGCGACCGCGCGCGGCTCGCCGTCGTGGAGCGCGTAATAGCGGCCCATCACGCCCTGGAGCTCGGGGAATTCCCCCACCATGCCCGTGAGCAAGTCCGCCTTCGACAGCCACGCCGCGCGCTCGGCCTGCAGGGCATCGGCCTTCAGGGCGCGCGCGATGATCCCGGTGGCGAGCTGGATGCGCTCGACGCGCTCGAGCTGGCTGCCGAGCTTGTGGTGGTAGATCACCTTGGCGAGCTGCGGCACCCGCGCTTCGAGCCTGAGCCTGCGGTCCTGCTGGTAGAAAAAGCGCGCATCCTCGAGGCGCGGCCGCACGACGCGCTCGTTGCCCGCGATGATGGGGCGCGGGTCGGCGAGCTCCATGTTCGACACGATGAGAAACCGGGGCAGGAGCTTG
>DATIGR010000164.1:0-9348 GCA_035454645.1 Burkholderiales bacterium
TCGACGCGCGCGTCACCCGGATGCCGTTCACACCCGAGCGCATCCTGCAGGCGCTGAAGAAAGTCTGATTGGCCAAAGACCCGCGAGTCACCTCCGCGATTTCCCATTGGGCGCCGCGCTTCGTCTCCAACGGCGTGCTGCTCGCCGACTTCGAGGACGTCACCGGCTCGCTCGAGCGTTGGGAGGATTGGTGTGCTGCGTGGAGCGCCCGCGCGAAAGTGCACGAGCAGCTCGGCCGCGATTCACTGAAAGATGGTTTTCAGTTGACTGCGGGAGAGCACCTTGTGCGCGCGGCGATCTACTACCATTTCGCCAAGTTCGTGTTCGTGCAGGACCCGGCGCAGATGCGCGCGGCGCACATGAAGGCGCTCGAGTGCTACCGCGAGGGCATAGCCTTCGCCCGTCCTCCGGGGGAACGCGTGGAGGTGAAATACCAGAATGCCCTCATTTACGGCGTCCTGAGGAAGCCTGCAAATCCGAATCCGCCGGTCCTCATCATGGCGCCCGGCCTGGACTCGACCAAGGAGGAGATCCACGCCTACGAGGAGCCGTTCCTCGCGCGCGGCATCGCGGTGCTCGCGATCGACGGCCCGGGGCAGGGCGAGGCGGAGTACGAGATCCCGATCTGCGGCGACTACGAGCGGGCGGCCAGTGCCGTCGTGGACTGGCTGGAAGATCGCCCGGAGCTTGATTCTTCAAGAATCGCGATCTGGGGCGTAAGCCTGGGCGGCTACTATGCGCCCCGCGCCGCAGCATACGAGAAGCGCATCAAGGCCTGCATCGCGCTTTCCGGGCCGTTCGAGTGGGAGCGGATCTGGGACGGCCTGCCGGAGCTCACGCGCGAAACGTTCCGCGTGCGCAGCCATTCGAAGAACGAAACCGGGGCCCGGGAGGTGGCAAAAACGCTTACGATGAAGGAGGCGGCGCGGCGCATCGCCTGCCCGATCTTCATCGTGACGGGGAGGCAGGATCGCCTGGTGCCGGCCTCGCATGCGGAGCAGCTCGCCGCGGCGGTTTCGGGGCCGGTCGAGCTGCTGATCGTCGAGGACGGCGGGCACAACGCGAATAACCGCCCCTACCGCTACCGCAGCCGCACCGCGGATTGGCTGGCGGGGCAATTCGGACTACCCAGGGTATGAGGAGGAGGGACTTATGAAATGGCTTTCGACCGTGCTGGCGCTCGCGCTTTCGGCGGCGGCGCAGGCGCAGACCTATCCGAGCAAGACCGTCGAGATCGTCTCGGGGGTCACGCCCGGCAGCGCTTCGGACACGATGGCGCGCATCCTCGCCGAGAAGCTCGCGCCGCTCTTCGGCCAGCCGGTGATCGTCAAGAACATCCTCGGCGCGGGCGGGCTGGTGGGCGCGCGGGCGGTGGCGAAGGCCGAGCCCGACGGCCACATGATCATGATGTACGCCTCGGCGTTCACGGTGTCGACGCTGCTCAACCCCGGGCTCGACCCCAAGGAGCTCGCCCCGGTGGCCACCGTGGCCACCATTCCGACGATCCTGATCACGCCGCCGGGCCGGTACAAGAGCGCCGCGGCGTTCATCGACGCGGCGAAGGCGCAGCCCGGCAAGCTCAACTGCGCCACCGCCGGCGTGGGCAGCGCCACGCACATGGCGCTCGAGCGCTTCCGTTTCGCCGCCGGCTTCGAGGTGCAGAACGTGCACACCAAGGGCGCGCCCGACGCGCTCACCGAGGTGGTCTCCGGGCGCGCCGACTGCTATTTCGCGCTCGTGTTCCAGGCGCAGAAGATGCGCGACGCGGGCAAGGTCGACGCGCACCTGGTGAGCGGGCCGAAGCGCACCGCGCTGATGCCCGAGCTGCCGACCACGGTCGAGGCCGGCTACCCGAACTCGGACTACAACTTCTGGCTCGGCATGCTGGTGGCGGCCAAGACGCCGCGCCCGATCGTCGAGCGGCTGCACAAGGAGATCAACGCGCTGGTGCAGTCGCCTGAGATCAACGGCCGCATCAGGAAGCTCGGCGCCGATCCGCTCAGCCTGTCGCTCTCCGAGTTCCAGACGATGATCGACCGCGAGCTGGTTGAAAACGCGGAGCTCATCAAGAAGGCAGGGATCAAGGCAAACTAATGGACTCCTTCGAAGAAAAGGACGGCGAGGCCGTCAATCCGTCGACCGAGCCGACGATCCGCGAGGTCATCTCGCGCCGCATGGTGCTGAAGGGCATGGCGGCCGGCGGGGCTTTCGGGCTCTTCGGTTGCGGAAGCATGGGCATCGACATGGTCGGGAGCAGCGGCGCGGCGCCCGGCTTCACCGAGCTGCCGCGCTCGACCGATGACACGCACCACGTCCCGCCGGGCTACGACGCGCAGGTGCTGCTGCGCCAGGGCGACCCGATCAAGGCGGGTGCGCCCGACTACGATCCGCGCACCCAGACCGGCGCCCAGCAGGAGCAGCAGTTCGGCACCGACCCGGACTTCATCGCCTTCATGCCGCTGCCGAAAGGCTCGACGAACTCCGACCGCGGCCTCCTCGGCGTCAATCACGAGAACCATCGTGCCGCGATCTGCTTTCCGGGCAACCCCAAGCAGCTCACGCGCGAGCAGTGCGAGGTGCAGATCGCGGCGCAGGGCTTCTCGATCGTGGAGATCGCGCGCGGCGGCAGCCAGTGGCTCGTCCTCCAGGACAGCGGCTACAACCGGCGCATCTCGGGGAACACCGCGATGCGCATCTCGGGCCCGGCTGCCGGCAATGCGCGGCTGCGCACCCACGCCGATCCCACGGGCACGCGTTCGCTCGGCACGCTCAACAACTGCGCCGGCGGCACCACGCCCTGGGGCACCATCCTTACCGCCGAGGAGAACATCCAGAACTACTTCTCGGGCGACGCCGGCAAGGGGCCCGAGGCCGCGGCGCGCAAGCGCTACGCGATCAGCGGCAAGGGCCGCTACCGCGACTGGGCGCGCTACTTCGACCGCTTCAACCTCGACAAGGAGCCGAACGAGCCGAACCGCTTCGGCTGGATCGTCGAGATCGACCCGTACGATCCGGCATCGACGCCGGTGAAGCGCACCGCGCTCGGCCGCGCTGCGCACGAATGCGCGACCACCGCCGTCAGCCATGACGGGCGCGTTGCCGTGTATTCGGGCGACGACGCGCGCATGGAATTCGTCTACAAGTTCGTGACGAACGGGAAAGCCGGAAGCAGCCCCGACCTGCTCGATCACGGAACACTCTACGTCGCGCGCTTCGAGGCGAACGGCAAGATGCGCTGGCTGCCGCTGGTGCACGGCCAGGGGCCGCTCACCGCGGCGAACGGGTTTGCGAGCCAGGCCGACGTGCTGATCGAAATGCGGCGCGCCGGCACGCTCCTCGGCGCGACGCCGATGGACCGGCCCGAGGACGTCGAGCCCAATCCGCTCACCGGCAACATCTACGTGGTGATGACGTTCAACGAGCGGCGCACCGCCGCCCAGGTCGACGCCGCCAACCCGCGCGCGAACAACAAGTACGGCCACATCGTCGAGATCATCCCGCCGCGCGCGGGCGGCAAGCCCGACCACACCGCGACCGAGTGCGACTGGGGATTCTTCATCGTGGCGGGCAACCCTGCCGATCCTTCGCACGGCGCGCGCTACGCGAACCCCCCGAGCGCGAACGGCTGGGTCGCTGCGCCCGACAACGTCGCTTTCGATCCCAAAGGACGGATCTGGATCTCGACCGACGGGCAGGACGACGCCGGCGGGTTCAACGACAGCCTGTACGCGGCGGCGACCAGCGGCCCGGCGCGCGGCGCGACGCGCTGCTTCTTCACCAGCCCGGTCGGCTCGGAAGTCTGCGGCCCGGAGTTCACGCCCGACGGCAGGACGCTGTTCCTCGCCGTGCAGCACCCGGGCGACGGCTCGAGCTTCGACCAGCCCTCGACGCGCTGGCCCGACTTCCGGCCCGACCTGCCGCCGCGCGGCTCGGTGCTCGCGATCACCAAGGCCGACGGCGGCGAGATCGGAACATGAGCGGCAGCTGAGCCGTTACTTAAACGCTCTGCTGCCGTTCGCCGTGGTGGGCGCGATCTGGGAGATCGTTGCCCACTCCGGCGCCTTTCCGCCGCGGCTGTTCCCCTCGCTCGAGGTCGTCGCGGCGACCGCGGCGCGCCTGACCGGCGAGGGCATCCTGCCGCGCCACGCGCTCGAGACGCTCTACCGCCTTGCCGCCGGATTCGGCATCGCCGCGCTCGCCGGCGTCGCCCTCGGCATCGCGATGGGGCGCTCGCGGCGCGCCGAGGACCTGCTGCTGCCGCTGGTGGCGATCGGCGCGCCGATCCCGGGTCTCGCGTACGCGCCGCTCTTCCTGCTGTGGTTCGGTCTCGGCGACACCGGCTCGATCGTCCTGGTCGCGTTCGTCGCGGCGTTCCCGGTGATCCAGAACAGCTGGACCGGGGTCAAGGCGGTGAAGGAGATCTGGATCCGCGCCGCGCGCACCATGGGCGCCGGGGGCCGGCAGCTCTTCCGCCACGTCATCGTGCCCGGCGCGCTGCCCTATATCCTCGCCGGGCTGCGCCTGGGGCTCGCGCAGGCCTGGCGCATCCTGGTCGCGGTCGAGATGCTCGCGGCGGTGCAGTGGGGGCTGGGCTGGCTGATCTTCGGCGCGCGCGAGTTCCTGAACACCGACGCGATGCTCGCCGGCATCGCGGTGATCGGCGCGATCGGGCTCGCGCTCGAGAAGCTCGTGTTCCAGCCGCTCGAGCGCTACACGGTGGTGCGCTGGGGAATGATGGCGGCATGAAGGCGCTGATCTCGATCGCCGTGTTTCTGCTCCTGTACGAACTCACAGCGAGGAGCGGTTGGTTCGCCGCGGCTCTGGTTCCGACCCTGCCCGTGGCGGCGAGCACGCTGTGGACGATGCTCGCCGACGGCAGCATGGGCCGCCATGCGCTGAACACGCTCTTGCGGGTCTTTTCCGGACTCGGCCTCGCCGCGCTCACCGGCCTCGTGCTCGGCTTCCTCATGGCCCGCTACCGGCCGGTGGAGCGTTTCTTCGTGCCGCTGGTGAGCGCGCTGATGCCGATCCCGTCGCTCGCCTGGGCGCCGGTGTTCATCCTGTGGTTCGGGCTGGGCAACACCGCCACCATCCTGGTGGTGTTCTATGCCGCGACCTTCCCGATGGTGGTGAATACCTGGAGCGGCGCGCGCGCCGTCAACCCGCTCTGGCTGCGCGCCGCGGGCGCGATGGGCGCGGGCGGCGGCGCGATGTTCTGGAAGGTGGTGGTGCCGGCGGCGTCGCCGTTCGTGATCACCGGCCTGCGCCTCGCGTTCCAGCGCGCCTGGATCGCGGTGGTCGGCGCCGAGATGCTCGCCGCCTCCGCATTCGGCCTGGGCTGGGTGATCTTCGACGCCAAGGAGTTCCTCAACGCCGACGTCATGCTCGCCTCGCTCGCGGTGATCGGCACGATCGGCTTCGTGTTCGAGCGCCTGGTGTTCGGCGCGCTCGAGCGCTCGACGGTGCTGCGCTGGGGCATGGTGAGGACGGCGAAGGCGTGATCCACGTGCGCGACGTGAGCCTCGAGTACGAGACGCCCGCGGGCAAGGTGCTCGCGGTGGACCGCGTGAGCTTCGGCGCCGCCGAGTCGGAGTTCGTCTGCCTGGTCGGCCCGAGCGGCTGCGGCAAGACCACCCTCCTCAACATGATCGCGGGCTTCTTTCCCCCCACTGCGGGCGAGATCCGCGTCGCCGGCCGCGCCGTGAGCGGCCAGGGGCTCGACCGCGGCATCGTGTTCCAGGACTTCGCCCAGCTCTTCCCCTGGCGCACGGCGCTCGGCAACGTCGAGTTCGGCCTGGAGATGAAGGGCGTCGCCAAGGCCGAGCGCGAGCGCATCGCGCTCGAGCAGCTCAAGCTCGTGAGGCTGGAGAAGTTCGCCGGCGCCTATCCGCACCACCTCTCGGGGGGCATGCAGCAGCGCGTGGCGATCGCGCGCGCGCTCGCCTACAACCCGGGCGTGCTCCTCATGGACGAGCCCTTCGCCGCGCTCGACGCCCTGACGCGCGAGGACATGCAACGGCTGCTGGCGGAAGTCTGGCGCGCCACGCGCAAGACCGTGGTCTACGTGACGCACAACGTGGCCGAAGCCGTCTACCTCGCCGACCGGGTGGTCGTGATGACCCCGCACCCCGGGCGCGTGAAGGCGATCGTTTCGATCCCGCTGTCCCGGCCGCGCGATGCCCTGAGCGTAGAATTCCTGCAACAGCAGAAGGCCCTCATCGCCCATCTCACGAGACAGGAGGAGGTATGAAAAGGCGTGATTTCCTGGCGGCCGGCGGCGCCGCCGCGCTCGCCGGCGCGCTCCCCGCGGCGCGCGCGCAGACGGTCACGGTCCGCCAGGGCTATCAGACCAACATGTGGGGCATGCCGACCTACTACCTGCTGCGCTCCGGTGCGCTCGAGAAGCACGGCATCAAGCCCGAGGAGTTCGCGGTGCCCTCGGGCAACATCACCATGCAGCAGATGGTCGGCCGCCAGGTGGACCTGGGCACCTACGCCGGCCCGTCCTTCATCATCGGCCACGCGCGCGGCCAGCTCGTCGCGATCGCGCAGATCGAGGAGGTCGGCAGGACCACGCGCGTCATGGCGCGGAAGGAGCTCGGCATCACCACCGTCGCCGGCCTCAAGGGCAGGAAGATCGCCAACCAGACCGGCTCCTCGATCGGCAACGTGTTCGTGAACGAGATCGCGCCCAAGGCCGGCCTGTCGAAGGCCGACTGGCAGGAGGTGCGCATGAACGTGAACGACATGGTGGCGGCGATGGCGGCGAAGACGGTCGACGCGATGATCAACGTCGAGCCCTACAACTCGATCGCCGAGGCCGACGGCATCGCCAGCACGATCATGAACTACTGGGACGTGGACCGCATGCCCGTGTTCATGGCGGCGACGCCGGAGTTCCTCGAGAAGAACCCCGACGCGGTGGTGCGCTACCTGCGCGCGTGGCTCGACGTGGCGCGCGACTTCAAGGCGAGTCCGCAGAAGGTGTCCGACGTGATCTACGGCTTCTACACCTCCAAGGGCTACAAGATGTCGCCCGAGACCTTCCGCAAGGCGGTCTCGACCATCGAGGTCGGCCCGGGCTTCCCCGGCAACGTGCGCGCCTACATGCAGGAGCAGGCCGAGGTGCTGCTCAAGGCGAAGAGCATCAAGGAGATGCCCGACTGGTCGAAGGCGCTGCGGCCCGAGTTCATGGAGCGAGCGCGCAAGGCATGAAACCGATCGAAGTCGCCGTGGTCGGCACCGGCTGGTGCGGCGGCATCCGCGCCCAGACCCTCGCCGCCCATCCGCTGGTCAAGGCCCTGCATATCGCCGAGATCAGGCCCGAGCGATTGAAGGAGATCTCCGCCAAGACCAGGGCGAGCAGCGCCGTCAAGGACTACAAGGAGCTGCTCAAGAAGAGCGGGATCGAAGCGGTCTACATCTCGGCCACGCCGGAAACGACGCACTACCCGATGGCGCGCGACTTCCTCGCCGCGGGCAGGCACGTGTTCCTCGAGAAGCCGATTGCTCTCACGCTCGACGAAGCCGATGAGCTGATAGGCCTTGCAAGAAAATCCCGTTTGAAATTCACGATCGGATACTCGCAAAGGTTCAATCCGAAGTACGCCTACGTGCGCCAGTGCATCCGCGACGGCACGATCGGGCGGCCGGTGAGCGCGCTCGTGAGCCGGCACATCACGCGCAGCCTCGGAAGCAAGATCAGCGGCCGGGTCAAGCTCTCGCCCGCCGCGATGGAATCGACCCACGACCTCGACTTCCTGCTCTGGTGCCTGGAGCCGGCGAAGCCGGTGCGCGTGTACTCGCAGGTGAATTACGGGGCGATGCGCGACTCGAGCGGAGGGGATATCCCCGATACCCAATGGATCACGGTGACGCTCGACAGCGGCTTGAGCTTCGTCGTCGGCGGCGGCTGGAGCCTGCCGCCGGGCTACCCGAACTTCTCCACCACCTGGATCGAGATGGTGGGCACCGACGGCGCGATCCTGGTGGATGACAGCCATAGGGATGTCGTTGTCAACACCCTGAAGAAAGGCATGCAGCTGCCGATGTCGACCATGCCCGGCGAGTTCGTCGGGCACACCTATGCCGGCGCGATGGCGCCGGAGACGGTGCACTTCCTGGAGGCGGTGGTCTACGACCGCCCGGTGCTCGTTACCCCGGAGCACGCGCGCACGGTGATGGAGGTGTACATCGCGGCCGACCGGTCGGCCGAGCGCAACGCGGCAGTCGATCTCCCGTGCGAAAAGACGCCAAGCGCATCGGCCTCGCGATCGTCGGCGCGGGCCGCGTAGGCCTGTTCCGCGGCGAGGTCGCCGCGCGCCACCCGATGGTCGACTTCATCGGGCTGGCGGACCTCAGGGAGGACCGGCTCGAGCTCGTCCAGAAGAAGACGCGCGCCGATTTCGCGACCACCGACTTCAATGAACTACTGAGAAGACCCGAAGTCACCGCTGCGATCATCTCCACCGACGAGCACCTGCACGTCGAGCCGATTCTCGCAGCCGCGGAACGCGGCCTTTCGCTCCTGATCGAAAAGCCGCTCGCCACCGAGCTTGCCGATTCTCAACGAGTGCTGGATTTCATCACGAGAAGGAAAATCGATGCGGTCGTCGGCTACACGCAGCGCTTCCGCCGGCGCTGGCTCGCGGCGAAGGAGAAGGTGCGCACCGGCAGCCTCGGCGACGTGACGCTCGTCACCTCGCGCGCGTTCATGAACCGGCTGGTCGCGCTCGACAACTACCGGCGCACCTCCGACCCCTCGAGGATCTCGCCCATGGTGATCTCGGGCACGCACGCGCTCGACATCGTGATGTGGATGATGGAGGCGAAGAAGCCGGTCGAGCTCTACGCGCGCTCGGTGGACAAGGCGCTCGGGCCGCTATGCAAGGGAATCGACGCCACCGCCGGAACCCTCGTGTTCGAGGACGGCAGCCTCTACCACGCGGCGATCTCCTGGGCGCTGCCGGTGGTCTGGCCGGGCGCGGTCTACAGCCTGGAGGTCGGCATCAACGGCACCGAGGGCGTGCTCACGATCGACGACACCCACCGTGACATCGTGCTGGCGACGACGAAGTTCCAGGGCGAAGGCTATGCGCCCGATTCGCAGCGGCGGGTCGACTTTCTCGGCAGCTACCCGCCGGGCGACATGGCGCTCGGCGAGCTGCGCGGCCCGATGCGCGAGGAGACCGAGCAGTGGCTGAACCGCGTGTCGATGGGCCTGACCACGCAACATGCCACGGCCGCGGAGGCGCACAATCGCCTGATGCTGACCAAGGCTTTCGACCTTTCGGCCAGGCGCAAGCAACCGGTGCAACTTCCGATCACGGAGGAGTCATGAAGCGAACC
>DATIGR010000165.1:0-18575 GCA_035454645.1 Burkholderiales bacterium
GTAAAGCGCGCCGCCGCCGGCGCCGCGGCCGGCAGCGAGCACCTTGCGCGTGGCCTCCTCGTGGAGCGGCCCCTCCAGCAGCACGATGCTCGCCTCGCCGATCAGCCGGCGCAGGCCGCGGCGGAAGTGGCGCGGGAAGAAATGCGCCGCGCCAATGAGAGTCGAGCGGCGGCCATGCCGCTCGACCCTCCACGCCATCTTCAGGTCACTTGATATCGGGCAGCGGGAAGATGACGCCGCCAAACAGCAGATACGCGAGGATCAGCGTCCAGATGATATTGACGACCTGGGCGCCGAGGAACGCGACCGCCGGGCGACCGCCTTCCATCGTGGCGAGGTCCACGAACTTCGTCTCCAGGCCGATGCAGACGAAGGCGAGCGCGAACCACCAGGTGCGCAGCTCGCCGAGCACCGACCTCGTGCCGTTCACCATGTCGGTCGGCAGCAGGAACGAGAACACCGCCGAGGCGATCAGGAAGCCGAGCACGAACTTCGGGAAACGCTCCCAGATGATGCCGGCGCTCGGCTGCTGGCCGCCGGCCTGGGCGCCCGCCTTGTACGTCCACCAGACCACCAGGATGAACGCCGCCACGCCGATCAGCGCGTTCTGCGAGAACTTGACGATCACGCCGGTCTTCATCGCCACGTCGCTGATGAGCGCGCCCGCCGCGACCACCGAGGCGCTCGTGTCGAGCGTGCCGCCGAGCCACGCGCCCGCCACCATGTCCGGGAAGTGAAACGCCTTGGCGATCCAGGGCATGACGATCATCATCGGCACGGCGACGATCAGCACGAGCGAGGTGACGTAGGACAGCTTCTTCTTGTCGCCCTGGATCGCGCCGCAGGTGGCGATCGCCGCCGACACGCCGCAGATCGCCACCGACGAGGACAGCATCGCGGCGAAGTCGTCGTCGACGCGCAGCTTGCGCGCCATCCAGAAGCACACGTACCAGATCACCGTCACCACCAGAACCGCCTGCAGGATGCCGAGCACGCCCGCCTGGACCACCTCCAGGAACAGCAGGCCCGCGCCGAGGATCACCAAGCCGGTCTTGATGAAGTACTCGGTCTGCACCGCGGGCATGAGCCACTTGGGCGTGCCGATGGTGTTGCTGATCAGCAGCCCCATCAGCAGCGCGAAGATCACGTACTCGACGCCGTAGTCCACGAAGAAGCCGTTGCCGGCGAGCATGCGCGCGAGCCAGGCGAGGATGAACACCACCGGGAAGCCGAGCATGAACGCGCCGACCTTGCCGCCGATCAGCGCGAAGCCCACCGCGCCGATCAACAGCCCCGCGATGCCGACGTAAAGCCCCTTGGCGAGGTTCGAGCCGGCGAACACCTTGCCGGCGGTGGACGAAGCGTGCCCGCGGATCTCCGAGCCGAGCGCCCCCGGCACGGTGTTGCGGCCGCCGACCTTGGCGAGCGCGCCGGCCGCCTTCTCGAGCGCCGCGCGGTCGCCCTTGTCGAGCACCGCCTGGACCGCGCCCGCGGCCGCGGCGAGGTCCTTGCGGCCCCTGGCCTCGGCGTCCTTGGCGACGCCGTCGAGCGCCGCGCGCCAGCCGGACGCCGAGGCGGTGACCTGCGCGTCGCTGGTCCAGCGGAACGTCGAGCGCAGCTGCCCGAAGTCGAACCACTTCCCGCCGTGCGCGGCGAGGATGACGACGATGATGAAGAACCCCAGATAAACCGCGACCCAGTCCTCGGTGCGCCAGTTCTTGGCTGCCATGGGCGGTCCCTCCCTGAGGCTTTCCATCTTACGCCCAAACAAAAAGGGCGCCCGCAGGCGCCCTTTATGCACCGATCGGAGAAGCTTATGCCGCCGCGCGGGGGATCGGCACGAAGAAGGATTCGCGCACCACGTCCTTGCCCGCGATCAGCTCCTCGGCCTCGCGGCGCTCCTCGTCGAACACCACTGCGGCGAGCTTCTGCAGCGTCTCGCGCGCCTCGTCGAGCGTGCGGCCGTGCGAGTTGACGCCGGGTAATTCCTCGATGAAGCCGATGTAGCCGTGATTCGACTTGAGATACACGGCGGTAAAGGCAAGCCTTCCTTGTTCCATTCGCAAACCTCCTGCCAGAGCAGCAGACAGGTTACGCGCTCAAGCTTTCAAAAGTATGACTTGGCGCAAAGAAACGCTCGCGGATTGATACTTCGAAATCGCGATCGTCGTACAGCGGCGACAGACTTATTGCGATGCGCAATCCCCTGCCGTGCAATTGCTGCGCTGCGTGCGCTTTATCGCTCGAGCAGATTTTCCTTGTCCTTCACCTTCGCCCACGCGTCGGCGTCGGGCGGCGCGGGCTTGCGCTCGATGATCGGCTTCCAGATCTTCGAGAGCTCCGCGTTCAACGCCGTGAACTGCTGCTGCGCGTCGGGGACGTCGTCTTCGGCGAAGATCGCCTCCACCGGACACTCCGGGACGCACAGCGTGCAGTCGATGCACTCGTCGGGGTCGATCACCAGCATGTTCGGCCCCTCGCGGAAGCAGTCGACCGGGCAGACGTCCACGCAGTCCGTGTACTTGCACTTGATGCACGACTGGGTGACCACGTACGTCATTAGAATCAACAGTTTACCATCCACTTGGGAAGTGCCCGGGGCGACCCCATAATAGAGTCCTTCCCGCGTACCAATCCCGAGGACCCATGGCGAGCACCGCGAGTTCCATCCAGCGCGTCACCGACGAGACTTTCGAGCCCGAGGTGCTGAACTCCGAGACCCCGGTGCTCGTCGACTACTGGGCCGAGTGGTGCGGCCCGTGCAAGTCGATCGCGCCGATCCTCGACGAAGTGGCGAGGGAGTACGAGGGCCGCCTCAAGGTCGCGAAGATCAACGTCGACGAGAACCAGCTCACGCCGGCAAAATTTGGCATCCGCGGCATCCCGACGCTGATGCTGTTCAAGAACGGCAATGTCGAGGCGACCCGCGTCGGCGCCCTGTCCAAGTCCCAGCTCACCGCGTTTCTTGACAGCAACATCTGAAGCTCTTAGGCTTTAGCGCCGTAGGGTTCCGCCCGTAAGCGGAGCTTGATTTTCAAACAGGCTTTCCAGCGCCCAAGACAAAATCCGGGGCGCACTTCCCGAGAATGAGCAGCAGACCCCAGGCAGTCCGGCCGGACGAAGTCCGTTCACCCTCCCCCCCTGAATCGGGTTCACCGATTCCAATACCTATGCACCTTTCCGAGCTAAAAACCAACCATGTGAGCCAGCTGGTCGAGATGGCGGTGTCGAACGGCATCGAGAACGCGAGCCGCATGCGCAAGCAGGACCTGATCTTCGCGCTGCTCAAGAGCCAGGCGAAGAAAGGCGAATCGATCTTCGGCGACGGCACGCTGGAAGTGCTGCCCGACGGCTTCGGCTTCCTGCGCTCGCCCGACACCTCCTACCTCGCGAGCACCGACGACATCTACGTCTCGCCCTCGCAGATCCGGCGCTTCAACCTGCACACCGGCGACTCGATCGAGGGCGAGATCCGCACGCCCAAGGACGGCGAGCGCTACTTCGCGCTGGTCAAGGTCGACAAGGTCAACAGCGAGCCCCCCGAGGCGGCGAAGAGCAAGATCCTGTTCGAGAACCTCACGCCGCTGCACCCCGACAAGGCGTTCAAGCTCGAGCGCGACATCAAGGCCGAGGAGAACATCACCGGGCGCGTGCTCGACATCGTCGCGCCGGTCGGCAAGGGCCAGCGCGGGCTGATCGTCAGCCCGCCCAAGGCCGGCAAGACCGTGATGCTGCAGCACATCGCGCACGCCCTGGTCGCCAACCATCCCGAGATCGTGCTGATCGTGCTGCTGATCGACGAGCGGCCCGAGGAAGTGACCGAGATGTCGCGCTCGGTGCGCGGCGAGGTCGTGGCCTCCACCTTCGACGAGCCGGCTTCGCGCCACGTGCAGGTGGCCGAGATGGTGATCGAGAAGGCGAAGCGGCTGGTCGAGCACAAGAAGGACGTGGTGATTCTTCTGGATTCCATAACCCGGTTGGCCCGTGCGTACAACACGGTCGTTCCCGCCTCCGGCAAGGTCCTGACCGGCGGCGTCGACGCCAACGCGCTGCAGAAGCCCAAGCGCTTCTTCGGCGCGGCGCGCAACGTCGAGGAAGGCGGCTCGCTCACCATCATAGCGACTGCGCTGATCGACACCGGCAGCCGCATGGACGACGTGATCTACGAGGAGTTCAAGGGCACCGGCAACCTGGAGGTGCACCTCGACCGGCGCATGCACGAGAAGCGCATCTACCCGGCGATCAACGTCAACCGCTCCGGCACGCGGCGCGAGGAGCTGCTGATCGAGCAGCCGATCCTGCAGAAGGTCTGGGTGCTGAGGAAGCTTCTGTTCCCCATGGACGAGCTCGAGGCGGCCGAGTTCCTGATCGACAAGCTGAAGGCGACCAAGTCGAACGCCGAGTTCTTCGACTCGATGCGTCGGGGGTAGGAACACAGGAGTTTTTCAGGGAGGGGGCTTGCTCGACACGACGCGTCGAGTGGCAACGCCCGAAGGAATCGAGCTCACGCTGCGCCTCGCCGGCCCGGTGCCGCGCGCGCTTGCGTGGTCGGTGGACCTGGCGCTGCGCGCCGCCGTCGTGCTCGTGGTGATGACGCTCGCCTCGCAGCTCGGGCGCGCCGGGTGGGGCGTCGTGCTGCTCGCCGCCTTCTTCGTCGAATGGCTGCTGCCCGCCTGGTTCGAGGCGCAGATGCGCGGCCAGACCCCGGGCAAGCGCCTGTTCGGGATCGCGGTGCTGAACGACGACGGCACGCCGCTGCGCTGGCCGGGCGCGCTGACGCGCAACCTGCTGCGCGCGGTCGACTTCCTGCCGTTCCTGTACGCCTTCGGCCTCGTCGCCATGCTCCTCAACCGCGACTTCAAGCGCCTCGGCGACCTCGCCGCGGGAACGGTGGTCGTCTACCAGTCCGGCGCGGTGGATTCGTCGAGAAAGATTCCGGAAGCGGCGCCGGTGCCGCCGCCGGTCGAGCTCGACCTGGAGGAGCAGCGCGCGGTGCTCGAGCTCGCCGAGCGCTCCTCGGGCCTCACGCGCGAGCGCGTCGAGGAGCTCGCCGCGCTGCCGACGCCGCTCGTCGGCGGGCTCGACGGCGCGCACGCCGCCGCCCGCCTCCTCGGCATGGCGAACTACCTGGCTGGACGGCAATGAAGCAGGCGCCTTTCGAGCTCGCGCACGCCGGGGAATGGGACGAGTTCGAGGCCTTCCTCGACCAGAAGCCCTCGTTCGATCCGGCGGAGATGCCCGCGCGCTTCCGCCGCCTGTGCCAGCACCTCGCCCTCGCCGCCGAGCGGCGCTACAGCGCCGACCTGGTCGACCGGCTCAATCGCCTGGCGCTGCGCGGTCACCATGCCTTGTACTCCCACCGGCGGCGCGAGTCGCAGCAGGTGCTCGACTTCATGGCTGCGGGCTTTCCGCGCCTGGTGCGCCTGGAATGGCGCCTGGTGACCGCGGCAGCGGTGCTCTTCTTCGGGCCGCTCCTCGCGCTGATCGCGCTGCTGCAGCATTTTCCCGACTTCGCGCATTACCTGCTCGCCCCCGAGCAGATCGCCAGCTTCCACCAGATGTACGACCCGGCCAACCGGCGCATCGGCATGCGCGAGGCCGACACCCACGTGATGATGTTCGGCTTCTACATCTGGAACAACGTGCGCATCGGCTTCCAGACCTTCGCCGGCGGGATGCTCGCCGGCGTCGGCTCGGCCTGGTTCCTGGGCGCGAACGGCGTGATCATCGGCGCGGTCGCCGGCTACCTTACGCACGCCGGCTTCGGCGAGACGTTCTGGTCGTTCGTTGCCGGCCATTCCGCGCCCGAGCTGATCGCGATCGTGCTCTCGGGCGCCGCGGGCTTGCGGCTCGGCCTGGCGGTGATTGCGCCGGGGAACATGAGCCGCAAGGCCGCGCTGGTCGCTGCCGCGAGACCCGCGGTGCGCATCATGTACGGCGCGGCGCTTCTGTTCCTGGCGGCGGCGCTCGTCGAGGCATTCTGGTCGCCGCTCACGGAAGTGCCTTTCGGCACGAAGATCGCCGTCGGCATCGTCCTGTGGGCGCTGATCCTCGCCTACCTCATCCTGGCCGGACGAGCGCGTGCCGCCCGCTGAGCAAAGCCCGCGCCTCGCGGCCCTCGCCATCGCGCTGCGCAGGCGCTCGCCGTGGGAGGCGATGGATCTCGGGCTGACCATGCTGCAGCGCTGGTGGCGGGCGGTGTATGCCCCGCATTCGATCGTCTCGCTCCTCGTCATGGGCGCGGCGATCGGGGCCGGCTGGCTCCTGGAGCGGGCCTGGCTCGCGCTGCTGCTGGTCTGGTGGCTCAAGCCGGTCTACGACCGCGCGATCCTGCACGTGCTCTCGCGCGCGGTGTTCGGCGAGCTGCCGGACACGCGCAGCGTGCTCTCCTCGGCGCTCGCGTGGCTGCGCACGGGCCTCGTGCCGGCGCTCGCGATCCGGCTGGTCTGGTTCGACCTCGGCCGATCCTTCAACCTGCCGGTGCGCCAGCTCGAAGGGCAGTCCGGCCGCGCAGCGCGCGAGCGGCGCGCGGTCCTGTCGCGGCGCACGCAGAGCTACGCCATCTGGCTCACCCTGGTTTGCTTCTGCGTGGAAGTGCTCGTGATCTACAACTCCATCGGCCTGCTCGCGGGCCTGTTTCTTCCCGCGAGCGCCGCCGAAGGCACGAGCTTCGGCGAAGTGGTGTTCGGCGGCGCAAGCCTGCACGAGGTATTCACTTTCGACGATGTGCTGGCCTATGCCGCGACGGTATGGTTCTTCGAGCCCTTCTACGTCGCCGCCGGGTTCGCGCTCTACCTCAACCGCCGCACCCTGCTCGAAGGCTGGGACATCGAGATGGCGCTGCGCCGCATCGCCGAGCGCCACGCCGTCGCGGCGTTGATGCTGATTTTCGTCCTGGGGGCGGCATGGCCTGCCCCGGGGTACTCCCAGGAGAAAAACCCGAAGCAGGAGATCGCCGAAGTCCTCAAGGCGAAGGAATTCGGCTACCACCGCGAAGTCGAGCGCTGGCAGCCGAAGAAGAAGGACGAGGAGCCGCGGCGCGAGGGCGGGCGCGGCTGGCTCGCCCTCGGCTACGCGCTGGCGAAGGCGGCCGAGGTGCTGCTGTGGATCGCGGCCGGAGCGCTCGTCGCCTACGTGCTGTGGTGGGCGGCGCGCATGCTGCCGCGCCATCGCGGCGAGCGCGCCGAGCCCTACCGCCCGCCGCCGGCGCTGTTCGGCATGGAGCTCGCGCCGCAGACGCTGCCGCCCGACGTCGGGGCCGCCGCCGCGGCGCTCGCGCGCGCCGGCCGGCTGCGCGAGGCGTTGAGCCTGCTTTACCGCGGCGCGCTCTCCGAGCTGGTCTACAAGCGCGGCGTGCAGCTTCTGCCGAGCCATACCGAGGGTGACGTGCTTCGCCTTTCGGGTGAAATGCCTTTCCTCCAGAAGCTGATCGATGCATGGCGCGGCTGCGCGTACGCGCGGCGCGCGCCCCCGGCTGCCGACGTCGAGCGCCTGGCGAGCGACTACAAGGCGGCTTTCGCGTGAAAGGGAGGATCCTCCTTCTGGCGGGGGCGGTGGCGCTCGCGGGGCTGGCCGTAGTCTGGTGGCGCGCCAACTTCGAGCGCGCGCCGGTCAGGGAGTGGGTGGGCGCTTCCGGCGAGGCGCGCGTGCGCCAGTTCCTCGCCGCCGAGCGCTTCGCCGAGCGCATGGGATGGAAGGCGACCGAGGCGCGCTCGCTGCCGGCGCTCGACACGCTGCCTGCGCGCGGCGCGCTCATCCTGCCGAACCGCAGGCAGGCGCTCACCGACGAGCGGCTGAGCGAGCTCGTGCGCTGGGCCGAGCGCGGCGGCCACCTCGTCGCCGAAGCCGAATTCATGGGCGTGGCCGATCCGCTGCTCGACCTGCTGGAGGTGCAGCGCCAGAGCGCGCCGCCGGTGAAGCCGCTCGTCGTCGAGGTGCCCGAGACCGGCCGCCGGCTGACCGTCGCGCTGCTATCCGGCATGAAGCTCGTGGCCGCCGAAGACGACGTCAGGCTGCGCGCCGGCGACCGGCTGGTCTCGTTCGCGCGCGGGCGCGGCGTGGTGACCGTGGCCGCCACGCTCAACTTCGCGCGCAACCGCGCCATCGGCGAGAACGACCACGCCGAGATGCTGTGGCACCTGCTCAGCCTCACGCCCGGGCGCGAGCTCGTCGTGTACTGGTCGCCGATGCGGCTCTCGCTGTGGGGCTTCCTGAAAGAGAACGCGGCGCCCGCGCTCGCCGCGGCTGCGGCCGCGTTCGCGCTCTGGCTGTGGAGCATCGTGCCGCGTTTCGGACCGGTGGCGCCGGACGCGCCGCCCGGCCGGCGCCGCCTCCTCGACCACCTGCGCGCAAGCGGCCGCTACTACTGGACGCAGGGCCTGCGCTCGCGGCTGGTGGTCGCCGCGCGCGACGCCGCGCTGCGCCGCATCGCGCGCGCCCAGCCCGATTTCGCCGCGGCGTCCCCGGCCGAGCGCGCCGAGCGTCTTTCCTCGTTGACCGGAATTTCAAGAGAAGAGGCGGCACGTTTCATGTCCGCCGCGGGCGCCATGCGCGGCGCCGATTTCATCCAGATCGCGCAGCATGCGCAGCGCGTCCACAGTGCACTGGAGAAGGGAGCAAAATGACAAAGCCGAGCCCCGAGCAGTTCACGAGCGCGGCCAAGGTCGCCGCGGCGATGCGCGCGGAGATCGCCAAGGCGCTCATCGGCCAGCCCGAGGTGATCGATTCGGTGCTGTGCGCGCTGCTCGCCGGCGGCCACGTGCTGGTCGAGGGCGTTCCCGGCCTGGGCAAGACGCTCCTCGTGAAGGCGCTCGCGCGCACCATCTCCGGCAGCTTCGGGCGCATCCAGTTCACGCCCGACCTCATGCCCGCCGACGTCACCGGCCACACGCTCTACGACCCGAAGAACCAGGTGTTCACGACCCGGCGCGGGCCGGTGTTCGTCAACCTCCTGCTCGCCGACGAGATCAACCGCGCGCCCGCCAAGACCCAGGCGGCGCTGCTCGAAGTGATGCAGGAGGCGCAGGTCACGATCGAGGGCGAGGCGCACAAGCTCGAGCCGCCGTTCATGGTGCTCGCCACCCAGAACCCGATCGAGCAGGAAGGCACCTACGCGCTGCCCGAGGCGCAGCTCGACCGCTTCCTCCTCAAGGTGAAGATCGACTACCCGTCGCAGGCCGACGAGCTCGCCATGGTGCGGCACGTCACCGAGGGCAAGGTGGGCGACCGGCTCGAGGTCGAGCAGGTGGCGAGCCTGGTCAAGCCCTCGACCGTGGTCTCGCTGCAGGCGATCGCCGCCTCTCTCGCCGCCGACGACGCGGTGCTCGACTACGCAATCCGCCTGGTGCGCGCGACCCGCGCCTGGGCGGGCGTGGTGGCGGGCGCCGGGCCGCGCGGCGCGATCTCGCTGGTGCGCGCCGCGCGCGCCGCGGCGCTGCTCGCCGGGCGCGATTACGTCACGCCCGACGACGTGAAGAAGATGGCGCTGCCGGCGCTGCGCCATCGCGTCGTGCCCTCGCCCGAGCTCGAGCTCGAGGGACGCGACACCGACGCGATCCTGAAGGGCCTGCTCGACAAGATCGAGGCGCCGCGCAGGTGATTCCGTCGTCCCGGCTGCTCTGGGCGGTCGTGGTGCTCGGCGTGATCTCGATCGCGGTGTCGGTCTACCCCGAGTTCCAGCTCGCCTGGGTCCTGGGAGCGGCGGGGTTCGCGGCGCTCGCGGCTCTCGACGCCTTCGCCGGGCTGCGCCTGCCCCCGCCCGTGGCCGCGCGCCAGGTGCCCGGATCGCTCGCGCTCGGAGTGCGCTCGGAGGTGCGGCTGCGCGTCGCCAACGCCGCCGGGATGCGCGTGCGCCTGGAGCTGCACGATCACCATCCGGCGAGCCTCGAGGCCGAGGGCCTGCCGCGGCGCGTGGAGCTCGAGCGCGCGCAGTGGACCGAGGTCGCCTATCAGGTCCGGCCGGCGGCGCGCGGCGAGACCGAGTTCGGCGCCGCCGAAGTTCGTCTTTCTTCACCTTTGGGCCTCTGGTGGATCAGCCGCAAAACCGGTTCTTCTTCGATGATTCGCGTTTACCCCAACTTCCGCGCGCTCGCGAAGTACACGCTGCTCGCCACCGACAATCGCCTCTCGCAGATCGGCGTGCTGAAGGTGCGCCGGCGCGGCGAGGGCACGGAGTTCCACCAACTGCGCGAGTATCGCCAGGGCGACGCACAGCGCGCGATCGACTGGAAGGCGACCTCGCGCACGACGCGCCTCATCTCGCGCGAGTACGAGGAGGAGAAGGACCAGCGCGTGCTGCTCGTCGTGGACTGCGGCCGGCGCATGGCTTCGAAGGACGACGAGCTCTCGCATTTCGACCACGCGCTGAACGCCGCGCTGCTCCTCGGGCACGTCGCGGCCCGCCAGGGCGACGCGGTCGGCCTGATGACCATGGCGGGGGTCGACCGCTACATCGAGCCGCGCAAGTCGGTCGCGGCAGTGAACGCGATCCTCAACCGCGTCTACGACATCGAGCCGACGCTGTCGGTGCCCGACTACCACCTCGCCGCGCGCGACGTCATGCGCCGCGTGCGCCGGCGCTCGCTCGTCATCGTGCTCACCAACCTGCGCGACGAGGACGACGAGACCCTGCTGCCGGCGCTGAAGCTGCTGCGCGCGCGGCACCTGGTCGTCCTCGCCTCGCTCAGGGAAGCCATCATCTCGCGCGCGCTTTCGGCTCGCGTCGACAGCTTCGACCGCGCCGTCACCCATGCCGCGGCCGCCGACTACCTCGCCGCCCGCGAGCGCACCTTCCGGCGCATCGGCGCCTCGGGCGCGATCTGCCTCGACGTCGAGCCCGAGCGGCTGGCGATATCGCTGGTCAACCGCTACCTGGAGCTGAAGCGGGAAGGACGCCTTTAGAACCGAAAATCAGGGACAGACCACGTTTTCTCCAGTGTCAGGCGAGTTGGCAGAAAACGTGGTCTGTCCCTGATTTTCGGTGGATTCTCCTTTATAATTCGCGCGCTATGAAACCCGGCATCCACCCCGAATACAAGGCGGTCATCTTCCTCGACACCAGCTCGAACCACTCCTTCCTCACGCGCTCGGCGATCGATACCAAGGGCCGCGAGACGATGAAGTGGTCCGACGGCAAGGACTATCCCGTGGTGAAGGTCGAGGTGTCGTCGGAGTCGCACTCCTTCTACACCGGCAAGCAGAAGATCGTCGACACCGCCGGCCGCGTCGAGAGATTCAAGCGGCGCTACACGAAGAAAGCCGCGGAGAAGAAGGCCTAGCCGGTCTTTCTGGGGGATGGTCCCCCGCCTCACCCTCCCGCCGAACCCCGCGACGCTCGCGCTCATCGCGCTGGCGTTCACGCTTCCCGGCCTCGCCGGGCACGACCTGTGGAAGACGCACGATGCCATCGCCCTGGGCATCGTGCACGACATGGCGGCGAGCGGCGCGCCGCTCGTTCCCCGCGTCGCCGGCACGCCCTGGCTGTTCGATCCGCCGCTTTACCACTGGATTGCCGCGGGCTTCGGCGCGGTGCTCCGGTACGTGATGGAGTTTCATGGCGGCGCCCGCCTCGCGAGCGCAGCGCTGATCCTCGCCGCGTTCTGGCTCATCCACCTCGCCGCGCGCGGCTGGGCGAGCCCGGCGGAGGATCGGCACGTGCGCGGTTCGGCCGCGATGCTGGTCCTGCTCGGCTCGGTCGGGCTGATCGTGCACGCGCACGAGGCGCTCCCCGAGCTCGCGTCGCTCGCCGCGCTCTGCGGCGCGCTCGCCGCGCTGCCGCACGCGGCGCGCCAGCCGCTCGGCGCGGGCGCGGCGTTCGGCGCCGGGATCGGCCTCGCCGTGCTGTCGGCGGCATGGACCGCGCCCGCCGCGCTTTTCATCGCCGTCGCGCTGGCCCATCTGGCGTGCCGCGAGTGGCGCACGCCGGGCGGCTTGATCTTCATGCTCGTTTCCCTGGCGGTCGGCTTGCTTCTTGCCGTCAGCTGGCCGCTCGCCCTTTACTGGCGCGCACCCGAAGCGTTCGAGCTCTGGCGCACGAGCGCTTGGGAGCCGCTCGGCCAGCCGCTTGCCAACCTGCGCTGGTTCGTGGTCACGCTAGGCTGGTTCGCCTGGCCGGCGTGGCCGCTCGCGCTGTGGGCAGCGTGGTCGCTGCGCCGCCGCTGGCGCGAGCCCGAGCTCTTCGTCAGCGCGGCGGCGACGCTCCTCATGCTTCTGGCCGCGGCCTACTGGGGGCCGCAGCAGGACGTACACCTCGTGCCGCTGCTCGCGCCGCTCGCGCTGCTCGCCTGCCGGGGCACCCTGGTCCTCAGGCGCGGCGCGGCCGGCGCGCTCGACTGGTTCGGCGTGCTCGGGTTCGGGTTCTTCGGAGCGCTCATCTGGTTCTGCTGGTTCGCCGTGCTGACCGGCGTACCGCAGCGCTTCGCCCACAACTTCTACAAGAGCGCGCCCGGATTCGTGCTCGAGCTCAAGGTGCTGCAGGTGGCGTTCGCGCTGCTGCTCGCGGCGGCATGGGTCTATCTCGTGTTCTTCACCACGCGCTCGCCGATGCGCAGCCTGCTGCGCTGGGCGGCGGGAATCGTGCTCGTCTGGGGCACGGGCGCGATGCTGCTCATGCCGTGGGCCGACTACCAGAAGAGCTACCGCTCGGTGGCGCTGCAGCTGCGCTCGAAGATGCCGGTCGGCTCGGGCTGCATCGCGCAGAAGTCGCTCGGCGTGTCGCAGGCGGCGGCGCTCGACTACCATGCGGGTATCCGCGCGCGTCCGCTCGACATCGTGAAGCCGCACGCCTGCCCGCTGCTCCTCGTGCAAGGAAGCCCGCAGCACGAGTTCGACGGCCCGGGCGCCGGCTGGGTGAAGCTCGCCGACGTCGGCCGGCCCGGCGACCGCGCCGAGCGGTATCGCCTCTACCGCCTTTCGAAGTAGATTTCCTTCTTGAACACCCTCTCTCCCTCCCGGTGCCCGTCCTGGGCGAGGCTCGCGCAGCACGCCGAGAGCTGGCGCGGCGTGCACCTGCGCGAGCTGTTCGCCGCCGATCGCGCTCGCGAACAGCAGTTCGCCGCCGAGGCGCCCGGCGTGCGCTACGACTATTCGCGCCAGCGCCTGGGCGCGATGACGCTGCGGCTTCTCGCGCACCTTGCCGCCGAGCGCGGCTTCCCCGAGTGGCGCGAGGCGCTCCTGGCGGGCAGCGAGGTGAACGCGACCGAGAAGCGCCCCGCCTGGCACACGGCGCTGCGCGCGGGGGACTCGGCGCCGCTCGAAGTCAAGCAGACGCTGGCCCGCATGAAGGAGCTCTGCGGGAAACTGAGAACCGGAAAACCCTACGCGCGCATCGTCAATCTCGGAACCGGCGGATCGGACCTCGGGCCGCGCCTGCTCGCCGACGCCCTGGGCGACGGCACGCTCGACGTGCGCTTCGCGGCCAATGTCGACCCGCGCGACCTCGAGCGCGCGCTCGACGGCGCCGACCCGGCAGCGACGCTGGTCGTGGTCGTGTCGAAGACCTTCACCACGCAGGAGACGATGGCGAACGCCGCGGCCGCGAAGCGCTGGGGCGCGAAGAGCTTCGTTGCGGTCACCGCGAACGTCGACGCCGCCCGGGCCTTCGGCGCCGGCGACATCCTGCCGATGTGGGACTGGGTCGGCGGGCGCTTCTCGGTGTGGTCGGCGGCGGGCTTCGCCGCGGCCTGCGCGATCGGCTTCGATTCCTTTCAGCAATTCCTGGAGGGTGGAAGCGACATCGACGGACATTTCGCGCGCGAGCCGCTGGAGAAGAACGTCCCGGTGCTGATGGCGCTCGCCGGCGTGTGGAACGCGAACTTTCTCGGCGCGCCGACGCACGCGGTGCTGCCCTACTGCAACGCGCTGCGCCTGCTCCCCGCCTACCTGCAGCAGCTCGAGATGGAGTCGAACGGCAAGCGCGTCGACCGCGAAGGGCGCACGGTGGAGTATGCGACCGCGCCCGTCGTCTGGGGCGGCGAAGGCACGGTGAGCCAGCACTCCTTTCACCAGCTCCTGCACCAGGGGACGCACGTCGTGCCGGCGGATTTCATCGATTTCGGCCTCGAGGCCACGCTTTCGGCGAACCTGCGCGCCCAGGCCGACGCGCTCGCGTTCGGCACCGACGACCCGGCGCTGCCGCCGCACCGGCAATATCCCGGCAACCGGCCCTCGAGCATCCTGTTCTTTCAGAATCTCGCCCCCCGGAATCTCGGGCGCCTGCTGGCCCTGTACGAGCACAAGGTGTTCACCCAGGGGGTGCTCTGGAACATCAACAGCTTCGACCAGTTCGGCGTCGAGCTCGGCAAGGAGCTGGCCAATAGAATCCTGTCGAAAGGAAAACGAGGAGAGCGCTAATGGACCAGGAGACCTTCAACCTCAGCATCCGCAAGTTCCTCAAGATGGTGGGCGTGAACTCGCAGCGCGAGATCGAGCAGGCCGTGCAGCGCTCGATGCAGGCCGGCAAGCTGAAAGGCCGCGAGACCGTCCCGGTCAAATGCACGCTCGAGATCCCCAGCCTCGGCGTGAAGGTGCCCTTCGACGGCGAGATCAAACTAGAATAGCCGGATGAACAAGGCCAGGGAATTCGATCAGTCCGTTGTCGCCGAGCTGAAGGCGCTGCTCGGGGCGGAGCGCGTCTCGACCTCGGCCGCGGTGCGCGAGCACCACGGCAAGGACGAGTCGTATTTCCCGTACGCACCCCCGGATGCAGTCTGCTTTGTCACCAGTACCGAAGAGGTGCGCGACGTGGTGAACATCTGCCGCCGGCATCGGGTGCCGATGATCCCCTACGGCGTCGGCACCTCGCTCGAGGGTCACATCCTCGCGGTGCAGGGCGGCGTGTCGATCGACCTGTCGCGCATGAACCAGGTGCTCGCGGTGCACGAGAAGGATCTCGACGCGGTGGTGCAGGCGGGCGTGACGCGCAAGCAGCTCAACGAGCACATCAAGCACACGGGCCTGTTCTTCGCGATCGACCCGGGCGCCGACGCCACGCTCGGCGGCATGGCCGCGACGCGCGCCTCGGGAACGAACGCCGTGCGCTACGGCACGATGCGCGAGAACGTGCTTTCGCTCAAGGTGGTGCTGCCCGACGGGCGCATCATCCAGACCGCGCGCCGCGCCAAGAAGTCGGCCGCCGGCTACGACCTGACGCGGCTGTTCGTCGGCTCCGAGGGCACGCTCGGCATCATCACCGAGGTGACGGTGAAGCTGCACCCGGTGCAGGAGGCGATGTCGGCCGCGGTGTGCGCCTTCCCGGACATCGAGGGCGCGGCGAACACCGTGATCGAGACGCTGCAGGCGGGCATCCCGATCGCTCGCAGCGAGCTCCTGTGCGCCACCACCATGGCGGCCCTCAACCGGCACAACAAGACCGCCTACCCCGAGTCGCCCACCCTGTTCCTCGAGTTCCACGGCAGCGCCGCCGCGGTCGTCGAGCAGGCGAAAGCGGTGCAGGACATCGCGCGCGAGCACGGCGGCCTCGACTTCCAGTGGGCGACGAAGCAGGAGGAGCGCTCCAAGCTCTGGGAAGCGCGCCACAACGCGTACTTCGCCTGCCTGCAGCTCAAGCCCGGCTCGCGCGCGCTCTCGACCGACGTGTGCGTGCCGATCTCGCGCCTCGCGGAGTGCGTCACCGAGACCGCGAAGGACATCGCGCGCGCCTCGCTGCCGGTGCCGCTTTTCGGCCACGTCGGCGACGGCAACTTCCACCTCGTCATCCTGATCGATCCGGGGAAGCCGGCCGAGATCGAGGAGGCGAAGGCGATCAACGTGCGCGTCGTCGAGCGGGCGCTCGCGATGGAAGGCACCTGCACCGGCGAGCACGGCGTCGGCATCGGCAAGCAGCCCTACCTGCGCAAGGAGCTGGGCGAGGACGTGATCTCGATCATGCGCGACATCAAGCAGCTTCTCGATCCCGACAACCTGATGAACCCCGGCAAGGTGGTGCCGGTATGAAAGCCGCTCTCGCGCTATTCGCCGTTTACGGTGCTTTCGCCACGGGGGACCTAGCGCTGGCCCAGGCGCCGGCGCCGGCGCCTTCTCCCGCGCAGGCGCCGCAGCAGCCGCCGGCGGAGCCGGGCACGAGCCTCAACCTCAAGCTGGAAGACCCGGCCGTGTCGGCCCGGCCGCGGATCAGGTTCGGACCGGCAGAGCCGCAGGACGCGGGCGGCCTGCCTTCTCTCGGCGCGGATGCGCGCAAGGTCGAAGAGATTCCGCGCTCCGGCTCGCGCACTTCGCCCTATCCGCCCGACACGAACCCCGGGCGCTAGCGTGAGCGCGGAGCAGCGTCTCAAGGAGCTGAACATCGACCTCGGCGCCGTGTCGGCGCCGGTCGCAAACTACGTCAACGCGGTGCGCACCGGAAACCTCCTTTACCTCGCGGGCAAGGGCCCGCGCCCCGGGCCCGACGGCAAGCGCCCGAAGGGCAAGGTCGGACGCGACTACACGGTCGAGCAGGCGTACCAGCACGCGCGCAGCGTCGGCCTCGACCTGCTCGCGGTGATGCGCGCCGAGCTCGGCAGCCTCGACAAGGTGAAGCGCGTGGTGAAAGTGCTCGGCATGGTCAACGCCGCGCCCGAGTTCGAGGACCACCCGAAGGTGATCAACGGCTGCTCGGACCTCTTTGTCCAGGTGCTCGGCGACAAGGGGAAGCACGCGCGCTCGGCGGTCGGCATGGGCTCGCTGCCGATGGGCATCCCGGTCGAGATCGAGGTGATCGTCGAGGTGGAATAGAAAATCGGGGTCAGACCCCGATTCTGGTCGAGCTAGATCGTCATCACGGTCTTGCGGTAGAACTTGAGCTCCTCGAGCGACTCGAGGATGTCGGCGAGCGCCTCGTGCTTGCCCTCTTTCGAGAACGCCTTCAGCTCGGGCTTCCAGCGCCGCGCGAGCTCCTTCAGCGTCGAGACGTCGAGGTTGCGGTAGTGGAAGTGCGCCTCGAGCCGCGGCATCCAGCGCGCGAGGAAGCGCCGGTCCTGGCAGATCGAGTTGCCGCACATCGGCGAGACGCTCGCCGGCACGTGCGCCGCGAGGAACTCGAGCGCCTGGCGCTCGACGTCGGACTCGCTCAGGCTCGAGGCGCGCACGCGCTCGATCAGGCCGGTCTTCGCGTGCGTGGCCTTGTTCCAGGTGTCCATCGCGTCGAGCACCTCGTCGGGCTGGTGCACGACGAGCACCGGGCCGGTCGCGACCACGTTGAGCTGGGGGTCGGTGACGAGCATCGCGATCTCGATGACGCGGTCGGCGTCGGGCTGCAGCCCGGTCATCTCCATGTCGATCCAGATGAGGTTGTTCGGATCGGCAGCCATGGCTTATTCTCTCATGGTGTTTACGGGGATCTTCCTCGCGGTGCTGGCCGCGGCAACCTCCACGCGGCTGTGGCTCGTGCGGCGCCAGATCCGCCACGTGCGCTCGCATCGCGAAGCGGTCCCCGGCATGTTCGCCGACTCGATCCCGCTCGCGGCGCACCAGAAGGCCGCCGACTACACCGTCGCCAAGGCGCGCCTCGGCATCTTCGATACCGTGCTCGACGCGCTGATCCTGCTCGCGCTCACGCTGGGCGGCGGCCTGCAGTGGCTCTCCGACCTGTGGCAGCGTGCTTTCGCGCCCGACGCGATCTGGCACGGGACGGCGCTCATCCTGTCGGTGCTGCTCATCAAGAGCGCGCTCGGCTTGCCGTTCTCCCTGTACCGCATCTTCGTGATCGAGGAGCGCTTCGGCTTCAATCGCATGACCTGGAAGCTTTTCGTCATCGACCTCGTCAAGGGCCTCGCGGTCGGCGCGGTTCTCGGCGTGCCGCTGCTTCTCGTCGTGCTGTGGCTGATGCTCGCGGCGGGCGCTTTCTGGTGGCTCCATGTCTGGCTCGTGCTGGTCGCCTACTCGCTGTTCCTGCAGATGATCTACCCGGCGGTGGTGATGCCGCTGTTCAACAAGTTCTCGCGGCTCGAGGATCCGGCGCTCGCCGGGCGCATCGAGCAGCTCTTGAGCCGCACCGGGTTCCGCTCGCGCGGCCTCTACGTCATGGACGGCTCGAAGCGCTCGTCGCACGGCAACGCGTTCTTCGCCGGGTTCGGCGCCGCGAAGCGCATCGTTCTGTTCGATACGCTGGTCTCGCGCCTGCAGCCCGCCGAGGTCGAGGCGGTGCTCGCGCACGAGCTCGGCCACTACAAGCTGCGCCACATCGTCAAGGGCATGGCGCTCAGCTGGGCGCTCAGCTTCGCGCTGCTTCTCGCGCTCGGCGTGCTCGCCGGCGAGCCGTGGTTCTATCAGGGCCTCGGCATGCAGACCGCGACGCTGCCGGTGGCGCTTCTGCTCTTCATGCTGGTCGTCCCCGAGTTCACCTTCTTCGCGCAGCCGCTGCTCTCGCTGTTGTCGCGCAGGAACGAATACGCGGCCGACCGCTATGCGGCCGCCAACGCGGATGCCGCCGAGCTCGTGCGCGCGCTGCTCAAGCTCTACCACGACAACTCGGCGACGCTCACGCCGGACCCGCTGCACTCGGCCTACTATGACTCCCACCCGCCGGCGGCGATGCGCATTGCCCGCTTGAGGACAACATGAACGAACTTGCCCGGAAACGC
>DATIGR010000166.1:0-8501 GCA_035454645.1 Burkholderiales bacterium
GGCTGACGCCGTCCCCAAGGACCAGCCCGTCATGTTCATCTGCCGCTCCGGCGCGCGCTCGCACTCCGCCGCCGAGGCTGCCACCCGCGCCGGCTGGAAAGAGGCCTACAACGTCCTCGAAGGCTTCGAGGGCGACAAGGACGCCGAGCAGCACCGCAGCACGGTGGGCGGCTGGCGCAAGGCAGGACTACCCTGGATCCAGAGCTGACGAATTCGGGGTCAGGGTAACGACTCGCTAACGCAATTCGGGGCCAGGGCCACGATTCAGTTTTCACGTACGTAAAAACGAATCGTGGCCCTGGCCCCGAATTGCGTTAGCGATTTGTGGCCCTGACCCCGAATTGCGTTTGTCACATAGAAGTCCAGTTCACCGCGCCGGTGGCGGCGGTGAGCAGCACGACCACGCCGAAGGCGATCCGGTACCAGGCGAACCAGCGGAAGTCGTGGGTCGCGACGTAGCGGATGAGCCAGCGGATCACGAGGAAAGCCGAGATGAACGAGACCACCAGGCCGATCGCCCACATGCCCGCGTCCTCTATGGCGAAGAGATGCCGGTTGTTCCACGAATCGTAGAGTCCCGCGACGATCAGCGTCGGCACGGCAAGAAAAAACGAGAACTCGGTGGCCGCCTTGCGCGACAGGCCGAAGAGCATGCCCCCGATGATCGTTGCGCCCGAGCGCGACGTGCCCGGGATCAGTGCGAAGCACTGGGCGAGTCCCACCTTGAGCGCATCGAGCGCGCTCATCTCCTGGGTGCTTTCGACTCGCGCCGTCCGATTGCCCCGGTCCACCCACAGGATGATGAGGCCGCCGATGATGAAAGCGAAGGCGACCGGGACCGGTTTGAACAGGTAGCTCTTGATCAGCCCTCCCGCGAGCAAGCCGACGACCGCGGCCGGCAGAAAGGCGACCAGGAGATTGCGCCACAGCCGAGGATCGACCCGGAAAAACCGCGCGCGATATTCCCACACCACGGAGAGCATCGCCCCGGTCTGGATCGCGATGTAGAACGCTTCCCGGCCGGGATGGACAAAGTCGAGGAGATCGCCGGCGAGGATCAGGTGCCCGGTGCTCGAGACCGGCAGGAACTCGGTGAGCCCCTCGACGACGCCCAGGACGAGGGCGTCAAGAAGATTTTTCACCGAGGAACTTCCTGATGCTCGGCCAGTAATTCGCCGCGTCGTCGGTGCTGTTGTGCCCGGCGCCCTCGAGCCCCACCCAGCGCTTTTCCCCGCCCCAGGCGTCGTACAGGCGCTTCGAATGCTCGGCCGGGATGATCTCGTCGGCAGTGGCGACGATGCAAAGAAGCGGCGACTTGATGGCGGGCGCGAGGCTCACCGAGTCGAAGCGGTGCTTGAGCATCCAGCTGACCGGAAGGAACGGGTAGTAGCGCTTGCCCAGCTCCACGAGGCTGTCGAAGGGCGCGACCAGGATCACGCCGGCGATCGGCCGCTGCGCCGCGAGCTGAACTGCCACGCCGCTGCCGAGGCTGCGGCCGAAGACATAGATGGTCTTGTACCGCGATGACATCTGGTCGTACCACCTGAGCGCATCCTCGACGAGAACCCTTTCGGAAGGCGAGCCGCCGCTCGAGCCGTAGCCGCGGTAGTCGACGAGGAGCCAGCCTGTCCCGGGAGAGCGCGCGGCCGCTTCCTGCAGCATCCACGACACCTCCTCGGCGTTGCCGCCGAAGTACATGACGAGCGGCTCGCCCTTGACGTGCCAGGCGTGCAGCCGAGCCTCCTTTCCTTCGATGAAGAGGCTCTCGGCGACGCCGCGAGCGGCGATCGCGGCGCGCCGCTCGTCGCTCAGCGGCTGGGGATGGAAGATGAGGCCGTCCTGCGCAAAATACATGAGCAGCGGAAAGGCGACCGCGACGACGAGCGCGATCTTGGCGACAGCCGCGAGGCCTTCCATCAGAGCCTGAAAATCAGGGACAGACCACGTTTTTCGCAGCGTCGCATAGTGAAAAACGTGGTCTGTCCCTGATTTTGGTTTAGGTCTTGCTGTAGATCTCGCCGCCCTTCTTCACGAACTCGACCGCCTTCTCTTTCATGCCCTTCTCGACGTAGTCGCGCACGTCCTGAGTGATCTTCATCGAGCAGAAGTGCGGCCCGCACATCGAGCAGAAGTGGGCCACCTTGGCGCCTTCCTGCGGCAGGGTCTCGTCGTGGAACTCCCTTGCGGTATCGGGGTCGAGCCCGAGGTTGAACTGGTCCTGCCAGCGAAACTCGAAGCGCGCCTTGGACAGCGCGTTGTCGCGCAGCTGCGCGCCGGGATGGCCCTTGGCGAGGTCGGCGGCGTGCGCCGCGATCTTGTAGGCCATGATGCCGTCCTTGACGTCCTTCTTGTTCGGCAGCCCGAGGTGCTCCTTGGGCGTCACGTAGCACAGCATCGCCGTGCCGTACCAGCCGATCATCGCCGCGCCGATCGCGCTCGTGATGTGGTCGTAGCCCGGCGCGATGTCGGTGGTGAGCGGCCCGAGCGTGTAGAACGGCGCCTCGTCGCAGTACTTGAGCTGCAGCTCCATGTTCTCCCTGATGAGCTGCATCGGCACGTGGCCCGGGCCCTCGATCATCACCTGGCAGTCGTGCTTCCACGCCGTCTTCGTGAGCTCGCCCAGGGTCCGCAATTCGGCGATCTGCGCTTCGTCGTTCGCGTCGTGGACCGAGCCGGGGCGCAGGCCGTCTCCGAGCGAGAACGACACGTCGTACGCGGCCATGATCTCGCAGATCTCCTCGAAATGCGTGTAGAGGAAGCTCTCCTCGTGGTGCGCGAGGCACCACTTCGCCATGATCGAGCCGCCGCGCGACACGATTCCCGTCATGCGGTTCGCGGTGAGCGGGATGAACGGCAGCCGCACGCCGGCGTGGATGGTGAAGTAATCGACGCCCTGCTCCGCCTGCTCGATCAGCGTATCGCGGAAGATCTCCCAGGTGAGCTCCTCGGCCTTGCCGTTCACTTTCTCGAGCGCCTGGTAGATCGGCACCGTGCCGATCGGCACCGGGCTGTTGCGGATGATCCACTCGCGCGTCTCGTGGATGTGCTTGCCGGTCGAGAGATCCATCACCGTATCGGCGCCCCAGCGGATCGCCCAGGTCATCTTGTCGACCTCCTCGCCGATCGACGAGGTGACCGCGCTGTTGCCGATGTTGCAGTTGATCTTCACCAGGAAGTTGCGCCCGATGATCATCGGCTCGGTTTCCGGGTGGTTGATGTTCGCCGGGATGATGGCGCGGCCTCGGGCGACCTCGTCGCGGACGAACTCCGCGGTGATCAGCCTGGGAAGCCTGGCGCCGAATGACTCCCCGGGATGTTGAAACCCCAAGCCCTCGACCATTCTCTGGTTCTCGCGCGTGGCGATGAATTCCATCTCCGGCGTGATGATCCCTCGCCGGGCGTAATGCATCTGCGTCACGCACCTGCCTTTTCTGGGTTTTCGACGCAGATCGAAGCGCAGCTCCGCCAGGTTCGGATCTTCCAGGCGCTTTCTGCCGTAGGCGGAGGTGGGGCCGTCGAGAAGGACGGAATCGCTCCTTTGCTGGATCCAGGCTTCGCGGAGCGCGGGCAGGCCCTTCCGGATATCGATCCTCGCGGCGGGGTCGGTGTAGAGCCCGGAGGTGTCGTAGACCGCGATCGGGGGGTTGCCCCCGCTTTGCGAGATCTCGCGCATCGGCACGCGCAGGGACCCCACGTAGATCTTGCGGGAATTCGGCAGCGGCTGGACCGCGGCCTCGTCGACGTGCGCGGTGGCGGCTAGGAACTTGGGATTGGCGTTCATGGCGCTTCCTTCGGCGGCATTACCCGCATCAGGTTCAAAGGGTCTCTCTCACCCGCCCCGGACCCTCCGGGACAGGACCCCTGCGAGATGTCAATGGTAGCGCCATTCAAAGGCGGCATTACACCTGTAACGTAAATGACCGGCGGTCATTTATAAAGCCGGCCATGGCCACCCGGACGCGCGCGGTACGCGCCGAAGACAAGCTCGAGCGCCGGCACGAGATTCTCGACGCCGCCGAGCGCCTGTTCCGCACCCGCCCCGAGGCGCTCGCCAGCATGGACGAGCTCGCCGCGGCCGCCGGGGTCGCGAAGGGAACGCTCTACCTGTACTTCCCCAGCAAGGAAGAGGTGCTGGTCGGGCTGCATGAGCGCCACATGGCCGCCTTCTTCGACAAGCTGCAGGCGGCGCTCGACTCGAAGCGGCCCTTCACCGTGGAGGACCTGCTCGCCCTCGGCCGAAAGGAGATCATCGAGCAGCCGGTGCGGCTTTCGCTCGGCTCGCTCGTGATCGGCCTCACCGAGCGCGCCGTCCCGCCGCAGTCGGCGCTCGCCTTCAAGATGCACCTCGGCCAGAGCCTGCTCGCCGCGGGCGAGGCGCTCGACGCGCGCTTCGGCCTCCCGGCCGGGGAGAGCACGCGGCTCCTCAACGCCAGCTACGCGCTCGCGGTGGGCCTGTGGCAGCTGAAAGGCTGCATGGGCACCGAGCGCTACAAGCACCTGCTCGACCCCAAGCTCGCGCGCGCCTTCGTCGCCGAATACCCGGCGGAAGCCACCGCCGCCATCCGAACCCTGTGGGAAAACGCAATCGAAAAGAGGCCCTCATGAGAACGCTTCTCCTCATCGGTACCGCAACGCTGCTCGTCGCCGGCTGCGCGCCGGACCAACCGAAGTCCGAGGCGCCGCGCCCGGTGCGCAGCACCCTCGTCGCCCAGAACGGCGGCGAAGAATGGGTGCTTTCGGGCGAAGTGCGCGCCCGCTACGAGACGCGGCTCTCGTTCCGCCTCCCCGGCCAGATGCTCGCGCGCAATGTCGAGGTCGGGAGCCGGGTGCGAGCCGGCGAGCCCGTGGCGACGCTCGACGCGCGCGACGCCGAGCTCGCCGTTTCGTCGGCCCGCGCAGCCCTCGCGCAGGCCGAGTCCCAGGCGGCGCTCGCGGAGGCCGACCTCAGGCGCTTCGCGGAGCTCCGGGCGCGCAACTTCATCAGCCAGGCCGAGTACGACCGGCGCGCGGCTCAGGCGCACCAGGCCCGCGAGCAGGTGGCGGCGGCGCGCGCGCAGGCCTCGCAGGCGGCGAACCAGGTCGGATACACGCGGCTCGCCGCGCCGCACGCCGGCGTGATCACCGCGCTCGAGGCCGAAGCCGGACAGGTGCTCGCCGCCGGGCAGACCGTGGCGCGCCTCGCGCGCCCCGAGGAGCTCGAGGTCGCCGTGAGCGTGCCGGAGCACCGGCTGGAAGCCTTCAGAAGGGCAAGCCAATACGAAATTCGTCTCTGGGCCGCGCCGGGCAAGAGCTACCGCGGGAAGCTGCGCGAGCTCTCGCCGGTGGCCGATCCCGCGAGCCGGACTTACGCCGCGCGCATCGCGCTCCAGGAGGACGGCGATCTGGCGATCGGCATGAGCGCGGAGCTGCGCGTGCGCGCAGCCGGCGAGGCGCTGCCGCAGGTCCCGCTGAGCGCGCTGTTTCACCGCGGCGGCCGCCCGGCGGTCTGGGTGATCGAGGGCGACCAGGTGCGGCTGGTCGAGGTCGTCACGGGCGAGGTGGCGGGCAACGCGGTGACCATCACCGAAGGGCTGCAGCCCGGCGAGCGAGTCGTGACCGCCGGCGTGCAGCGCCTCGCTGATGGCCAGCGGGTCGCGCTCGCCGAAGGACCGAAGCTCGCCAACAACCCATGAGCACGGGCTTCAACCTGTCGGAGTGGGCGGTCAGGCACCGCTCGCTCACGCTCTTCTTCCTCATCCTCTTCACCGCGGCGGGGGCGCTCGCCTACGCGACGCTCGGGCTCAAGGAAGAGCCCGAGTTCAAGTTCAAGCTGATGGTGGTGCGCGTGCTCTGGCCGGGCGCGACCGCGGAAGAGATCGAGCAGCAGGTCACCGACCGCATCGAGCGCAAGCTCCAGGACACGCCCAACCTCGACTACGTGCGCAGCTACTCCAAGCCGGGCGAGTCGGTGATCTTCGTCAACCTGCTCGGCTCGACGCGCGCGTTCGACGTCGACTACACCTGGTACCAGGTGCGCAAGAAAGTCGCCGACATCCGCGCCCAGCTCCCCGCCGGGGTGATCGGGCCGTTCTTCAACGACGAGTTCGGCGACACCTACTCCAACATCTACGCGCTCTCGGGCGAGGGCTTCGGCTATGCCGACGTCAAGACCTACGCCGACCTGCTGCGCGCCGAGATCCTGCGCGTGCCCGGCGTGGAGAAGGCCGACCTGCTCGGCGTGCAGGACGAAAAGATCTGGGTGGAGTTCTCGCACAAGAAGCTCGCCGCGCTCGGCGTCGACCCGCAGAGCCTGTTCGGCGTGCTCGCGCAGCAGAACCAGGTGGCGGCCGCCGGGCGCGTGCATAGCGACCAGGCGAACCTGCAGGTGCGAGTCACGGGCGGCTTCGAGTCGGTCGAGGCGATCGAGTCGGTGGCGCTGCGCGTGAACGGCCGCAGCTTCCGGGTCGGCGACGTCGCCACGGTGCGCCGCGGCTACGCCGATCCGCCCACCGCGAAGATGCGCCACCAGGGGCGCGAGGTGATCGGCGTCGCGGTCACCATGCGCCGCGGCGGCGACGTGGTGGCGCTCGGCCGCGGCATCGATGCGGCGGTGAAGCGCCTGCAGGCGCAGCTGCCGGTCGGCATCGACATCGCTACCGTGGCCGACCAGCCGCAGGTCGTGCGCCGCTCGGCGGCCGAGTTCAACCGCTCGCTCGCGGAGGCGGGCGCGATCGTCCTTGCGGTGAGCTTCCTGTCGCTCGGGTTGCGCACCGGGCTGGTCGTCGCGCTGACCATCCCGGTCGTGCTCGCGATCACCTTCCTCGGCATGAGCATCGCCGGCATCGAGCTGCACCGCATCTCGTTCGGCGCGCTCATCATCTCGCTCGGCCTGCTGGTCGACGACGCCATGATCGCGGTCGAGATGATGGCGCGCAAGCTCGAGGAGGGCTACGACAAGCTGCGCGCGGCCGGGTTTGCCTACCGCAGCACCGCCTTCCCGATGCTCACCGGCACGCTGATCACCGCGGCCGGTTTCATGCCGATCGGGCTCTCGCGCGCGGTCGCCTCCGAGTACACCAACGCGATCTTCTGGGTGACGCTGATCGCGCTGGTCGCCTCGTGGGTGGTGGCGGTGACCTTCACGCCTTACCTCGGAACGATACTTCTCAAGGAGAAGAAATCCGAGCATGCGGGATACGACACCTATTTCTACCGGCGCTTCCGGTCGCTGGTCGACTGGTGCATCGAGCACCGCTGGGCCACGATCGCGGCGACCGTCGCGGTGTTCGCGGTGTCGATCTGGGGGTTCCAGTTCGTGCCGAAGCAGTTCTTCCCGAGCTCCAACCGGCCGGAGATGATCATCAGCCTGCGGCACGCCGAGGACTCGAGCTTCGCGGTCACCGAGGCGAACGTAAGGAAGGTCGAGCGCTTCCTCGCCGCCGACGAGGATATCGTCCAGTACACCGCCTACGTCGGTCAGTCGAGCCCGCGCTTCTACCTGCCGCTCGTGCAGGAGGAGTTCAGCTCGCCGAACTACGCCGAGATCGTCGCGCTGGCGCGCGATTCCAGGGCGCGCGAGCGCGCGATGGCGCGCCTGCGCTCCACGTTCGAGCGCGATTTCCCCGAGCTGCGGGCGCGCATCGAGCGCCTGCCCAATGGGCCCCCGGTCGGCTACCCGGTGCAGTTCCGTGTCAGCGGCGAAGATCCCGAGCGCGTGGCGGCCTACGCCCGCGAGGCGGCCGACGTGGTGCGCCAGCACCCGGCAACGGTGGACGTCAACCTCGACTGGTACGAGCGCCAGCGTGCGCTGAAGCTCGTCGTCGACCAGGACAAGGCGCGCGCCCTCGGCCTCACCAGCGTGCAGATCCGCCAGGCGCTTGCGTCGACTCTTTCCGGGGTTGCCATCACCGAGTACCGGGAAGGCGACCGCACGATCGAGGTCGTGGCGCGCGCGCAGCAGGACGAGCGCACCCTCGCGGGCGCGGTGGCCGACGTCAACCTCTACACGCCTTCGGGCAAGTTCGTGCCGGTGGCGCAGGTGGCGCGCGTCGAGCTCGCGCTCGAAGAGGCGCGCTCCTGGCGGCGCAACCGGCTGCCGACCGTGACGGTGCGCGCCGACGTGGTCGACGGCGTGCAGGCACCCGACGTCACGAAAGCCTTGTTCCCGAAAATGGATGAGATCCGCGCCCGTCTTCCCGCCGGCTACTACCTCGACGCGGGCGGCTCGTGGTACGAGAGCCGGATCAACGAGGGCGCGATCCAGGCCGTGTTCCCGATCATGATCCTGGTCGTGGTGACGCTGCTGATGCTGCAGCTGCAAAGCTTCTCGAAGACGGCGATGGTGGTGCTCACAGCGCCGCTCGGCATGATCGGGGTGGTGGGCGCGCTGCTCGCGTTCCGGGCGCCGATGGGATTCGTCGCCCAGCTCGGCATCATCGCGCTCTTCGGCATGATCATGCGCAACTCGGTGATCCTGGTCGACCAGATCCGCCAGGACATCGACGCCGGCCACGACCCGTGGA
>DATIGR010000167.1:0-9745 GCA_035454645.1 Burkholderiales bacterium
CAGGCCGCCGTTGAGGTCGACGATCTCGCCGGTGATGAAGCCGGCGAGCGGCGAGACGAGGAAGCGCACCACGTGCGCGAACTCCTCGGGCTCGCAGAAGCGCCCGACCGGGATCTGGGCAATCAGCGCCTGCCGCTGCGCCTCGGTGAGCTGCTCGGTGACCATCGGGGTCTTCACGTAGGCGGGCGAGATGCCGTTCACCGTGACGCCGAAGGGCGCAAGCTCGCGCGCGAGCGAGAACGTGAGCGAGGTGAGCGCGCCTTTCGACACCGCATACGCCGTGCCCGCGGTCAGGCCGCCGGTCTTCGCGGCGAGCGAGCAGGTGTTGACGATGCGCCCCCAGCGCCGCGCCTTCATCCCCGGAACCACCTCGCGCGCGAGGTAGAACGCGCCGTCGAGGTTGGCGGCGAGCACCGCGCGCCATTCCTCGGGGGTCGTTGCTTCGACCTTGTTGTTGGAGAGGATGCCCGCGTTGTTCACCAGCACATCCACGGGTCCGACCTGCTTTATGGTCTTTCTTATGGAATCAGGGTCCGAGATGTCGCAATGAACGCAGTCCCCCTTCAGGTCCAGGCCGACCACGTTCAGTCCGTCTTCCTTCAGGAATGAAACGACCGCACGGCCCATGGTGCCGGCGGCGCCGGTGACGACGGCGGTCCTGCCTTTCAGGGTCTCAGTTTTCAAGCGCGGTCTTCTTGCCGAACAATCCCCTTGCCCGGAAGGTTACCAGCGCGATGAGGAGCAGGTACATCGAAAGGAGCGACCACTCGGAGGCGTAGGCGCCGGTGACGCCGACCACCACGCCGACCATGATGCCGGCGAGCACCGCGCCCCAGAAGCTGCCGACGCCGCCGAGCACGATGATGAGGAACGCGGGCACCACCGCGTCGACGCCCATGTGCGGGCGCACTCCCCAGATCGGCGCGAGCACGATGCCGGCTGCCGCGGCGAGCGCGGTGCCGAGCGCGAACACGAAAAGCCGCAGCCGCGTGAGATTGATGCCGAGCGCGCGCACCATCTCCGAATCGTGCGCGCCGGCCTTGATCATGGCGCCGTACGGCGTTTTCTCGAGAAACAGCCAGAGCAGGAGAATCAGGCCGATCGCCGCCAGGCTGGCGTACAGCCGGTACTTGGCGTAGATCAGGCCGCCGACCACCATCGCGCCGGAAAGCTCGGGCGGCGGAAGGAGCTGCTTCTCGCCCGAGCCCCAGACGACCCGGATGATCTCCTCGATCACGAGCGCCGCACCGAAGGTGAGGAGCAGGCCGTAGAGCGCGTCCTTGCCGTAGGTGCGCCGCATGCACACTTCGAGCGCCATGCCGACCAGCGCCACGAGCAAAGGCGCGAGCAGAATGGCCGCGTAGAAAGGGAACTTCTGACCGAGCAGAAAAATGCAGACATAGGCGCCGAGCGCGAACAGCGAGCCGTGCGCGAGGTTGATCACCTCCATCACCCCCACGATCAGCATGAAGCCCAGGGCGATCAGGGCGAACAGCAGCCCCAGGCTTATGCCGTTGAGGAGGTGAGGGAGGAGGTTGAGGACAAATTCCACCTACGCTTCGTAGGAAGGAGTGGACTCGTACGACTCCAGCTTGCAGGCCTTCGGCGCGTCCTGGTCGGCGACCTCCTGCGGCGGCACGTTCGCCAGGATCTTGAAGATGTCGTCCCTTTCGGCCGGCTTGTCGTTGTAGCTCGCCATGTAGATCGTCTGCTGCACCTGGTGCGTGACCGGGTCGATCCACGCGTCGTGGTGCTGCATGCGCTCGCGCGCGCTCATCTTGCGGCCTTCGAGCTTCTTGATCACCGCGAGGTTGTTGGTCGAGCCCGCTTCCTCCACCACCCGGAGCAGCTCGCGCGTGGCGAGGTAGCCGTTCAGGAACACGTTGCCGGGCACCTTGATCTGCACGCCGGGGTAGGTCTTCTGGTACTTGGCGACGAACTCCTTTACCCCCGGCAGATCGAGCCGGTAATACCAGGTCGTGCCGAACACGCCGAACACCGCTTCCGGCCCGAGGCCGTAGACGTCGGGCCAGTCCTGCTGGTTGTTGATCCAGGCGTAGGCGCGGTCGAGCTTGGTCTGCACCACCTGCTGGCGCAGCGCCTTGATGTCGTCGCCGCCGACCGCGGCCGCGATCACCTGCGGCTTGATCTGCTGGATCTTGAGCAGGAACGAGCTGAAGTCGCGCGTGTTCTGCGGCACCATCAGCTCCTCCACCACCTTGCCGCCGTTCGCCTCGACCAGCGCGCGCGTCGACTTCGAGGTGTTGTGGCCCCAGACGTAGTCGTTGGTGAGCAGCAGCCAGTTCTTGCCGTTCACCCGCATCGCGTTCTTGACGATCGCGTGCGCGAAGTTGGTGCCGTTGCCGTCCCACACGAACTTGACGCGGTGGCAGTCGCGCCCCGCCTCGGTGGGCGAGCTCGAGTTGGTGTTGAAGAACACGGTGCCGTATTTCTGCGCCACCTGCGAGATGGCGTTGGCCACGCCCGAGTGCACCGCGCCGATCAGGAAAGCGGCTTCGTTGCGCGTGATCATGCGCTCGGCGATGCGCGAGCCGGTGGCCGGCGTGGTCTCGGTGTCCATGTGCAGCGCCTCGATGCGGCGCCCGAGCACGCCGCCCTTCTCGTTGAACTCGCGGATCGCGAGCATCGCGCCGAGGCGCTCGTCCATGCCGCTCGCGCCGAACTGCCCGCTCGCGTCCATGGTGAGGCCGATGACGAGCGGCTTCTTCTGCCCGGCCTGCGCCCACGCGTGGTGCACCTTCCACGGGCCGTAGAACGCCGCGCCCGCGGCCAGCATCTGCAACAGCTTCCTCCGTTTCATGGCTTCCTCCTTCACCGTTTGACGACTGTCAGTCCGTTGACCCTCTCGTAGGCCTCGATCAAAGACGGGACGAACTTCTCGCCGAGGCCGAGCGCGTTCGCCTGCACCAGCACCTGGTGGAGCGCGGACCCCATGGGACCCGCGAGCGGAGCTCCCGCCACCATCTGCTGGTAGTAGCCGATGTCCTTCTTCGCATTGCCGAGCGTGAACATGAGGCCCGTGAGGTCGCCCTTGAGCGCCTTCGGCACGAGCATCTGGAACATGTTCGAGTTCGCGCCGCCGGCCGAGACCAGCTGGAAGAAGCTTTCGAGGGAAATGCCGACTCTCGCGCAGGCGGCGAGCGACTCGCAGCACACGGCGGCGTGCGCCATGGCGACGAAGTTGTAGACCAGCTTGATCCTGTGCCCGCTGCCCGGGCCGCCGACGTGGAAGATGTTCTCGCAGAACTTCTCGAGCAGCGGCTTCACCTCGGCGAAAGTCTGCGGGTCGGCGCCGACCATGCAGTTGAGCTTGCCTTCCTCGGCGTGCTGCGGCGTGCGCGCGAGCGGCGCGTCGACGAAGCGCACGCCTTTCTTCTCGAAGTCGGCGCGGATGCGGTCGGTGGATTCCGGGATCGAGGTCGAGCAGTCGATGACGACCTGGCCTTTCCTGGCACCGTCAAGCAAGCCGCCGTACACGTTCGCCTCGACCTGCGGCGTCCCCGTCACGCACAGGATCACCGTGTCGCAATTCCAGATCAGCTCTTTCGGACTGGGCAGTTCCCTGGCTTTCAGCTGCAGCAAATCGGCGAGGTTGGAACGGTTGCGGTGCACCAGGAACGACAGCGGATGGCCCTTCCTGAGAAGGTTCCTGGCCATGCCGTGGCCCATCAGGCCGAGGCCTATGAAACCGATTCTTTGCATGCTTGCCTCGCTTTCCGCCATGCGGCGACCAGGCTCGAATAGTTCTTCTGCACCCGCGAGATCACCTCCTGATCGGTGATCCTGTTGGCAAACCAGAGCCGCGCCGCGTCCATGAAGATCGAGCGCCCGACCGCGAAGCCCTTGCACACCGGGTGGCGCGCGGCCGCCGCGAAGCCGCGCTCGAGCTCGTCCTCGCTCGCTTCCTTGCCCAGCAGCAGCACCCCGCGGCAATAGGGGTCTTCTCTCTGAATAACCTGCTCGATCACTGCCCACGCTTTGTCCGTTTCAGGTGAGGCGAGCTTCCACCAGTCGGGCTTGATGCCGGCGGCGTAGATTTCCGCGAGCGGCGGGTTCTGCGTGACGAGCTCGATCAGCAGCTCGTGCCCGGTGGCGATGCAGGCTTCATGAAGCACCTTCAGCCGGGGAAGATCGTCGGCCGGGGACAGGGAAAGGCACTTGACGACGTGCTCGGCGGGCCAGGCGCGCAGCGCCGCCGCGATGTTCGCGCCCGCTTCGAACTCGAGCGGCCGGCTGCCGGGGACCTCGACCGGGCGCGCGAGCCACATCCGTTTGCCGGTGAGCGCGAACAGCGCCTCCTCGCCGTAGCGCTCGTCGACGATGCATCCTGCCCCGGGAAAACGCTGGATGGCCCTTGCGATCAGCTTCTTGAACACGACGATCTTCTCGCGCGCGCCGAGCTCCTCGAGCTGCCTGCGATGATCGAACGCGAGCGCGAGCACCTCGGGCCAGGCGCGCCGGCCGGCCGTCTTGCGGTGCACTTCCTCGAGGGCCGCGGACTCGCGCAGCCGGAACGGCCAGTCGCCGCTCGAGAGGAAAAGCTCGAGCTCCGCGCCCGAGGGCATCGCGGGCGCGCAGCCGTGGCGCGAGACGACGAGCGCGCCGCACGCGTTGGCGCGGCGCGCGCATTCCTCGAGGGGCTTTGCCTTCAGCCAGCCCGACAGGAAGCCGGCCGCGAAGCCGTCTCCGGCTCCGAGGATGTTGAAGACTTCGACCGCAAAGCCTTTCTGATGGAACGACGCAGATCCCTTGTGCACGCTGCAGCCGAGCGGCCCGCGCTTGACCACCAGCGTCGCCCTGGAAATCTTCTGGATTCGCCGCAGCGCCTCATCGGTGTCCTCGCAGCCCCCGGCGATGTGGAACTCTTCTTCGGTGCCGATCACCAGGTCGGCGAGCGGGATGACTTCCTGGAGCCTTTTCGTAACGTGTTTCGAGGCGACGAAGCGCTGCTCTCCCATTCCAGGGGAGGTCAATCCCCACAGCACCGGACGGTAGTCGATGTCGAACACGAACTTCTTTGCCTTGCTGACGGCCGCGAGGCACGCCCTGGCGGTCTTCGGTTGCGAGAAATGCGTGCCCGAGACGAGCAGCGCCTTCGCCGAGCCGATGAAGGCGGCATCGAAGTCCTCCGTGCTCACCGCCATGTCGGCGCAGTCGCGGCGGTAGAAGACGAGCGGGAAGGTGTCGCGATCCTTGATCGACAGGAATACGAGCGCCGTCAGCCGCTTCGGGTCGGTGGCGACGTGCGACACGTCGACGCCCTCGGCGGCGAGCGTCTCGCGCACGAAGCGGCCGTTGTGCTCGTCGCCGACGCGCGTCAGCATCGCGACCTTCATGCCGAGGCGGCTCGAGCCGACCGCGATGTTGGCCGGGCAGCCGCCGAGGTACTTGGCGAAGCTCGCCTGGTCCTCCAGGCGCGCGCCGATCTGCTCGCCGTACAGATCCACGGCCGCGCGTCCCATGCAGATGAGGTCGTATTTCATTTTGCGATCTGTTCCCCGACGGCGACCACGAGGGCTTGCGCGAGGCACATCGGCGCGACCAGCATGCGGAAGGGCTTGGAGGTCTTTTCCTCGATCTGGAAGCACACCCTGGAGTGGCGCGCGAGCGGCGAGAGCGCGTTGTCGGTGATCGCGACCACCGGCACCTTGCGCGCATGGCAGCCCTGCGCCACCTCGATCACTTCCGGGGTGTAGTTCCTGAACGACACCACGATCAGCGCGTCCTTCGCGCCGATGAGCTGCGCCGGGTCGCGCAGCATGCCGCCCACCGAGTCGAGGAGGTGGGTCTGGAGCTCGAGCTGGGTCAGCGCGTAGGCGAGGTAGTAGGCGACCGGGAACGAGCGCCGGTGGCCGAGGACGTAGATGGTCTTGGCCGCGGCAAGCTCTCTGACCGCGGTCGCGAGGTCCGAGGGGGTCACGTGCTCATGCAGCTGCTCGAGCGAAGCGATGCCGTCGGCGACGAACTGGGCGAGCACCCCGGCCGGGCCCGAGCGCGGCTGGTCGGCGCGGAACGCCTCGATGCGCTCGCGGTAGTTGCGCAGCCCCGGCGAATGGTTCGAGCGCTCCACCAGGCGGCCGCGGAACACGCGCTGCAGGTCGGAAAAGCCGCCGTAGCCGAGCGCCTGCGCGAAGCGCACCATCGCCGAGGGCTGCACGCCGGCGCCGCGCGCGAGGGTGGCCACCGTGTCGAGCGCCATGTCGTGCGGGTGCTCGAGCGCGAAGGTCGCGATCCGCTGGAGCTGCGGCGACAAGCCGGGGTACAGCCGGGACAGGCTTCCCTTCAGCTCCTCGTAACTGCGGGCGGCGGCCATTGACTTTAGAACGTATATTCTAGAACAATACATCTGCAGAACAAATGTTTCAACTGCTCGCGACCTGCGCCGTATTCGGCACGCTGCCGTTCTGGATCAAGGCGGTCGGCCTGTATCCGTACCTGGGGGTCGAGGTGATGATCTGGGTGATCTACGCGCTCGGCTTCAACCTGCTCCTCGGCACCGCCGGCCTGCCGTCGTTCGGCCACGGCGCCTACTTCGGCGTCGGCGCCTACGCGTTCGGCCTGACGCAGCTGAATCTGTCTTCGGATCTGTGGGTTTGCCTCGGCGCCGCGGTTGGCGCCGGTGCGCTCGCCGGAGCGGCGGTGGCGCTCTTCATCTCGCACCGGCGCGGCATCTACTACGCGCTCCTCACCATCGCCTTCGGCCAGATCTTCTGGACCCTGGCGGTCAAGTGGCACAGCGTGACGCGCGGCGAGGACGGGCTGCTCAACATCAGGCGGCCGGAGTTCCTCGCCGACCTGGACTCGCTCTACTACTTCTGCTTCGCGATCTTCATCGTCGTCATCGTCTTCCTCTGGCGGCTGCAGGGCTCGCCGTTCGGCCGCGTGCTCGCCGCGATCCGGCAGAACGAGACCCGCGCGCGCTTCGTCGGCTACCACGTCTGGGCCTACAAGTGGCTCGCGTTCACGCTCTCGGCGCTGGTCGCCGGGCTCGCCGGGGGGCTGTTCGCGCTCGCGCAGCAGTCGGCGTACCCGAACGTGATGAGCCTGCACCAGTCGGGCCTGGTGGTGATGATGGCGCTGATCGGCGGGGGACTGGTGTCGTTCTGGGGACCGGTGCTCGGCGTGGTGCTGTTCTTCGTCGCGCGCGACCTCCTCGGCGCCTACACCGAGACCTGGCTTCTCTGGTACGGGCTGCTCTTCATGCTGGTGGTTCTTTTCAAGCCGGAAGGCCTGGCGGGGATGTTCGGAAGAGATGTTCGAAGCCGCGCATCTGCATAAGCGGTTCGGGGATCACGTCGTGCTGGAGGACGTGAGCATGCGCTTCCCGCAGGGCCGCCTCACGGGCATCATGGGCCCGAACGGCGCCGGCAAGACCACCTGCTTCAACCTCCTCACCGGCCGCTACGCGCCCGACCGCGGGCGCGTGCGCTTCGAGAGCCGCGACATCACCGGGCTGCCGCCCCGGGCGGTCGCGCGCCTCGGCATCTCGCGCTCGTTCCAGGTGATGAATCTGTTCGACGAGTACAGCGCGCTCGACAACGTGCTCGTGGCTTCTCCGGAAATCAGGGAGCGCGGATACAGTTTCCTCGGAAGCTTCGGCGGCAAGACCGATGTGCTGGAGAGAGTCGGCCTTGCGGACAAGGCGCACGTCCGGGCGAAGGACCTCTCCTACGGCGAGCGCCGCGCGCTCGAGATCGGCGTCGCCCTCGCCGCGCGGCCGCGGCTGCTGTTCCTCGACGAGCCGACCGCGGGCCTCGGCACCGAGGCCACCGCGCGCATCGCCGCGCTCATCGCCGAGCTCAAGCGCTCGCTCACCATCGTGCTGATCGAGCACGACATGCGCTTTCTCTTCGGGCTCGCCGACCGCATCTACGTGATGCACTGGGGGCAGGTGATCGCCGAAGGCACGCCGGCGGAGCTGCGCGACAATCCCTGGGTCCAGCGCTCCAACCTCGGCCATGTTGTCGGTTAGGGAAATCCACGCCTATTACGGCGAGACGCAGGCGCTCTTCGGCGTGTCGCTCGACGTGGCCGCGGGCGAGGTCGTCGCCCTGCTCGGGCCCAACGGCGCCGGCAAGACGACCACGCTCAGATCGATTTTGGGGTTGTCTGCAGTTCGGCGGGGTTTCGTTTACTTTGATGGAACTGACGTCACCCGGACCGCGACCCACGAGATCGCCCGCCGCGGCATCGGCTGGGTGCCCGACGACCGCAGGATCTTTCCCACGCTGACGGTGGAGCGCAACCTCTCGATCGCGAAGAAGCGCAGCCGCTGGCGCGCATGGACCGAGAAGGAATGCTTCGAGATCTTCAGCGCGCTCGAGCACCTGCGCCACCGCGAGTGCGAGAACCTCTCGGGCGGCGAGATGCAGATGGTGGCCCTGTCGCGCGTGCTCCTCGGCTCGCCGGGGCTGGTGCTGCTCGACGAGCCGAGCCAGGGACTCGCGCCGCGCATGGTTCAGCAGGTCGTGTCCGTCATCAAGAAGCTTCAGGCGGAGCGCATCGCGGTGCTGCTCGTCGAGCAGAACGCGCTCACCGCGCTCGCGGTGGCCGACCGCGTCTACGTGATGGACAAGGGCAAGGTGGTGCACGAAGGACCGGCGCCCGCGCTGCTGAAGGACACCTCGCTCAGGACGAGGTTGCTGGGCGTATGACGATCCTCAGCGTCGAAGGGCTGGTCAAGGAATACCGCCGCCGCTGGAAGACCACCTTCCGGCTGGAAGCGAGCTTCAGCGTCGACCGGCCGGAGATCGTCGGCGTGATGGGGCCGAACGGCTCGGGCAAGACGACGCTGTTCGAGCTGATCACGGGCTCGAACACCCCGAGCGCCGGCCGCGTGGTGGTCGCGGGCCAGGACATCCACCGGGTCAAGGCGCGCAGCCGCGACCGCCTGGCGATCCACTACCACCAGTCCTATCAGGTCCGTCGCTTCCGCAAGCTGCAGCCGGACCTCCTCCTGGAGACCGCGAAGAGCGCCTATCCGATGGTCCACCTGTTCGACGAGCCGCAGTTCAACACCCAGGACGGCTACATCGGCTTCATGCTCGACTTTTTCCGGCGCCTGCGCAGCGAGGGCCGGGTGGTGTTCCTGTGCCTGCATCCCACCGAGCGCTACCACCTCGAGATCCTGCGCGAGGTGTGCGAGCGCTTCGTGTTCGTCGAGAAGGGTAGAATTTCCCTCCATCCGAACTTCGCTGCGCTCGAGGCCGACGCGAGGGTCTCCGCCTACCTGGGACAGTCTGCATGAACAAGCCTGCTGAATTGCGATTGGAAACGGTTCCGTTCTGGATCGACGGCAAGCCGACGGCGCCTTCCGGCCGCACCGGCGAGGTGTTCAACCCAGCCACCGGGCAAGTCACGAAGAGGGTCTCCTTCGCCGACGAGAAAGCGATTGATGCGGCGGTAAGAGCGGCCGCCGCCGCCTTTCCCGAATGGCGCGACACCCCGCCGCTGCGGCGGGCGCGGATCATGCAAGAGTTTCTGGTCCTGCTCAAGAAAAACCAGCAGCAGCTGGCCGAGATCGTCACCGACGAGCACGGCAAGGTGCTCGCCGATGCGATGGGCTCGGTGCAGCGCGGCATCGAGGTGGTCGAGTTCGCCTGCGGCATCCCGCACCTCCTGAAGGGCGAGTTCTCGGAGAACGTCGGCACGCAGGTCGACACGCACAGCATCCGCCAGCCGGTGGGCGTGTGCGCGGGCATCACGCCGTTCAACTTTCCTGTGA
>DATIGR010000168.1:0-19820 GCA_035454645.1 Burkholderiales bacterium
AGTCGCGCGCGTCGGGCAGCGCCAGCGCATTGAGCATCAGCGCGGCGTCGGTCACGCTGCGCGTCATCGGCCCGACGTGCGCCACCGTGCCGAAAGGCGACAGCGGCCACGCCGGCACGCGGCCGAACGACGGCTTGATGCCGAAGACGCCGGTGAAGCTCGCCGGGATGCGGATCGAGCCGCCGCCGTCGGTGCCCACCGCGAGCGGGCCCATCCCCGCGGCCACCGCGGCCGCCGCGCCGCCCGAGGAGCCGCCGGGAGTCTTCTCCTTGTTCCAGGGGTTGCGCGTGATGCCGGTGAGCGGGCTGTCGGTCACGCCCTTCCAGCCGAACTCGGGCGTGGTGGTCTTGCCGAGCAGCACCGCGCCGTGCTCGCGCAGCCGCGCGGTGGCGGGAGCGTCGTCGTTCCACGGCCCCTTGGGGTCGATCGTCTTCGAGCCGCGCAGCGTCGGCCAGCCTTTGGTGAGCAGGAGGTCCTTGATCGATACCGGCACGCCGTCGAGCAGGCCCTTCGGCTGGCCGCTTTTCCACCTCGCCTCGGAGGCCTTGGCCAGCGAAATCGCTTCCTCCGGATCCACGAGATTGAAGGCGTTGAATACCGGATTGAGCGCCTCGATGCGCTTGAGCACCGCCCGCGTGACCTCGACCGGCGAGAGCGTCTTCTTCCTGAAGCCGTCGAGCAGCTCGGCCGCGCTCAGCGCGCAAAGATCCGGACTCATCGCGGCGATTGTATTTGATAAGCTGGCGGCGCCATGCAGCCGCAGACTCGCTACGCGCAAAGCGGCGACGTCAACATCGCCTACCAGGTAGTCGGCGAAGGTCCGGTCGATCTGGTGTTCGTGATGGGCTGGGTGTCGAACATCGCCGAGTTCTGGACCGAGCCTTCGTTTGCGGGCTTCCTGCAACGGCTCGCCCGGTTCTCGCGGCTCATCGTGTTCGACAAGCGCGGCACCGGTCTTTCCGACCGGGTCGACGAGAAGAACCTGCCCACGCTCGAGCAGCGCATGGACGACGTGCGCGCCGTGATGGACGCGGTCGGCTCGCGCAAGGCCGCGCTGCTCGGGATCTCGGAAGGCGGGCCGATGTGCGCGCTGTTCGCGGCTACCTATCCGGAACGCACCGCGGCGCTGATGATGTTCGGCTCGTTTGCGCGGCCGCTGTATGCGCCCGACTACCCCTGGGGCCGTACGGAGGAAGCGCAACGGCAGTGGCTCGAAGTCATCCGGACTGGCTGGGGGACCCAACCGGTCGGCATCGAAACCCGCATCCCCTCCAGGCTGAACGACGAACGCTTTCGCCAATGGTGGACCCATTACCTGGTGCGCAGCGCGAGTCCCAGCGCGGTGCTGGCCCTTGCGCGCATGAACTCGCAGATCGACGTGCGCGGCGTGCTGCCCGCGATCCGCGTGCCGACTCTCGTCATGCATCGCAGCGGCGACCGGGCGCTCGACGTGCGCGGCAGCCGGTCCATGGCGGAACAGATCCCGGGCGCGCGTTACATCGAGTACCCCGGCGACGACCACCTTCCCTGGACCAGCGACGCCGACACCGTGCTGGGCGATATCGAGCAGTTCGTCACCGGCGCGCGCCATGCGCCGGAAGCCGACCGCGTGCTCGCGACGGTGATGTTCGCCGACATCGTGCGCTCCACCGAGCGCGCCGCCGAGATCGGTGACCGCGGCTGGCGCGAGCTGCTCGAGAGCTTCTACGGCGTCGTGCGGCGCAACCTCGAGCGCTTTCGCGGCCGCGAGATCGACACCGCCGGCGACGGCTTCTTCGCCACGTTCGACGGCCCGGCGCGCGCCGTGCGCTGCGCCCAGGCGATCAGCGCCGACGTTCCGCCGCTCGGCATCGCCGTGCGGGCCGGCGTGCACACGGGAGAAGTGGAGCTGATGGGAAACAAGGTCGGCGGCATCGCCGTGCACATCGGCGCGCGGATCGCGGCGGAGGCCGGGCCGGGGGAAGTGATCGTGTCGAACACCGTCAAGGACCTCGTCGCGGGCTCAGGGCTGAAGTTCGAAGATCGAGGGCTGAGGCCCCTGAAAGGCGTTCCCGACGCCTGGCGCCTCTTCCTCGCCGCCTAGCCGCGCTCGGCTTTCGCGCGCGCCAGCGCTTTCGCGCGCCACAGCGGCCAGGCGCGCTTGTAGTCCTGCACCGGGTTCGAGGCCTTGACCTCGGCCGCGTCGATATAGGTGATCTTCCTGGAGAGAAGCATGGCCTGCATCTGCATGCGCGCGGAGAGCTCGAGATACACGCTGCGCCCCACCGCACGCGGCAGATTCTCGCCGACCACCACCGAGCCGTGGCCGCGCATCAACGCCGCGGGCTTGACTCCGAGGGTTCTCGCCAATGCAGCCCCCAGCTTGGGACTTCTCACGAGCAGATCCGACCCCTTCTGCACCTTGCGGATCTCGAAGTTCGGCACGCCCTCGCCGATGAACGCGGCCATGTGGAACAGCGCGCGCAGCGGCACGCCGGTGACGCTGAAGGGCACGACCGAGGGCGAGTGGTTGTGGACCACGGCCATCACTTCGGGCCGCGCGCGGTACACCTCGCTATGAATGTAGCGCTCGGTGACCGAGTCCCGCGCCCGGGCCGCGTCGATCGGTTCGCCGTCCAGGCCGTATTCCAGCAGGTCGCCGGCCTGCACGGTTTCGGGAGCGATGTTGCGCGCCAGGAAGAAGCGCCGCGGGTCGCGCGGCGAACGGATGCTGACATGGCCGTAGGCGTCGATCACGCCGTGCTCCGCGAGGATGCGGTTCGCCGCCACGAGATCATCCAGGAGACTGGCTTCCATCAATCAGCCTTGATGCCGGCGGCGTTGACGACGCGCGTCCAGCGCTCGAGCTCGCGCTTGACGAGCTCCCCGAGGCGCTCGGGCGGACCGCCGGCCGCGGTCATGCCCTGCTTGGCGAGGAGCTGAAGTATCGCCGGATCGCGCAGCGCCGAGTTCAATTCCTGGTTCAGTTTCGCAACCGCGGCGCCCGGCGTGCCCGCGGGCGCGAACGCGCCGTACCAGGTCTCCACCTCGAGCCCGGGCAGGCCCTGCTCGCGCAGCGTCGGCACCTCGGGGAAGGCCGGCGAGCGCGCGGCGCTCATGACGCCCACGCCGCGCAGCTTGCCGGAGAGCACGTGCGGCTGCGCGGTCTGCACCGCGGCGATCGTCGCCTGCACGTGGCCGCCTACCACGTCGGCGAGCGCGCCGGCGGCGCCCTTGTACGGCACGTGCACGATGTTCACGCCGGTCTCGAGCTTGAGCAGCTCCATCGCGAGGTGCTGCGGCCCGCCGTTGCCCGGCGAGGAGTAGTGGAGCTTGCCGGGCTCGCGCTTCGCCAGCTCGACCAGGTCGCGCACCGAGCGCGCCGGCAGGCCGGGATGAACCACCACCACCAGGCCGCTGGTCGCGACCAGCACGACCGGCGCGAAGCTCTTCACCGGGTCGAAGGGCACGCGCGTCACGGCCGGCGTGGTGCCGAACGAGGTGGCGACGAAGAGCAGCGTGTACCCGTCGGCGGCGCTCTTGGCGACGAACTCGGCGCCGATGTTGCCGGTGGCGCCGGCCTTGTTCTCGGTGACCACGGCGACGTTCCAGCGCTCGGCGAGCCGCGGGCCGAGGAGCCGCGCCAGGATGTCGGCGCCGGTCCCCGGGGTGTAGGGCACGACGATGTGGATCGCGCGCGAGGGATAGTCCTGCGCCGCCGCGAGTCCCGCCGTGAACAGCGCAGCCGCGGCGAGGATCCTCCTCATGCGGCTGATTATAATCAGCCGCTTGTTCGATACCGAGGTTCTCGTCGTCGGCGCGGGTCCGGTCGGGCTCGTCCTCGCCATCGACCTCGGCCGCAAGGGCGTGCGCTGCACGCTCGTCGAGCGCAAGCCCGCGCCCCAGTTCCTTCCCAAGATGGAGCGCTGCAACGCGCGCACCATGGAGATTTTCCGCCGCATGGGGATCGCGGCGCGCGTGCGCGCCGCCGGGCTGCGCGCCGACGTGCCGATGGACGTCTACATCATCCGCGCGCTGAACCTGCCGCCCCTCGTGCACCACCCCTATCCGTCGGTCGCAGAGGCGCGCCGGGCGATCGACGCCTGCACCGACGCCTCCCTGCCGCTCGAGCCCTACCAGCTCATCTCGCAGTACACGCTCGAGCCGCTCCTCAAGTCGGTCGCCGAGAAGCTCCCGAGCGTGACGGTGCGCTACGGCTGCGAGTTCCTCTCCTTTGAACAGAATTCTCAGGAAGTGCAGGCGATCGTCCGGACCGACGGCCATGATTCCCGCATCAAAGCCAGCTATCTCGTGGGCTGCGACGGAGGATCGAGCACTGTCCGGCAGCAGCTCGGCATCGGGCTGGGCGGCGAGGGCGACCTGCTGCGGCTGCGGCAGGGCCTGTTCCGCTGCGACGAGCTGTTCGGCCGCATCCCGATCGAGGGCGGACCGGGGCACGGCCGCCACTACCACGTCGCCGACGAGCGCTCGACCTTCCTCATCATGCAGGACTCGACGCGCCACTGGACGCTGCACGCCGTGCTCGAGCGTGACGAGGATATGAAAATTCAATTCGAGCGCACGATCGGCGTGCCGGTGAAATACGAGATGCTCCATGTCGGCGAGTGGAAGCAGAACCTGCTGATCGCCGATCACTACGCGCGCGGCCGGGTGTTCCTCGCCGGCGACGCGGTGCATCTCGTGATCCCGACCGGCGGCCTCGGCATGAACAGCGGCGTCGGCGACGCGGTCGACCTCGGCTGGAAGCTCGCCGCGGCGCTGCAGGGCTGGGGCGGGCCGAAGCTGCTCGCTTCGTACGAGGCCGAGCGCCGGCCGGTCGGCGCGCGCAACGTCGCGGCTTCGCGCTACGCCTCGCTCGGGCGGCGCAAATGGCGCGCGCTGTGGCGCGACCTCGACGAGCTCGTGCGCGTGGCCGAGGTCGAGCAGCGCAAGTCCAACGAGATGATCGGCGCCGAGCTCGGCTACCGCTACGCCGGCTCGCCGATCATCGCCGACGAACCCGGCGGTCCCGAGGACGACTTCCGGCGCTACGTGCCGAGCACCTGGCCGGGTGCGCGCCTGCCGCACCTCTGGCTCGACGGCCACGTGGCGCTCCAGGACCGCATTCCCGAGGGCTACACGCTGTTACGGCTTGGGGGCTCGGGCGCGGATGCGTCCCCGCTCGCGAGCGCCATGGCAGTGCTCGGCGCGCCATTCCACGTGCTCGACGTCCCCGACGCAGTCGCCCGCGACGTCTACGGCGTCGACCTCATCCTCCTGCGTCCCGACCTGCACGTCGCCTGGCGCGGCAACCGGCCCCCGCCCGACCCCGCACGGCTCGCGCGGCTGGTCACCGGACACCCGGGCATATTCGGCTAGGCTTCCTTTGGGAAATTCGCAATGGACGGACGCCGCGCGGTAATGTTCGGACTGATCGGGTTCTCCCTGGCAGTAGCTGCTGCCGGCCGGCCCTCGGTCGCATCCGGGCAACAGAATCGGCAACCCGTGCCGCGGGCCGTGCTCAAGCTGATCATTCAGCACCCGGCGCTCGACCAATACCTGAATCCCGCGGTTCCGGATCGGGGCCCGCTGGTCGTGTCGGATCACCTGCTCGCACCCGGTATCACTCCCTCGAGGTTCGGCGAGCCGGTCCGAATTCTTGACGATCGGGAAGTAGGCTCGCTTTCTCACCTTCGCTTTCGCAGCTTCGAACTGTCGGGTGAGCGTGCCCGGGCGGTCGTCGAGTACAAGGCAAAAGGCGTGGAGGCAGCGTTCACGCTGGAGCACAGCCGAGGCTGGTGGAGCGTGGTCGATGCAAAGGTCGACAAGCAGAACTAGGACGCGACGCGGAGTCGCCGCGCTTGCGCTCCTGGTCTCGACCGGGTGTGTGTACAACGCCGTCCGCCGCTCGATGCCGAAAGTGATCCTGCCGGCGCCCTGACCGTCGTGCCAGGGAGCCCGCCGTCAAGTCTTGTCGGCGGTGATCACCAGCGCCGGCATCTTGAACGCCACGGCGCCGTCGGCCGCGGCGAACGGCTGCAGCGACGCCTCCGCTTCGTCCAGCAGCCGATCGAACTGGCCGCCGTCCAGGAGGCCGCCGAGCGTCCAGACGCAGGCCCTCTCGGTCGAAACGAGCTCCTGGATCGACTTGAAGCGCACCGTGCCGTCGGCGCGCGCAATCTGCGCATCGCGATATCCCGCCTGCTCGCACAGCGAGCGCAGCCGCCCGGGCTCGCCGAGCGCGAACGGCGCGCGAAAAGCGTCCGCCACGCCGGCGCCGAACAGCCGCTGCAGCAACTCGGCCAGCACCGCGTAGCCGGGCGAGTGATCGAGCGCGTCGCACACCGCGACCGCGAGCCGTCCGCCGGGCCGCAGCACGCGCATCATCTCGCGCAGGCTCGCGGGCTTGTCCTCGAAGAACATCAGGCCGAACTGGCTCGCGACGCGATCGAAGCTCGCCCCGGCGAAAGGAAGCGATTCCGCGCGGCCGTTCTTCCACTCGATGCGGGGATTCTTGCCGCGAGCCACGGCCAGCATCTCGTCGTTCGGGTCGAGCCCGGTCACCGCGCCGTCGGGGCCGACCCGCTCGGCCGCCGCGCACGCCAGCACGCCCGTGCCGCAGGCGACATCGAGCACGCGCTGGCCCGGCGCGACCCCGGCCATGTTCGCGATCACGCGTCCCCACTGCTGGAACAGCGCCGGGACGAAGGCCTCCTCGTAGACCTGAGCCGGGGAACGCGTCGTAACCATACAATTCGAACCTAGGGCATTGTGCGCGGCGACATGAGTGAGCTCCATGATCCATCGTCCGGATTGCATGTCCGGCCATCCTTCGAAGGCGCCACGCAGCCCGATCCGCTGTCGGATGTCCTGCGCACCGTGCGGCTTACCGGCGCGCTCTTCTTCCTGTGGCACGTTTCGTGGCCCTATGCGACCCCGGTGCCTTCGGGCCGCGCGTTCGCGCCGATCCTCCTGCCGGGGACCCAGCAGATCATCTCCTATCACATCGTCACGCAGGGTTCGTGCTGGGGCGCGCTGATCGGAGGCGCGCCGGTGCGCCTCGAAGCCGGCGACATCCTGGTGATCCCGCATGGCGACGCTTACGTGATTTCCAGCTCCGCGCGCAGGTGCGGAGCCGCGCGCTTCGAGATGGAGCCTTCGCTGCGGTTCTTCCGGCAGATGGCGGCGGGCGAGCTTCCGTTCGTGGTCGAGGAAGGCGGCGGCGGGGCGGCCTCGACGCACCTGATCTGCGGCTTTCTCGGCTGTGACGTGCGCCCGTTCAACCCGGTACTCGAGGCGCTGCCGCGGCTGGTTCATCTGCGTGCGCCTGCCGACCCTGCACGCGACCGCCTGCAGCCTCTGATCGACTACACGCTGGCAGAGGCGCGCCAGCCGCGCCCTGGCGGGCAGTGCGTGCTCGTGCGGCTCAGCGAGCTGATGTTCGTCGAGCTCGCGCGGCGCTGGCTGGCCGAGGCGGCAAGCACCGGGGCCGGGCCTTCCGGGTCCGGCTGGCTGGCCGGATTGCGCGATCCCGTCGTCCGGCGCGCGCTGATGAGGCTGCACGGCAAGCCGGCGCACACGTGGACGCTCGGCACGCTGGCGGGCGAAGTGGGTGTCTCGCGCTCACGGCTCGCCGAGTCCTTCACTCGCTTTGTTGGCCGGCCGCCGATGCAATACCTGGCGCAATGGCGGCTGCAGCTGGCCGCCCGGATGCTCGCCGACGGCTCGGCGAAGGTCGCGGCGGTCGCCCGCGACGTCGGCTACCAGTCCGAAGCGTCGTTCAGCCGCGCGTTCAAGCGGCTCGCCGGCGTCTCGCCGGCGCAGTGGCGGCAGGACGCCGCGCCGGGCGGGCGGCGGGGGTATCGCGGGCGTTAGGCCGGATGCATCAATGCCCTGCCAGGTGGTTCCACTTCGGCAGCAGCACGATGCTGTTCGGGTTGTAGCCCTTGTCTTTCAGCGTGTCGATGCTGGCGATGACCTTCTGCTGCTTGAGGTCCACGACCGTGATCGAGCCGTCGCTCATGCCCGGAAGGTTGAGCAGCGCGTTCTGCACGAAGGCGTAGCGCCAGTCCTTGGTGAAGGCCACGTGGTGCGCGCCCTCGGCGATGGCGATGGTCTTCACGAGCTTCGGCTTTGCGGGGCCGGCCTTCAGGTCGAAGATGTGCAGATGCCCGGGCTTTGCTGTGGTGACGTACATCCGGTCGGACTTCGGGCTGAAGTACAGCTCGAGCGGGACACCGGCTTTCTGCGCCGAGAAGTCGTGCGCCAGCGCGACGTCGAAGCCCTTCTTCTTCGCGTTCCAGCTCGCGGTCCAGAGCGAGCCGCCGTACATGTTGGTGACGTAGGCCACCGGCGTCTTGGCGCCGGGAACGAACAGGACTTCGACCGGCGCTTCGCCCGCCGGCGAGGCCTTGTTCGAGACCTTGTAGCTCTCCAGCACCTTGCCGGTGCTCGCCTCGATCTCGGTGATGGTCTCGCCCGCGTCGCCGAGGTCGCTCGCGCGCACGGTGCTCGTCACCAGGACGCGATCGATGCCGTCGTGGATCGCGATGCCGTGCGGGTAGGGCTTGGGGAGCTTGACGGTCTGGATCGGCTTGTCGGCCCGGGCGTCGCCCACGACCATCGCCTGGCTTCCCATGCAGGTGAGGAACCAGCGGCGGTTGTCCTTCGAGAACACCACGTCCTCGCCGACCTGGCAGCCCGGCACCGCGATGGTCTTCAGCGCGAGCGGCTGCTTGCGCATGTCCATCACGCGCAGCTCTTCCTTGCCGAGGGCGGTGAGGTAGGCCTTGGTCTGGTCGCGGTTGTAGAAGATGTGGTGGGCGACGAGATCGCCGGGCAGCTCGAGCTCCTGGAGGATCTGCCCGAAGGTCTTCGATTTCGGGTCGACATCGATGATCGCGATGCCTTCCTTGCGCGCCGGCGCCGCGATCGGCGTCTTGAGCGCTTTCAGGGACTCCGCGGACTTGGTCTCATAATTGACCATCGCATGGATCTGCGCGGATACGAGCGACGGCAACAGCGCGAGCGCGGCGCCTGCCAGTGTTGCATGGCGGATTTTCATAGAAGTCCTCCTTTCGCCGGATGATACGCCGGCGGTGCGGGCTCATGCGAGCGTCCGCGCCTGCGCTCGCCCTGCTGTTTCCTGCGCTCGCGCAGGCGCACGGCTTCGGCACTCGCTACGAGCTCCCGCTGCCGCTCGCGATCTACCTCACGAGCGCGGCTCTGACGATCCTCTTGTCGTTCCTCGCGATGGCGTGGTTTTCCCGCCGCGCGGTTTCTGCCGGCGAAGGCTGGAGTTTCGATATGTTGACCACGCTGCCCGGCCGGCTGCTCGCATCGGCCCCGGTGCTGTTCGTGCTGCGCCTCGCGGCCGTGGCGCTCTTCGTCCTGGTGGTGGCGGCCGGTCTCCTCGGCACGCAGAGCCCGCTCAAGAACATCGCGCCGGCGTTCGTCTGGGCGCTGTGGTGGGTCGGCATGACCTACCTGTCGGCGCTTGCCGGCGACCTGTGGGCCTTGCTCAATCCGCTCGAGACGATTTTCCGCTGGGCCGAGGCGGCGCATGCGCGCGCGCGTCCGGGCCGGCGCCTGTCGCTCGATCTGCCGTACCCGCAGGCGGCCGGCGTCTGGCCGGCGGCAGCGCTGTTCCTCGTCTTCGTCTGGATGGAGCTCGTGTGGGAAGGCGCCGACCGGCCGGCGAGCGTGTCCCTCGCCATCATCGCCTACGCCGCGCTGGCGTGGACCGGGATGCTGCTGTTCGGCAGGCGCGAATGGCTGCGCCGCGGAGAGGTGTTCGCGATCGTGTTCGGGCTGATCGCGCGTTTCTCGCCGACGCAGGCGCGCGAGGTCGACGGGCGGTGGCAGTGGAAGCTGCGGCCGTACGCGGTCGGTCTGCTGGCGCGCGAGCCCGCGGGCGCGTCGGAAGTCGCGCTGATCGCCTTCATGCTCGCGGCCGTGACCTTCGACGGCCTGCGCGAAACGCCGCTCTGGGCGGCTGCAAGTCTCGGCGATGTCGCGGGGCTGCTCGGCACCGCGCTGCTCATGCTCGCGGCCTACCTGCTGGTGTGCAAGGCGATGGTGCCTCTCGGCGAGAACCTGCAGACGTGGCGCAGAACGGCGGGACTCTTCATCTTTACCCTCATTCCGATCGCCATCGCCTACCACCTCGCCCACTACCTGTCGTTTCTGGGGGCCGCCCTGCAGTACATGATTCCGCTCGCCTCCGATCCTTTCGGCCGCGGCTGGGATCTCTTCGGCGGCGCTACGCACTTCGTAAGGCCGGGGATCGTGGATGCGAAAACCGTGTGGTATGTCGCCGTGCCGGCGATCGTGGCGGGGCACATGCTCGCCGTATGGCTCGCGCACCTGCTGGCGCTGCGGGAATTCCCCGGCCGTCGCGCGGCCTTGCGCAGCCAATACCCCATGGTCGCGCTGATGATCGCCTACACGATGACCAGCCTCTGGATCATCGCCCAGCCGATAGTCACGGAGCGATGACGCCTGTCAGGCGGAGGAAAAGGGGTCAGGACCCTTTTTCGCGAAAAGGGTCCTGACCCCTTTTCTAGCGTGCGGCGGCGTAGTACTCGACGCGGCGCTCGAAGGCGGCGATCGCCTCCGACACGGCGAAGGCGAACAGGAACACGATCACCACCAGTGCCCAGAACTCCTCCATCAGGAAGTGGTTGGAGTAGAGCTCGAACAGCTCCCCCACGCCGATGATGGCGACGAGGAGCTGGCCGATCACCACGCCCTTCACGCCGCGGATCGCGCCGAGCCGCACGCCGGCCAGGATTTCCGGCAGCGCGCTCAGGAGCAGAACCTTGGCGTAGAGCTGGCCGCGGCTCGCGCCGAAGGAGCGCGCCATCTCGACGAGCGAGCGGTCGGCGTGGGTGATGCCGACCTGGGTGTCGAGGATGATCACGAACACCGCGAACAGGAACACGGTGACCACGACCGTGGTCTCGCCGATGCCGATCACCGCCATCAGGATCGGCACCAGCGCCGAGATCGGCGCGCTCACGAAGATGTTGACCCACATGCCGAGGATGCGGCCGATGCTCTTGACGCGCGCCATCGCGACGCCAAGCGGGATGCCGACCGCGAGCGCGAGGCCCATGCCGAGAGCGAACGAGCGCAGCGAGATGAGCGCCGCGTGCTGGAACTTGGCGCTCGGCACGAGCTCGATCCCGGCCTCGATCACCGCGCTGAAGGGCGGCACGACATAAGTGAGCTTGGCGCGGCCGACCGCTTCCCAGAACAGGAACCACAGCGCGAGCGAAGCGAGCATCTTCATACGTACTGCCTCAGGATGCGCCAGATCTGGTCCACCGTGTCGAGGTAGTTGCGGTCGCGGCGGATCTCGTCGGCGCTCTTCGAGCGCTCGATCGCCGGGCGGATGATTTGCGACACGGTGCCCGGCCGCGGCGAGAGCAGGGCGATCTGGTCGGAGAGGTAGGCCGCCTCCTCGATGCTGTGGGTGACGAAGATGACGGTCTTCTGGTGGTGGCGCAGCAGGTCGAGCAGGTCCTCCTGGAACTTGCGCCGCGTCTGCTCGTCGACCGACGAGAACGGCTCGTCCATCAGGATGATGTCGGCGTCGACGGTGAGCGCGCGCGCGAGGCCGACGCGCTGGCGCATGCCGCCCGAGAGCTGGTTCGGGTAGCGATGCTCGAAGCCCTTGAGCCCGACTTCCGCGATGTACTTGCGCGAGAGCTCCTCGCGCTCGGGCCGCGCCACGCCGCGCAGCTCCAGGCCGAAGCCGACGTTGCGCAGCACGTCGGCCCAGGGCAGGAGCGCGAAATCCTGGAACACGAACGCGCGCTCCGGCCCGGGGCCGCTCACGGACTTCCCCTTGACCAGGACGTCTCCGGCGTTGCGCGGGATCAGACCGGCGATGATCTTGAGCAGCGTGGTCTTGCCGCAGCCGCTCGGCCCGAGCAGCGTCGAGAGCTGGCCCTTGGGGAAGACGAGGTTCACGTCGCGCAACGCCTCCAGGCCGTTGTCGTACGTCTTCGCGACGCCCCGGACTTCGACTTCACTCACGCGGGAACAGCCTCAGCTCGAGGCGCTGCAGGAGGTAGAGCGAGACCGCGGCGAGCGCGACGATCGAGGCGATCGCGGCGAACATCTTCGGGTAGTCGGCGACCGAGCTGTTGTAGGTGATGAGGTCGCCGATGCCGGTCGGCGTGATGAGGAGCTCGGCGATCACGATGCCGATGAACCCCATCGCGAGGCCGAGGCGCAGCCCGGTGAAGATCAGCCCGGCGGCGCTCGGCAGCACGATCTTCAGCACCTCCTGGCGCCGCGTGCCCTGGAACGAGCGGCACATCTGCAGCAGCGACGGGCTGGCGTTGCGGATGCCCTTGTAGGAGTTCATCACGATCACCGGGGCGGCGAGCATGATCACCGCGAGCACCTTGGCGGTGAGCCCGATGCCGTACATGTAGGTGATGAGCGGGATGATCGCCGCCATCGGCGCGGCCTGCAGGATGATGAAGATCGGCAGCGACAGCCACTCCACGGTGCGCGACAGCCCCATGCCGACGCCGAAGCCGATGCCCGCCGCGGCGCACAGCGCGACGCCGATGAGGAGCGGCTCGAGGGTGATGAGATAGGCCTTGCCCAGGCTTCCGTCCCCCAGCATTTCGGCGAGCGCGAGAAAAGTCGTGCTGAACGGCGGAAAAGCGGCGCTTACCGGCCAGCGGCCGGCGAGCTCCCACAGCGCGAAAAACAGGGCGAACGAGGCCAGCTGCCAGGCGCGCTGGCCGGAAATGACGCTCAAAACGCTTCGGCCCTTATTTCAGCTTTGCCAGCGCGGCCTTCAGCGGCGCGAGGTGCCAGAAGTCCTCGACCTTGGGGCTCGGGCTCTTGATCGCTCCCGACAGGTGGTAGAACTCGAGGTCGTTCTTCGCCGCGCGCTCGCCGCCGCCGTCGCTCGGGAAGATGCCGCCCTCGGCGCCTTCCTTGTAGAACGGCAGGATCTCGGGCTCGAGCTTCGCCGGCAGGTCCTTCAGCAGGCCGAGCCTCTTGCGCTCCTCCAGGATCGACGCCGGGTTGCGGTTGATCTCGCGGTTGACGCGCACCAGCTCCTCGACCAGCACCGCGACCGCGGCCTGGTTCTTCTCCAGCCAGTCGCGCCGCGCGAACAGCGCCTCGTCGCTCGCCTTCACCTCGCCGAGCGGCAGCACGATGAACTTGCCCGGCGCCTCCTTCATCACGAAGTTCTTGTTCGGGCCGTCGAGGATCGAGGCCTTGATCGTGCCCTTGATCAGGCCGAGCGCGCGCACCTGCGAGCCCGGGACGTAGCTCACGTTCTTGTACTTGATGCCCTGGGTCTTCGCCATCAGGTTCATGATCGCCTCGGTGCCCGAGCCGCGCGCGTGCACCACGATCTCCTGGCCGTCGAGGTCCTTCCACGACTTGTAGAACTCGCGGTTCACGATCGGGAAGAACTGCAGCGTCATCAGCTGGGCGAAGAAGCGGATCGGCACGTTCACCTTCTCGATCGCGGCGTAGGGCGTGCCCTGGCCGACGTCGGCCTGGCCGTTGATCACCGCCTGGGTCGCGATCTCCTCGCTCTTGAACGCGGTGATCTCGACCTCGACGCCGCGCTTCTTCGCGCGCTCGGCCGCGACCAGCAGCGGCAGGTCGTCGTGCGAGATCACGTCGCCGAGGGCGTACTTGATCTTGGTCTGGGCGAGCGCTGTTCCGCTCGCGAAAACGAGCGCGGCTGATACTGCGAGTAGCTTCTTCATCTCTCCTCCTGGGCGTGAAGCGCATATGGTACAGCCGAGTCACCCCCGCATCGCAACATGCTATGGTTAAGGCCGTGACTCACGTCTTCCATCGCGACCCTCGCATGAAGTACCCGGTGGCGGTGCGGGGCGAGGGCGCGTACCTCTACGACCGCGACGGCAAGCGCTACCTGGACGCCTCGGGCGGCGCCGCGGTGTCGTGCCTCGGCCACTCCGACCCGGCAGTCATCGGCGCGATCCAGCGCCAGCTCGAAAAGCTGCCCTTCGCGCACACCTCCTTCTTCAGCAACGAGCCGATGGAAGCGCTCGCCGACGCGCTCGTCGCGCGCGCGCCGAAGTCGTTCGACAAGGTCTACTTCGTCTCGGGCGGCTCGGAGGCGATCGAGGCCGCGCTCAAGCTCGCGCGCCAGTACTTCGTCGAGCAGGGCGAGCGCGAGCGCGCCCACGTGATCGGCCGGCGCCAGTCCTACCACGGCAACACCCTGGGCGCGCTCGCGGTCGGCGGCAACGCGTGGCGGCGCAAGCAGTTCGAGCCGCTGCTGATCAAGACGACCCACGTTTCGCCCTGCTATGCCTACCGAGGGAAGCAATCCGGCGAGTCGGACTCGGCTTACGGGGAGCGTCTCGCCCTCGAGCTCGAGGGGGCCATAAAGTCCCTCGGAGAAAAATCCGTTATTGCATTCGTCGCCGAGACCGTGGCGGGAGCGACGCTCGGGGCAGTCCCGCCCGTCCCGGGCTACTTCAAGCGCGTGCGCGAGGTCTGCGACCGCTACGGCGTGCTGCTCATCCTGGACGAGGTGATGTGCGGCATGGGCCGCTGCGGCACGCTGTGGGCCTTCGAGCAGGAAGGCGTCGTGCCGGACATGGTGGCGGTGGCCAAGGGCCTGGGGGCCGGCTATCAGCCGATCGGGGCGCTCCTCGTTTCGAAGCAAGTCTGTGATGCGATCGTCGGCGGCAGCGGCTTCTTCCAGCACGGGCATACCTACATCGGCCACGCCGCCGCCTGCGCCGGCGCCTTGGCGGTCCAGAAGCGGCTGCATGAGGATGGGGTTTTGAAGAGAGTCGTTCCGCTGGGTTCTCTGCTCGAGCGCAAGCTGCGCGAGGCCTTTTCCGGCCACCCCCATGTAGGCGACATCCGCGGCCGGGGGCTGTTCTGGGGCGTCGAGCTGGTCGAGGACCGGGCGACGAAGAAGCCCTTCGACCCCAAGCTGCGCATGCACGCCCGCGTCAAGCGCAGGGCGATGCAGGCCGGCCTGATGTGCTACCCGATGGGAGGGGCGATCGACGGGGCGCAGGGCGACCATGTGCTGCTCGCGCCGCCCTTCATCCTGGATGAAACCCAACTGGACGAACTTGTGGATAAACTAGCAAGTGCTATCGCCACTCTGGAGGAGGAAACGATATGAAACCGCTCGTCATGCTCGCCGCCGTCGCGGCGGCCCTGGCCGGCGCCCCCGCGGCGCAGGCGCAGCAGAAGTTCATCACCATCGGCACCGGCGGCGTCACCGGCGTGTACTACGCCGCGGGCGGCGCGATCTGCCGCCTGGTCAACAAGGACCGCGCCAAGCACGGCATCCGCTGCTCGGTGGAGTCCACCGGCGGCTCGGTGTTCAACATCAACACGATCAAGGCGGGCGAGCTCGACATGGGCGTCGCGCAGTCCGACGTGCACTACAACGCGGCCAGGGGCCTCGCCCAGTTCAAGGACTCCGGCCCCTTCAAGGAGCTGCGCGCGGTGTTCGCGCTGCATCCCGAGCCGGTCACCGTGGTGGCGCGCAAGGAGGCGAACATCAAGAGCTTCGCCGACTTCAAGGGCAAGCGCTTCAACGTCGGCAACCCGGGCTCGGGCACGCGCGCCTCGCTCGAGGAGCTGATCGGCGCGATGGGCTGGAGGCTCTCCGACTTCGCGCTCGCTTCCGAGCTCAAGGCCGACGAGCACGGCCCGGCGCTGTGCGACGGCAAGATCGACGGCTTCTTCTATCTCGTCGGCCATCCGTCGGCCAACATCCAGGATCCGACCACGGTGTGCGGCGCGAAGCTCGTCTCGATCACCGGCCCGGCAGTGGACAAGCTGGTGAAGGACAAGCCCTACTACGCCAAGGCGACGATTCCGGCGGGGCTGTACCCGGGGAACGACCAGGCGACGCAGACCTACGGCGTGCTCGCCACGTTCGTGTCCTCGTCCAAGGTGCCGGCGAACACGATCTACGCCGTGGTGAAGGGCGTGTTCGACAACTTCGACGAGTTCAAGAAGCTGCACCCGGCGCTCGCCAGCCTCGATCCGAAGAACATGATCAAGGACGGCCTGTCGGCGCCGCTGCACGACGGCGCGGTGAAGTACTACAAGGAGAAGGGCTGGGTTAAGTAGCAGCAGAAGAAGAACAGGGGAGGCGCATGGCGAAGCCGGTGGCCGCCGACGGCAAACCGTCGGCGGAGCTGCAGCAGCTCGTCGCCGACGCGGATACCGGCGGGCGCGCCGCCGGCGGCATCGCGGGGAAGTTCGTGTTCGCGGTCGCGGTGGCGTGGTCGCTGTTCCAGCTCTGGTACGCGTCGCCCTTTCCGTTCGAGTTCGGCTGGGCGATCCTGAACGACACCGAGGCGCGCTCGCTGCACCTCGGCATCGGCCTGCTGCTCGCGTTTCTCTGCTACCCCCTGGTGAAAAGCCACAGGGCCAGCATCCCCTGGTTCGACTGGATCCTCGCCGTCGTCGCAGCCTTCGCCGGCGCGTACTTTCTCCTGTTCTACGCCGAGCTCGCCACGCGCCCGGGAATTCCGACCCTGCGCGACCTGGTGATCGCCTCGGCGGGGATCGTGCTGCTGCTCGAGGCGACGCGGCGCGCGGTCGGGCTGCCGATGGCGATCCTCGCCGTCATCTTCCTCGCGTACATCATGCTCGGCCGCTACCTGCCGGACGTGATCGCGCACAAGGGCGCGTCGTGGGAGCGCATGCTGTCGCACCAGTGGCTCACCACCGAGGGCGTGTTCGGCGTCGCGCTCGGCGTCTCGGTCGGCTACATCTTCATCTTCGTGCTGTTCGGCTCGCTGCTCGACCGCGCGGGCGCGGGCAACTACATGATGCAGGTGTCGTTCGCCATGCTCGGCCATCTGCGCGGCGGGCCGGCGAAGGTGGCGGTGGTGTCCTCCGGGCTGAACGGGCTGATCTCGGGCTCGTCGGTGTCGAACGTGGTGACCGGCGGCATCTTCACCATTCCGCTCATGACCAAGGCGGGCTACGGCGGCGTCAAGGCCGGCGCGATCGAGACCTCGTCGTCGGTGAACGGCCAGATCATGCCGCCGGTGATGGGCGCGGCCGCGTTCCTCATGGTCGAGTACGTCGGCATTCCCTATACCGAGATCGTGAAGCACGCCTTCCTGCCGGCGCTCATCTCGTACATCGCGCTTTTCTACATGGTGCACCTCGAGGCGCTCAAGCTCGGGCTCAACCCCATGGCGCAGGCGCGCCGGCGCACCCCGCAGCAGAAGCTCATCGCCTGGGGGCTCGGCGTCTCCGGCACGATCGTCGTCTGCAGCGTGATCTACTTCGTCGCCGAGGGCACGAAAAACGCGTTCGGCGCCGCGGCGCCGTGGATCCTCGGCGTGCTGTTGAGCGCGCTTTACGTGTACTGCGTGTACCTCGCGGCCCGGTGCCCGGACCTGCCGCCCGACATCGACGTCGACAACCCGGTGCTGCCCGACACCTGGCCCACGGTGAAGGCGGGGCTGCACTTCCTGATCCCGATCGGCGTGCTGATCTGGGCGCTGATGATCGAGGAGCTCTCGCCCGCGCTGTCGGCGTTCTGGGCGACCGCGGTGCTGATCGGCCTGATGGCGACGCAGCGGCCGCTGACGCGGTTCTTCAGGAGGAAGAGAGTCAGATCGAAAGACGTGAGCAAGGGCCTGTCGGAGGTCGTGCACGGCCTGAACGACGGCGCGCGCAACATGATCAGCATCGCGATCGCCACCGGCACCGCGGGCATCATCGTCGGCGGCATCACGCTCACCGGCCTGGGCCTGCGCATGACCGACTTCGTCGAGGTGGTGTCGCAGGGCAACGTGTTCGCGATGCTGCTGTTCACCGCGTTCGTGTGCCTGGTGCTCGGCCTGGGCGTGCCGACCACCGCGAACTACATCCTGGTGGCGACGCTGATGGCGCCGGTGATCGTCGAGCTCGGCGCGCAGTCGGGCCTGGTGATCCCGCTGATCGCGGTGCATCTGTTCGTCTTCTACTACGGCATCATGGGCGACATCACCCCGCCGGTCGGTCTCGCGACCTTCGCCGCGGCCGCGATCTCGGGCGAGGACGCGATCGCCACCGGGCTGCAGGGCGCGGTGTACGCGCTGCGCACCGCGGTGCTGCCGTTCGTCTTCGTGTTCAACCCGATGCTGCTCCTGATCGACGTGCGCGGCTGGTTCGAGATCATGCTCGTGTTCCTCGCCGCGACCGCGGCCTCGCTGGTGTTCGCCGCGGCGACGCTCGGCTGGTTCCATGCGCGCTGCAAGTGGTGGGAGATCGTGCTGCTGCTCGCGGGATGCTTCGCCCTCTTCCGCCCCGACTTCTTCATGGACAGCATGTACGACCCCTACACCGAGGTGCCGGCGAAGGAGGTGTTCAAGGTCGCGGGCGAGCTGCCGGCGAACGACCGGCTGGTGCTGGTGATCGAGGGCACCAGCGTCGAGGGCGAGGACGTGAGGAAGACCGTGGCGGTGCAGCTCGCCACGCCGCCGGGCGACGGGCGCAAGCGCCTCGCCGACGCCGGGCTCACCATCTCCGCGCTCGGGCCGGAGGTGCGCGTGAGCGCGGTGAAGTTCGGCAGCCGGGCGAAGAAGTCGGGCTTCGAGCAGGGCTTCAAGGTCGGCGCGGTCAAGGTGCCGACCGACCGGCCTTCCGAGCACTGGGTCTACATCCCGGCGGCTGCGCTGATCGCGCTGGTGTGGTTCCTGCAGCGCGCCCGGGAGCGCAGGTCGGGCGCTACTGGGCGAGCACCAGAGACGTCAGGCGCCGGGGGTCGGCGAGGAGCCCGGCGCTAGGACCGGCGTAGGTCACGCGGCCGCGGTTCAGCACCATCGCGCTCTGGGTGACCTCGAGCGCGAGCTTGGCGTGCTGCTCGACCAGCACCAGCGCCAGGGAATCTTCCGACACCAGTTTCCTGAGCGAGGTCAGGAGCGCCTCGACGATGATCGGCGCGAGCCCCTCGAGCGGCTCGTCCATGAGCAGGAGCGACGGGTTTCCCATCAGCGCGCGCCCGATCGCGAGCATCTGCTGCTCGCCGCCGGAGAGCTGGTTGCCGCGCGCCGCTTTCCGTTCCTCCAGCCTCGGGAAGAGCTGGTAGACCGCCGCGAGGTTCCAGCGCCCCGGGCGCGCGGCGACGAGCAGGTTCTCCTCGAGCGAGAGCGAGGGAAAGATCTCCCGTTCCTGCGGCACGTAGCCGATGCCGAGCTTCGACCTCTCGTAGACCGGACGCCGCGCGATCGGGCGGCCGTCGAAGGTGATGCTGCCGGAGTGGAAGGTGGTGTGGCCCATGATCGTCGCGAGCAGCGTGGTCTTGCCGACGCCGTTGCGTCCGAGCACCGCGAGCGCGCCGCGCTCGGGCAGCTCGAGGTCCACGTCCTCGAGGACTACCGTATCGCCGTAGCCCGCGCGCACCTTCGACAGGCTAAGCATGGCCCTGCTCTCCGAGGTACACCTGGTGCACGCGCGGGTCGCGCGCGATCTCCTCCGGCGGCCCTTCCACCAGCACCGCGCCCTGCACGAGCACCGTGATGCGCCGCGCGAAGCGGAATACGAGCTCCATGTCGTGCTCGATGATGAGGATCGCGATGTCGCGGGGCAATGTTTCAAGGACCTCGAGGATCTTTTCCGATTCGTGCGAGGGCACTCCGGCGGCCGGCTCGTCGAGCAGCAGCACCTTCGGCCGCAGCCCGAGCGCGATCGCGATCTCGACCAGGCGCTGCTTGCCGTAGGGCAGGTCGGCGACGCGCGTCGCGGCGTCGCCGGCAAGGCCGAGCGTCGCGAGCAGGCCGCGCGCCTCCTCGATGATCCCGCGGTGCGCCGAAGCCGGGCGCCACATGCGCACCGCCGTGCCGTCG
>DATIGR010000169.1:0-3689 GCA_035454645.1 Burkholderiales bacterium
GAGACCCAGGCGATCGCCGAGGCCGAGCAGGAGGTGCTCGCCTGGGAGACGAGCGCGCTGTTCGAGGGGCCGGCGTTCAAGGTGACGACGCGGCTCCTCGGCCTGGAGACGACGACCTGGATCGCCGCCGACGGCCGGCCGCTGTTCGAGCTCGCCCTGGAGGGGGTGCTCATCTCGGCGCTCGAGGACGAGAGCCGCGCCCGGCGCTACCTGGTCGAGGCGAGCCTCAACAAGCGCGACGCGCTCCTCGAGTTCAGCCTGCTGCGCGCCGGGCCGATCCTCGAGCCGCGCCGGGTGTCGCGCATGGATATCCGGTTTTCGAATTTTCCCGAAACAGTCGAAGTTCCAAGCGCAGGCGGACAAGCCTGCACGCGCGCCGCAGGGCCGCTCGAATGCCGCATCGACCGCTCGGCGCCGCTCGCCGGCGGCGATCCGGCGCGTTACCTCGCGCCGACGCTCGCGGTGCCGAGCGTGCTCAAGGAGATCAGGGATCTCGCGAACGAAATCAACCAGGGAAGCACGAGCGCGGACCAGACCATTGCCCGCCTGATCGCGTGGATGGACGCGAACATCGCGAAGGAGGCGCTCGACGCGTTCAGCGCCGCCGACGTGCTGCGCGCGCGGCGCGCCGAGTGCCAGGGCCATTCGTACCTGTTCGCCGCCTTCGCGCGCGCGCTCGGCATGCCGGCGCGCGTCGTGAACGGCATCGTCTACTCCGAAGAGCACGGCGGCTTCCTCTACCACACCTGGAACGAGGCGTGGGTCGCGGGCCGCGGCTGGCAGCCGGTGGACGCGACCTTCGGCCAGGCGCACGCCGACGCCACGCACGTCAAGCTGATCGAGGGCGAGACCGCGGCCGAGCTCGTGCCGCTCGTCGGCCTGGTCGGGCGCGTGCGCGTGGCGTCGGTTTCGGCGCTCGCACGCTGGTAAACTCGGGCCGATGAAATTCCTGTTCGACTTCTTTCCGGTGATCCTTTTCTTCGTCGCGTTCAAGCTCACCGACATCTACGTCGCGACCGCGGTGGCGATCGGCGCCACCTTCGTCCAGGTCGCGTGGCTCAAGCTGCGCGGCCGGCGCGTCGAGCCGATGCTGTGGGCGAGCCTGGGGATCATCGTGCTGTTCGGCGGCGCGACGCTCGTCCTGCAGGACGAGACCTTCATCAAGTGGAAGCCGACGGTGCTCTACTGGCTGTTCGGCGCGGTGCTCGCCGGCGCGCTCGCCTTCGGGCGCAACCTGGTCCGCGTCATGCTGTCCGAGCAGGTGCAGCTGCCCGACGCGGTCTGGTCGCGCCTCAACTGGAGCTGGATCGGGTTCTTCGCCTTCATGGGCGCGCTCAACCTGTACGTGGCCTACAACTACTCGACCGACCACTGGGTCAACTTCAAGCTGTTCGGCGGCATGGGGCTGATGCTCGTGTTCGTGCTCGCCCAGGCGCTGGTGCTCGCCCGCTTCATCGAAGAGAAGGATGAGCGTCGCGGCGAGAATCCGTGAGCGCCTCGCGGCCCTCGAGCCCCTGGAGGTCGAGCTGGTCGACGAGAGCTCCAGGCACGCGGGCCATGCCGGCTGGCGCCCCGGCGGCGGCACGCACTGGCGGCTCAGCATCGTGTCGCCGCGCTTCGCCGGCCGGAGCACCGTGGCGCGCCACCGCATGGTGTACCAGGCGCTCGGCGAGCTGATGCAGAACCCGATCCACGCGCTCGCGATCACCGCGCGCGCCCCCGAAGAAACGAAAGGAACACCGTGAACCTGCGAATCCTCGCCGTTGCGCTTCTCATTCCGGGCCTCGCCTTCGCCCAGGCTGCGGAAAAGAAGGCAGCCAAGCCCAAGCCCATCGCCACCGTGAACGGCGTGCCGGTGCCGCAGTCGCGCGCGGACTTCCTGATGCAGCAGCAGCTCAGCCGCGGCGGCGCCGACACCGAGCAGATGCGCGGCATGGTGCGCGAGGAGCTGGTGAACCGCGAGCTCCTGATGCAGGAGGCGCAGAAGACCGGCATCGCCAAGCAGGCCGAGGTGCAGACCCAGCTCGACATGGCGCGCCAGGAGATCATCGTCAGCGCCTACCTGCGCGACTGGGTGCGCAAGCACCCGGTCTCCGACGCCGAGGTGCAGCAGGAATACGACAAGGCCAAGGCGCAGCACGGCGACAAGGAATACAGGGCGCGCCACATCCTGGTCGACACCGAGGACGAGGCGAAGGCGCTGATCGCGCAGCTCAAGAAGGGCGGCAAGTTCGAGGACCTGGCGGCGAAGAGCTCCAAGGACACCGGCAGCGCGCAGCGCGGCGGCGACCTCGACTGGAACGTGCCCGGGAGCTACGACAAGCAGTTCTCCGACGCGATGACCAAGCTCGAGAAAGGCAAGTACACGGAAGCGCCGGTGCGCACCCGCTTCGGCTTCCACATCATCCAGCTCGAGGACGTGCGCCCGGCCAGGTTCGCCACCCTGGCCGAGGTGAAGCCGCGCCTCCAGCAGAGGCTCGCGCAGAACAGGGTCGAAGAGCTGGTCCGGGGGCTGAGGGCCAAGGCGAAGATCGAGTAGGAGCCCCCACGCCAGCGGAAATCCTCGCTCAGGAAGGAGCTTTCCAGGTGGTTCGCGGCAATCTCCTGGAGGAACCGGTGGACGCGATCGTCAACGCGGCGAACGGCCACCTCGCCCACGGCGGCGGCGTGGCCGGCATCATCGCGCGCGCCGCCGGCCCGGAGCTGCAGGCCGAGAGCGATGCGCTGATCCGCAGCCTCGGCCCCCTGCCCGCGGGCTCGGCGGTGGTCACCACGGCCGGAAAGCTGCCCTTCAAGGGCGTGATCCACGCCGTGGGACCTCGCCAGGGCGAGGGAGACGAGGAGCGCAAGCTGTTTCAGGCTCTTACGGCCGCGTTCGCGCGGGCGAACGAGAAGGGATGGACGTCGGTGTCCTTCCCCGCGGTGTCGAGCGGGATCTTCGCGGTGCCGCTGGAGGTCTGCGCCCGCGCCTACGCAAAGGCCGCCCGCGCCTCGCCTCTGCGTAATGTAAGGCTATGCTTGCGCGACCAACCGGTCATCGATGCCGTACTCAAGGAGCTGAAGAAATGAGAAACCTGATCCTGGCGGCGGTCCTGGCGATCGCGCTTCCCGTCCACGCCCAGAAAACCGAGAAAGCCGCGTTCGCCGGCGGCTGCTTCTGGTGCACCGAGGAGGCGTTCGAGAAGGTGAGCGGCGTGGTCTCGGTGGTCTCGGGCTACATGGGCGGGAAGGTGAAGAACCCGAGCTACGAGCAGGTCTCGACCGGGCGCACCGGGCACACCGAGGTCGTGGAGGTGACCTACGACCCGGCAAGGGTGAGCTACGAGAAGCTGCTCGACACCTTCTGGGTCAACCACGACCCGACGGTCAAGGACCGGCAGTTCTGCGACTCGGGCTCGCAATACCGCCCCGAGATCTTCTATTACACCGAGGAGCAGAAGCGCCTCGCCGAGGCCTCGAAGGCGAAATGGGAGAAGCAGAAGCCCTTCCGCCAGCCGATCCTCACGCCGGTCACCAAGGCAGCCGAGTTCTGGCCGGCGGAGGACTACCACCAGGACTACTACAAGAAGAACGCGCTGCAGTACCGGTTCTACGTCACCGGCTGCGGCCGCTACGCGCGCCTCGACTCCCTCTGGGGGTCCTTCCGGAAGTAAGCCCTAGAACTTGCGCACGCGGTCGATCTGGCTGAT
>DATIGR010000170.1:0-27955 GCA_035454645.1 Burkholderiales bacterium
TCGCCGCGGCGCCGGCAGCCGCCTTCGATAGCAGCGCCCCGTATCAGTTCCTCGCCCAGGCCCAGCCGCGCAAGCCCGCGCAGCAGCCCGACGTCATCTTCGTGCCCACGCCGCACGAGGTCGTGGACGACATGCTGCGCCTCGCCCACGTGGGCAAGGGCGACATCCTCTACGACCTCGGCTCGGGCGACGGCCGCATCGCGATCGCCGCGGCGAAGAAGTTCGGCATCCGCGCGGTCGGCATCGACATCGACCCCGAGCGCATCCGCGAGGCCAACGAGAACGCGCGCAAGGCCGGCGTCGCCCACCTGGTCGAGTTCCGGCAGGACGACCTGTTCAAGGCCGACTTCCGCGAGGCGACGGTCGTTACCCTGTATCTCCTGCCCGACCTCAACGTGAAGCTGCGGCCGCGGCTGTGGAGCGAGCTCAAGCCCGGCACGCGCATCGTCTCGCACCAGTTCGACATGGGCACCTGGAGGCCCGAGAAGCGCCTCGAGTCGAACGGGCGCCTGGTCTACTTCTGGACCATCCCCGCCCGGAAGAAGCAGTGAAGCTCGAAATCGCCTCCGACGTCATCTGTCCGTGGTGCTACATCGGCAAACGCCGGCTGGAGAAAGCCTTGGGTTTGCTGAAGAATGAAGTCACCCCGCAAATCTCCTGGCTCCCGTTCCAGCTCAATCCCGGCATGCCGAAGGAAGGCATGCCGCGCGCCGAATACCGGAAAGCCAAGTTCGGGTCGCTGGAGCGCTCGCGCCAGCTCGACGCGCGCGTCATCGCCGAGGGCAGGAGCGAGGGCATCGAGTTCGCCTTCGAGCGCATCGAGCGCACGCCCAACACGGTTGCCGCGCACAAGCTGATTCAAACCGCTCAGCAAACCGGCCTGGGTGACCTCGTCAAAGATGCCCTGTTCCGGGCTTATTTCGAAGAAGCGAGGGACATCGGCGACCCCGCGGTCCTCGCCGACCTCGCCGCGCGGTGCGGGGTGAAGGGCTGGCCCGAGAACGCGCCCGACCTTGCGGCGCTGGAGGACGAGGTGCGCGCGATGGGCATCACGGCCGTGCCGACCTTCATTTTCGACCGCAGGTCGGGGATCTCGGGCGCCTATCCGGCCGAGACGCTCGCCGCGGCGATCCGGGAAGCCTCTAAGTAAAGTCGAGCCGGGTTTCGAGCAGCATGCCGTAGATCGGCAGCGGCGGGCGCTTGCCGCCGAGCTCGAGCGGCGGCAGCTCCTCGGCGCCGAGCGTCTTCACCGCCGCGCCGAGCGCCTTCATCACGTCGAGCGAGATCACGATCTCGCCGGCGCGCGCGCGGTGCACCAGGCGCTCGGCGATGCTCACGCTGTCGCCGAAGCCGACGAACTGCTGCTGGCCCTGCGGGCCGGCGAGGCCGAAGAGCGTCTCGCCGGTATGCACGCCCGAGGCCGCCGCGGCGGGCAGGCCGTACTCCTTCTGCCAGCGCTCGCCGATCGGGCCGAACTCGCTCTGGATCACCCGCGCCGCCTTGATCGCGGCGTCGTTGAACTGGGCCGGCTCGCCGGCCACGAACGCCGCCACCAGCCCGTCGTTGTGCACCGAGAGCACCTTGCCGGTCTGGTCCTTGATCGCGCGCGCGGCGAGCGAGAAGAACTCGTTCGCGAGCTCGAGCACCTTGTCGGGCTGCAGCACCTCCGAGAGCCGCGTGAAGTTGCGCAGTTCGGTGAAAAGGACGGCGGCAGCTCGGCGTTCAGGCTTTTGCGCCATAAGCGTCTCCGGCGGCGGCGATGCCGTTCAGGTAATGCTCCCACACCTGCAGGTTGCGCGCACAGGCCGCGACCGCCGCGTCCTCCAGGCGCAGCTCCTTTGCGAACTTTTCCACGGCGCGCCAGCCGGTGTTCGAGTGCTCGATGTCGGCCTCGGTGTGCAGCCCGAAGAACTCCAGCTCCTCGTCCTGCAGGCGAAACAGCCGCTTCCAGCGCCGGCGCTCGACGCCGAACCAGCCGTACCGGCGGAACTCGCCCTTGCCGTACCCCGGCACGTTGACGCGCTCGGCGCAGGTGTTGGCGACGATGCCCTCGAGCCAGTGGCGGTTCGCCATCAGGCCTTCCCACGCCGCCCAGGCGAGCTCGGTGCTCGGCAGCGGCGCCGCGCGCTGCAGCTCGGCCCGCCGGATCCCGATGCGCACGCCGAGGTCCTCGAGGATCTGCCAGTGCGGCCGGCCGCCGCCGTGCTCGTGGTCGGCGATCACCTCCTCGGCGCAGGCGCGGATGATGGCGAGGCGCGTGTCCCAGTCGGTGCAGTTCGCCGCCACCTTGAGCTTGAGCACCGAGTTGCGCTGGCGCGTGTTCAACCGGTGCTGGCTTGCGAACATGCGCGCCCGGCCGCGGGTCATCGGCTCGTGGAACCAGCGGCAGCGCGCCACGAACTCGTTCACTGCCTGGTCCATGCGCGCCACGACGTTCATGCCGCTTCTCATCCCCAGGTGAGCGTGACGCGCTTGTTTCTCCTGCCCTCCGAGCGGATGCGCGCCACCACGAGGCGGCCGATCTCGGCGGTGTTGCGCACGTGCGTGCCGCCGCAGGCCTGCAGGTCCACTCCGGGGATCTCGAGCAGTCGCACGCGCCCCTCGCCGCGCGGCGGCGCGACCGACATGGTTCTGACCAGCTCCGGCTTCGCGTCGAGCTCCGCATCCGTGATCCAGCGGGCCTGCGTTTCCACGCTGGACTTGATCAGCTCGTTGAGGCGCGCCTCGATTTCGTCCTTCACCAGCTTCTCCATCTCGATGTCGAAGTCGAGGTGCGCCTTGTCGTCGCCGATGCGCCCGCCGGTCACCGGCGCCTTCACCACCGCGCCGAGGAGGTGCAGCGCGGTGTGCAGCCGCATGAGCCGATGGCGTCGTTCCCAGTCGATCTCGATCTGCAGCTTTTCGCCTTGAGAAAGCGAAGCTCCGGGTTCAAGCAAATGCAGCACGGACTCCCCGGTGGCGCCTTTGCGCGTATCCAGCACGCGCCAGGGCCCGATCCTGCCGGTGTCGCCCGCCTGGCCGCCGCCGAGCGGATAGAACACCGTGCGGTCGAGCTCGACCGCGTTCTCATGCACGCAGACGACGGTCGCCTCGCAGGCGGCAAGGTACGGGTTGTCGCGGAAAAGGAGCTCAGCCAAAGAACGCCACCAGGGCCACGATGAAGACCACCAGCGCGCCCGCGGCGAAGAAGATGAGGGCGGTGTTCGACACCGACGGCATGTCGGGCTCGGCGGCCGCTTCGGCGCCGGACGCCTCGGGCGGCACGGTCTCCTCGGCCGGCGCGCTCATCCTGTCGTTGAAGTTCTGGAAGAACTCGTCGGCCACCTTCTTGGCCGCGGCGTCCACCAGGCGCGAGCCGATCTGCGCGAGCTTGCCGCCGACGTTGGCCTTGACCTCGTAGGCGAGCTTGGTCTGCTCGCCCTCCGGCGAAAGCTTCACCTGAGCCGCGCCCTTGGCGAAGCCTGCCGCGCCGCCCTGGCCCTCGAAGGCGAGCGAGTAGGAGTGCGGCGCCTTCACGTCGAAGATCGACAGGCGGCCGCGGAACTTGGCGCTCACCGGCCCGATCCGGGCGGTCATCTGCACCTGGTACTCGTTGTCGTTCACGCGCGCGATCGACTCGCAGCCCGGCACGCAGGCCTTGAGCACGTCGGGGTCGTTCAACGCATTCCAGGTGTCCTGCTGCGAGGCGGGGACGAGCTGCTCGCCGGTCATTTCCACAGGGGTCGGTCCTTTATCGGGGCGCTCAGGGTTCTCGCGAGGTCGACGAGGCTCTTGAGATTATGCACCGGCAGGAAAAGATCGACGTGCGGCAGCATGGCGCGCACCCCGGCGGGCCGGGCCTCGAACTTCTCGTAGCGCAGGAGCGGGTTCAGCCAGACGAGCTGGCGGCAGGACTTGGCGAGGCGCTCCATCTCCTCGGCGAGGCCCTCGCCCGCCTCGCGGTCCAGGCCGTCGGAGACGAGCAGCACGCAGGCGTTCTGCGCCAGCACCCGCCGGCCCCACTTGAAGTTGAACTCGCGCAGGCTCGCGCCGATGCGCGTGCCGCCCGACCAGTCCTTGATCGCGTCGGCCACCCTGCTCATCGCGACGTCGACGTCGCGGTGGCGCAGCTGGCGCGTGATGTTGGTGAGGCGGGTGCCGAACACGAACACCGAGACGCGGTCGCGGTCGTTGGTGATCGCGTGCAGGAAGTGCAGGAACATGCGCGAGTAGGGGTTCATCGACCCCGAGATGTCGCACAGCACGACGAGCGGCGGATGCAGCGTCTTCGGCGCCGCACGCACCAGCGGAATGATGTCGCCGCCCTCGCGCAGGCTTTCCCGCAGGGTCGCGCGCAGGTCGATCGCTTTTCCCTGTCGAGAGATCTTCTTCCTTCGGGTCCGGATCAACGGCAAAGGCAGGCGCAGCTCGGCCAGCATCTTCTTCGCCTCGGCGAGCTCGGCGGCCGACATGGTGTCGAAGTCCATGCGCGAGAGCACCTCGCGCGAGGAGAAGGTCAGACGCGCCTCGAGCTCGAGCCTTTCAGCTTCCTGAGATTCTTGTTTCTGAGAAAAAAGTGCATCCGTGAGGCGCTGGCTCTGCTGCTGCTCGGGCTTGGCCGCGCGGCCGTGCGCCTGCGGCAGCAGCAGGCTCATCATGCGCTCGGCGAGCCTGGGGTCGCGCCAGAAGATGCGGAACGCCTGGTCGAAGATCGGACGCTGCTCCTGGCGCGAGAGCAGCACCGCCGACATGGTCCAGTACCAGTCGTCGCGCCGCAGCGGAAACTGGTGCGCGCCCGCGATCTCGAGCGCGCGCACGCAGTCGATGACGCGGTCGGAGCCCACGCGCAGCCCCGCCGCGCGCAGCAGGCGCGCGAAATGCATCACGTTTTCGGGCAGGCGGCCCTGCGGGCTCAAGCCGCCGGACCCCCCTCGGCCGGCGCGGCGAGCGTGCACTCGCGCGCGAGCTTCTCGACCTGCGACGAGGCGGCGATGCGCTGCCCGCGCCAATAGCGCTCGTGATTGCGCTCGAGCTCGTTCAGCCGGTACTCGTAATTCACCATCAGTCCGGCGGAGCGCGCCATGCCGGCCGGCGAGGTGTCGCCCATCCAGTTGAGCCGCTCGAGCGAGGCGCCGTTGCCGAGGTGGAAGCGCGCCACGGGATCGAGAGGCTCGCGATCCTGTTTGGCGCGCAGCAGGTAATACGCGCAAAAGCGCATCAGCTCCACCGACTCGAGCTCGCCGGGCCGCTCGCCGCGCTGGCGGTCGAGCCAGCGCCGGAAGCCGGGGATCGGCGACAGCGTGGCGAAGCGCTTGAGCTGCGGCAGCTCCCGCTCGAGCTCTTCGGCGACCTGCTTGATCAGCAAGTTGCCGAAGGAGATGCCGCGCAGCCCCTCCTGGCAGTTGGTGATCGAGTAGAACATCGCCCAGTCGGAGTCTACCGGACTCGCGACCGGGGTCTCGACGGCGAGCAAGGGCTGAACGCTCGTGGCCATGCCTTGGGTGAGCGCGACCTCGATGAAGATGATCGGCTCGTCGGGAAGCTGCGGATGGAAGAACGCGAAGCAGCGCCGGTCGGCTTCGAGGCGGCGGTGCAGGCCGCGCCAGCCGTCGATCGCGTGCACCGCCTCGTACTGGATCAGCTTTTCGAGCACCGCCGCCGGGGTGTGCCAGTCGATGCGCTCGAGCCGCAGGAAGCCGCGATTGAACCACGAGCGCAAGAGATGCGTGAGATCGGAGTCGACGAGGCGCCACTGCGGATTTTCCTTCAGGCGCCTGAGCAGCCAGCCGCGCATCTCGACCAGCCCCGCGGTGCCGCCCGGGGCCATGTTCAGCCGCCGGAACAGCTCCTGCCGCGGCGCTTCCACCGACTGCTGCAGCCGGATCAGGTTGTCTGCCGAGGGGTCGGCCTGGTAAGCCCTCGCGGCGCTCGCCACCGCTTCCGGCGACGGCGAGTAGTCGCGGGCGAGAACGTCGAAGAACTCGCGCCGGCCGCTCTCGTCGAGCGCCTGGTACGCCGAGAGCGTTTCTTGCGCGAGCGCCGAGCTCGCGTATTCGCCGCTCTCGCTGAGCAGCGCGCCGGACAGCGCGCACAGACGCTGCGCGGGCCGATCAACGCTCTCCGGCTTGCCGCCGATCAGCCGGCGCAGCGAATCCCAGGTGCCCGCAGCCCGATCGCGCCAGCGCTGGACGTAGTCCTGGAGTGAAGTCACTGATCACGCGGCGGCGGCTGCTTTTGCCTCGCCCACCAGGCGCTCGGCTTCCTCGCCGGCGACGCGCTCGAGATCGTCGCGGTACTTGAGGAGCACGCCGAGCGTGTTGTTCACCGTCTCGGGGTCGAGCACCACGCGGTCGAGCGCGGCGAGGCAGTTCGCCCAGTCGATGGTCTCGGCGACGCCGGGGAGCTTGAACAGGTCCACCTTGCGCAGCTGCTGCACGAACGCCACCACCTCGCGCGACAGCCCCTCGGCCGCCTTCGGCGCCTTGCGCTTGAGGATCTCGAGCTCGCGCTTCGCATCGGGATAGTCGACCCAGTGGTAGAAGCAGCGGCGCTTCACCGCGTCGTGGATCTCGCGCGTGCGGTTGGAGGTGATCACGACGACCGGCGGCTCCTGGGCGCGCACCGTGCCGATCTCCGGGATCGTGATCTGCCAGTCGGACAGCACTTCCAGCAGGTACGCCTCGAACGGCTCGTCGGTGCGGTCGAGCTCGTCGATCAGGAGCACCGGCGGCTCGCCGAGCGGCTGCAGCGCGCGCAAGAGCGGCCGGCGGATGAGAAAGCGCTCGGAGAAGATGTCCTGCTCCAGGCCCTCGCGCGACTTGACGCCCTCGGCCTCGGCCATGCGGATCTCGATCATCTGGCGCGGGTAGTTCCACTCGTAGGCCGCCTGCGCGATGTCGAGGCCCTCGTAGCACTGCAGGCGGATCAGCTCGCGCCCGAGCGCCTGCGCCACCACCTTGCCGATCTCGGTCTTCCCCACCCCCGCTTCGCCCTCGAGGAACAGCGGCCGCTTCATCGCGAGCGAGAGGAAGAGCGACGTGGCGAGGGCGCGGTCGGCGACGTACTCGCCGGAGGCGAGCAGGGCCTGGGTATCGTCGATCGACTTCGGGAACGGTTTCTGCATGACACATTCATTTTCCGGTTTTTCGCCCGCCGCCGCCACCCGCGGTTCGACTCAAGGAGTACAGTGCGCCTCGGGGAGGACGCTATGCATCGCAGGGCGTTCGTCGGGCTCGTGGGTGCGCTGCTGGCGCCGAATCTCGGCTGGACGCAACCCGCGCGCAAGGTGACGGTGGCGATCCTCTCGACCGGCCGGTCCGACGAGGACGACAATCTGGGCGCGCGCTTCTACGCCGGCCTGCGCACCGCCGGCAGTTCGCCGAGATCGCGCTGCGCAGCGCCTGCCGCTGTTCGCCTACCGGGGCGAATGGGCCGAGGCGGGGGCGCTGCTGAGCTACGGTGCGCACATCGCCGAAGCGCACGAGCGCAGCGCCCAGATCGCGCACCGCATCCTCACCGGCGCGCAGCCCGCCACTACGCCGGTCGAGCAGGCGAGCCGCTTCGAGCTGGTCTTCAACCTGCGCAGCGCCAAGGCGCTCGGCATCAAGATAAGCCCGGCGTTTCTCGTGCGCGCCGACCGGGTGATCGAGTAGCTACAGTTCTACTGAAAGGAGAGAGAACATGGCAACGTTCATTACGCTGGCGAATTTCACGGACCAGGGCGTCAAGGGGGTCAAGGATTCCCCGAAGCGCGCCGAGGCGTTCAAGGCGATGGCGGCGAAGGCGGGCGTAAGCGTGAAGAGCGTCTACTGGACGCTCGGGCACTACGACCTGGTGGTCGTGGTCGAGGCGCCCGATGCGGCCACCGCGACCTCGCTCAACCTCGCCGTCGCTTCGCTCGGCAACGTGCGCACCGAGACGCTCACGGCGTTCTCGGCCGAGGAATTCGGCAGGATCCTCGGCAAGATGCCGTAAGACCGTTGGGGTCAGACCCCGATCTTAAGTTTGGGGTCTGACCCCGAGCGCGGCTTCGACCGCGCGCTTCGCCATGACCGTGATGAGGTGCGCGCGGTACTCGGGCGAGGCGTGCAGGTCGTTGTTGAGGCCGGCGGGCTTCACCTTGATGTTCGCCACCGACTCGGGGGCGAACTTCGCGGCGAGCGCCTTTTCCATGTCGGCCTGGCGGAACGCGCACGGTCCGGCGCCGGTGACCGCGACGCGGATGTTGCCGCCGCCGAAGTCGGCGACGAACACGCCGACGATCGCGAAGCGCGAGGCCGGGTTCTTGAACTTCATGTACGCCGCGCGCTTCGGCGCCGGGAACGCGACCGAGGTGATGAGCTCGCCCGGCTCGAGCGCGGTCTCGTAGAGCCCCTTGAAGAACTTGTCGGCCTCGATCTTGCGCTTGTTGGTCGTGATCGTGGCGCCGAGGCCGAGCACCGCCGCCGGGTAGTCGGCCGCCGGGTCGCTGTTGGCGATCGAGCCGCCGAGCGTTCCCATGTGGCGCACCTGGCGGTCGCCGATGATGCCGGCGAGCGCGGCGAGCGCCGGGATCGCCTTCTGCACGTCCTTCGAGCCGGCGACGTCGGCGTGGCGCGTCATCGCGCCGATTTCCACGCCGGAGCCCGAGGCCTTGATGCCGCCCAGCTCCTTGATGGAGCTCAAATCGATCAAATCGGAGGGCGAAGACAGGCGCAGCTTCATCGCCTGCACCAGGCTCTGGCCGCCCGCGAGGTACCTGCCTTCTTCCTTCTTCCCGGCAAGAGAAAGGGCTTCTTTCGTCGAAGCCGGGCGGTGATATTCGAATGCGTGCATGGTCGTCTCCTAGGCCGCTTGCTTCATTGACCGCCAGACCGTCTGCGCCGTCGCCGGCATCGGCACGTCCTTCACGCCGAGCGCGTCGGTGATCGCGTTCATCACCGCCGCCGGCGCGCCGATCGCGCCCGCCTCGCCGCAGCCCTTCACGCCGAGCGGGTTGTGCGTGCACGGCGTCTCGCGCGTGTCGACCTTGAACAGCGGCACGTCAGACGAGCGCGGGATGCAGTAGTCCATGAACGAGCCGGTGACGAGCTGGCCCGAGTCCTCGTAGCGGCAGCCCTCGGTCAGCGCCTGCCCGATGCCCTGCGCGAGTCCGCCGTGCACCTGGCCCTCGACGATCATCGGGTTGATGATCTTGCCGAAGTCGTCCACCGCGGTGAACGCGGCGATCTGCGTCGCGCCGGTCTCCTTGTCCACTTCCACCTCGCACACGTAGCTGCCGGCGGGGAAGGTGAAGTTGGTCGGGTCGTAGAACGCGTTCTCGTTCAGGCCGGGCTCGAGCTTGTCGAGCGGGTAGTTGTGCGGCACGTAGGCCGCGAACGCCACTTCGCCGAACATCTTCTTGCGGTCGGTGCCCGCGACCTTGAACTGGCCGCGGTCGTACTCGATGTCCGACTCCGAGGCTTCCAGCAGGTGCGCCGCGATCTTCTTGCCCTTGGCGACGATCTTGTCCAGCGCTTTCACGATCGCTGTGCCGCCCACGGCGATCGAGCGCGAGCCGTAGGTGCCCATGCCGAACAGGACCTTCGAAGTGTCGCCGTGCACGATCTCGACCGCCTCCATCGGCAGGCCGAGCCGGTCGGCGACGACCTGCGCGAAGCTCGTCTCGTGGCCCTGGCCGTGCGAATGCGAGCCGGTGAACACCGTCACGGTGCCGGTCGGATGGACGCGGATCTCGCCCGCTTCGAACAGGCCCGCGCGCGCGCCGAGCGAGCCCGCGACATTGGAGGGCGCGATGCCGCAGGCTTCGATGTAGCAGGCGTAGCCGATTCCGCGCAGTTTGTTGTTCTTGGCGGATTGGGCCTTTCTCGCCGGGTAATTCTGTACATCGGCCAGCTTCAAGACGGCATCCAGCGTCGCCGGATAGTTCCCGGTGTCGTAGCAAAGTGCCACCGGCGTCTGGTAGGGAAACTCGCGGATGAAGTTGCGCCTGCGGATCTCGACCGGGTCGATCTTCATCTCGCGCGCCGCGGTCTCGACCAGGCGCTCGACCACGTAGGTGGCTTCCGGGCGGCCGGCGCCGCGGTAGGCGTCGACCGGCGTGGTGTTGGTGAACACCGCGGTCACCTCGCAGTGAATGTGCGGCGTCTTGTACTGCCCTGCGAGCAGCGTCGCGTACAGGATGGTCGGGATGCAGGAAGCGAAGGTGGAGAGGTACGCGCCGAGGTTGGCCGTGGTCTTCACGCGCATCGCGAGGAAGTTGCCGTCCTTGTCGAGCGCGAGCTCGGCGGTAGTGAGGTGGTCGCGGCCGTGCGCGTCGGACACGTACGACTCCGAGCGCTCGGCGGTCCACTTCACCGGGCGGTTCAGCTGCTTCGCCGCCCAGGTCACCACCACGTCCTCGCCGTAGAGGTAGATCTTCGAGCCGAAGCCGCCGCCGACGTCGGGCGCGACCACGCGCACCTTGGCTTCGGGCAGCCCGAGCACGAACGCGGTCATCAGCAGCCGCTCGACGTGCGGGTTCTGGCTCGCGACGTAGAGCGTGTAGCCGTCGTCGGCGCGCGAGTACACGGCGTTCGCCGCGCGCGGCTCGATCGCGTTCGGCACCAGGCGGTTGTTCCAGAAGTCGAGCTTCGTCACATGGGCTGCTTTTGCAAAAGCAGCATCGACCGCGGCCTTGTCGCCGAGCGCCCAGACGTAGCAGGTGTTGTCCGGGGCGATGTCGTGAAGCGCAGGACCGTTGCGGGCCTTCCCCACGTCCGCCACCGCGGCAAGCTCCTCGTAGTCAACCTTGACCATCTCGGCGGCGTCGCGTGCCTGCTCGGGCGTCTCGGCAACGACCACCGCGACGCGCTCGCCGACGTGGCGCACCTTGCCCTGGGCAAGCGGCGGGTAGGGCGGCTCCTTCATCGGCTTGCCGTTGACGTCGGTGATCAGCCAGCCGCAGGGCAGGCCGCCCACCTTGGCCGCGGCAAGGTCTTCGCCGGTGTACACGGCAAGGACGCCGGGAGCCTTTCTCGCCTTGTCGGAGGAGATCTTCCTTATCTTTGCGTGCGCATGCGGTGAACGCACGAAAGCCGCATGGGTCTGGTTGGGCAGGGCGACGTCGTCGGTGTACTGCCCGGTGCCGGTGAGGAAGCGGTAGTCCTCTTTGCGCTGGACGCGCGCGCCGATCAGGGGGGCGTTCATAGCTTGCCTCCCATCGCTTTCGCGCCGGCCATGATGCTCTTCACGATGTTGTGGTAGCCGGTGCAGCGGCACAGGTTGCCCTCCAGCGCCTCGCGCACTTCCTGCTCGGTGGGGTTGGGATGGCCTTGCGCGAAGTCGAGCGCGTTCATCACCATGCCCGGGGTGCAGAAGCCGCACTGCAGGCCGTGGTTTTCCTTGAACGCGGCCTGCATCGGGTGCAGGGTGCCGTCGGGCCTGGCCACGCCCTCGATCGTCATGACGTCGGCGCCTTCGGCCTGCATTGCAACAATCGAGCAGCTCTTGATCGCGCGGCCGTTCATCAGCACCGTGCAGGCGCCGCACTGCGCCGTGTCGCAGCCGACGTGGGTACCGGTCAGCCGCAGGTTCTCGCGGATATAGGTGACAAGCAGCGTGCGCGCCTCGACATCGGCGGAAACGGGCTTGCCATTGACCTTCATGGATACCTTGATTGCCATGCGCGCCTCCTCGGGGACAAAACATCCTAGCGCGGCGGTATCATTTATGCCACTCCCCATGCGATTGCTGATCGTAGAGGACGACGCGCCGCTCGCCTCCGGCCTGCAGCGCATCCTGGAAGCCGAGGGGCACGCGGTCGACGTCACCGGGCGCGGCGAGGAGGCCGTGGCTGCGGCGGCGCACGAGAGGTTCGATCTCGTGATCCTGGACATCGGCCTGCCGCAGATGGACGGCTTCGAGGTGCTGCGCCGGCTGCGCTCGAGCGCCTCCGGCAAGGCCGGCCCGACCCCGGTGCTCGTGCTCACCGCGCGCGACGCGGTCGAGGACCGCGTGCGCGGCCTGGACCTCGGCGCCGACGACTACATGGTGAAGCCCTTCGCCATGCCCGAGCTCACCGCGCGGGTGCGCGCGCTGCTGCGCCGCTCGCAGGCGCATGGCGGGCCGCGCATCACCCACGGGCCGCTGACGCTCGATACGGTGGCGAGAAGGGCCTTCCTGAGGAACGAGCCTCTGGAGCTCGCGGCGCGCGAGTGGGCGGTGCTCGAGGTGCTGCTCGCCAAGGTGGAGAAGATCGTGTCCAAGGAGTCGATCATCCAGGCGGTCGCGGGCTGGGGCGACGACCTTTCGCCGAACGCGATCGAGGTCTACGTCTCGCGCCTGCGCTCGAAGCTCGAGCCGGCCGGGATCAGGATCCGCACCGTGCGCGGCTTCGGCTACATGCTGGAAGAGCACAAGTAGAAGGGGCCATGGCGGCACCAAGCCTGCGCGCGCACCTGCTGCGCCTGCTGCTGCCGCCGATCGCCGCGCTGCTCGCGCTCGGCGCGGTGGTCGCCTACTATCCGTCGCTCGAGCCCGCCACGCAGGCCTACGACCAGGCGCTGGTGGACATCGGCCTCGCGATCGGCTCGCAGGTGCGTGTCGGCGAGAGCCAGTACCGCTTCGAGCTGCCGCAGGCGGTGGACCAGGTCCTGCGCACCGACCGCTTCGACCGCATCTACTACCGCATCATGAGCCCGTCGGGGATCGACATCGCCGGCGACTCGGAGCTGCCGCCGCCGCCCGCCGACCAGGTCGCGCACAACGCCGTGTACGACGGCAAGAGCGTACGCGTGGTGACGGTGCAGTCCCCGTGCGGCAACTCGATCTGCACCGTGCTCGTCGGCGAGACCACGCTCAAGCGCCAGCACCTCGCGCGCGACATCCTGCTGCAAAGCCTCTTCCCGGAGCTGCTGATCGCGCTCGCGACGCTGGTGATCGTCTGGTTCGGCGTGAAGCGCGGCCTGCAGCCGCTCGCGCGCCTGTCGGAGGAGATCAAGTCGCGCTCGGCGGGCGATCTGCGGCCGATCGACGCCGCCGGCGCTCCGCAGGAGACGCGGCCGCTGGTCGGCGCCCTGAACGGCCTGCTCGAGGAAGTGTCGGCCGCGAGCCGCAGCCAGCAGCGCTTTCTCGCGAACGCGGCGCACCAGCTGAGAACGCCGCTCGCCGGGCTGCAGGCGCACACCGAGCTCGCGCTCGCGCAGCCGATTCCCGAGGCGTGCCGCGCGCAGCTCGAGCAGGTGCACCGCGCCACCATCCGTACCGGCCGCCTCGCGAACCAGCTCCTCGCGCTCGCGCGCACCGAGCCGGGCGCGCGCTCGGCGACCGCGGCGGTGGACCTGAAGGGCATCGCCGGCGGCGAGGCCGACGCCTGGGTGCGCCAGTCGCTTGCGCGCGACATCGACCTCGGCTTCGAGCTCGAAGCGGCACCGGTGCAGGGCGACGCCTTCCTGCTGCGCGAGGCGCTCTCCAACCTGGTGCACAACGCGATCGAGTACTCCAGCCGCGGCGGCCGCGTCACGGTGCGCACCGGGCGGCGCAATGGCCGCGCGTTCCTCGAGGTCGAGGACGACGGCCCCGGAATCGCGCCCGAGGAGCGCGAGCGGGTGCTCGAGCGCTTCTACCGCATGCCCGGCACGCCCGGCACCGGCAGCGGCCTCGGCCTCGCCATCGTGCGCGAGATCGCCGCGAGTCACGCCGCGAGCCTGTTCGTCGACGAAGGAGCGGCCGGAGGTTGCCGAGTTGGGATAACATTTCCGCATGGATAGCGTAGACATTGAAGTACTGCGTACCGCGGAACAGTGGCGAAAGGGCGGCCGCAAGGTCGCGCTCGGCACGATCGTCAAGACCTGGGGCTCGGCGCCGCGCCCGGTGGGCGCGATGGTGGCGATCCGCGACGACGGCCAGGTGGTCGGGTCGGTTTCGGGCGGCTGCGTTGAAGACGATTTAATCGAAAAAATAAGGAATCAATCGGTTGCCGCCCGCAAGCCCGAGCTCGTGACCTACGGCGTGACCAACGAGGAGGCGACCCGCTGGGGCCTGCCCTGCGGCGGGACGCTGCAGCTCGTCATGGAGCCGCTCTCGGACCGGAGCGGGATCGCCGAGCTTCTGCAAAGAATCTCCTCCCAGCAGCTCGTGCGCCGCAAGCTCGAGATGGACAGCGGTCGCGCGAGCCTCGAGCCCGGGCGCTGGCAGGACGTGCTCGAGTTCGACGGCCGCGTGCTCTCCGCGGTGCACGGCCCGCGCTGGCGCCTGGTGCTGATCGGCGCCGGCCAGCTCACGCGCTACCTCGCCGAGATGGCGCGCATGCTCGACTACCACGTGGTGGTGATCGACCCGCGCGAGGAGTACGCCGCCGGCTGGGACCTGGCGGCGGTGCCGCTCAACCGCGGCATGCCCGACGACGTGGTGCGCGAGCTGCAGCTCGACGGCCACAGCGCGCTGGTCGCGCTCACGCACGACCCGAAGCTCGACGACCTCGCGCTCATGGAAGCGCTCAAGTCGGCGGCGTTCTACGTCGGCGCCATCGGCTCGAAGAAGAACAACGACGCGCGCCGCGAGCGGCTGCGCGAGTTCGATGTCTCCGACGAGGAGATCGCGCGCCTGCGCGGCCCGGTGGGCCTGTACATCGGCTCCAAGACCCCGCCCGAGATCGCGGTCGCGATCCTCGCCGAGATGACCGCGGTGCGGCACGGGGTGAGCGAGCCCTCCTGGGCGGCGAAGCCCGAACGGCGCTTCGACCCCTCCGCCTGCGAGGTCAAGCAAACCTGAAGATCGTCGGGCTGCTTCTCGCGGCCGGCTCGGCTTCGCGTTTCGGTTCCGACAAGCTGCGCCACGAATTGCCGCACGGCGTGTCGATCGCGGTGCAGGCGGCGCGCCCTCTCAAGGCGGAAATCGAGCGCGTGATCGCGGTCGTGCGCCCGGGGTCCGCGGAGCTGGCGGACGCCCTGAAGAAGGAAGGTTGCGAAGTCGTGGTATGCGAGAACGCCGCCGAAGGAATGGGCGCGAGCCTCGCTTGCGCGGCAAGAGCGGCCGCGCATTCGCATCCCGGGGCCGACGGCTATCTCGTGGCGCTGGGCGACATGCCGTTCGTGCGGCGCACGACCATCGCCGCGGTGCGCGACGCGCTTGCCGCGGGCGCGCCGCTCGCGGCGCCTTACTGGCGCGCCCGCAGAGGCCACCCGGTGGCGCTGTCAAAGAAGTTTCTGGCGCAACTTCTCGCCTTGAAAGGCGACGTCGGAGCGAAGAAGCTGCTGGAAGACAATGAGCGCGTGCTGGTGAAGATCCCGGTCGGCGATCCCGGCGTGATCCGCGACATCGATACGCCCGGCGATCTTTCGCCACCGCTTAGAATCTGACGTATGGCTAGCGAGCAGCTCGCGATCCTCTTCGCCGACGTCTGCGACAGCACCACGATCTACGAGTCGATGGGCGACGCGCGCGCCCACGCCACGATCAATCGCCTGTTCGCCCTGCTCGGGGACAGGGTGAAGGCGAACGGCGGCAAGGTCATCAAGACGCTGGGCGACGGCATGGTGTGCGAGTTCCAGGCCGCCGACAGCGCGTTCCGGGCCGCCTGCGCGATGCAGGAGGGCGTGACCGCAGACGACGCCGGCTCGGGGCCCAAGATGATGATCAAGGTGTCGTTCACCTGGGGACCGGTGGTCACCGAGGCGGGCGACGTGTTCGGCGACACGGTGAACGTGTGCGCGCGCCTCGTCGGCGCGGCCGGGCCCGAGCAGGTGCTGACCACGCAGGAAACCGTGGAGGCGCTCTCGCCGGGGCTGCGCATCAGCTGCCGCGACCTCTACCCCGTGAGGGTGAAGGGCCGCGCCGAGGAAGTGGAGGTGTGCGAAGTCCTGTGGCGCTCCGACCCGGACGTCACCGAGGTGTTCTCGCGCTCGCAGATCAACGCCGCGATGCGCGAATGGATCCTCAAGCTCAGCTACGGCGGCGGCACGATCGTAGTCGAGCCGACCGGCTCCGCCAGGCTCGGCCGCGACAAGACCAACGAGGTCGTGGTCACGAGCAACAAGGCCTCGCGTGTGCACGCCCGCATCTACGGCCGCGGCGCCAACTTCGTGATCGCCGACCAGTCCTCCAACGGGACCTTCCTCGCGATCGACGGCAACGCCCGCGAGGTCACGCTGCGGCGCGACGAGGCGATGCTCGGCGAGCGCGGCGCGATCGGCCTGGGCGGCCCGACCTACGACGACGGCGACCACGTCGTGCGCTACCAGCTCGAGCGCCGCAAGCCCTGACCGGCGCTAGCGCCGGGCCGCGAGCGAGTTGCGGACCACGAGCTCCGCGGCCGCGAGATCCTCGACCGCGACGCCGACCGACTTGAAGAGCGTGATCTCCTCCACCGACTCGCGGCCTGCCTTCTTTCCGCCGAATACCTCGCCGATCTCCGCGAAGATGTTGCCGCCGGCGATCACGTCGCCGGATTCGCGCGAGGCGGCCTCGCGCTGCTCGACATAGAGCTTCGCCCTGCGCAGCACCCCGTCGTCGAGCTCGCGCCAGTCGGGCCGCGGCGCGCCGACGGCGTTCACGTGCATCCCCGGCGATAACCAGTCGCCCTTTAGGACCGGCGTCCTCGAAGTGGTGGCGACGAGGACCACGTCGGCGCCGCGCACCGCGTCTTCTGCCGAGCGCGCCAGTCGCACGCCGGAGCGCTCCGCAAACGCGCGCGCGTTGCGCGGGCTCCACACGCGCACCTCGCGAAAATCTCGCACCAGCCGCAGCGCTTCGAGATGGCTGTGTGCCTGCACGCCCGACCCGAGGATCCCGAGCACCGCCGAGTCGCGGCGCGCGAGCGCGTTGGTTGCGGCGGCCGAGACCGCGGCAGTGCGCATCTCGGTGATCAGCCGCCCGTCCATCACCGCGAGCGGCTCGCCGGTCTCGGGCTTGAAGAGAACGACCAGCGCGTGGTGGGTCGGAATACCTTTGTTGCTGGGAAAGAAGGTCACGAGCTTCGCGCCCAGCTGTGCGCCGGTACAGGCGGGCATGCTGCCGAGAAAGCCGCCGTGCCCGGCGACCGGCACCATCACGCGCACCGGCTGCGCCACCTCGCCGGCCGACAGCGCGCGCAGCGCGCGCTCGACCGCCGGGATGAGAGCCCGCATCTCCAGCAACCCTCGGACCGCGGTTTCATCCAGGAACAGCAGCCTGGTCACTTGCCTTCTACTCGACCGATGACCTTGCCGGTCTGGTTGATGATGAATATCGCCTGCCCGCCCGGGTATTCGACATGGACATGCCACTTGTCCCTTTCCGCCCGGGCGGTGAACGTGCACGGGGTTTCGGACGTGCACCTGGTCTTCATCTGTCGTTTGGCCGCTTCGATGGCTCCGTTCCTGTCGAGCGCCGCTGCGGACGCGACCCAGCTGCCAAAGACCAGGGCGACCAGCGTGGTAACGCAAGACCTCATGGGTTGTAGCGCCAGACGTAGAAGTTGAGCGACGCTGCGTAGCACAGCCAAAGCACGTACGGCACGAAGAGCCATGCCGCGGCAGGCGAGGAGCCGCGCGAGCGCAGCGCAAAAACGCCCGCCAGCGCAGTCAGAAGCGCGATATCCACCAGGGCGAGCCCGACGTCCCGCCTGCCGAAGAAAAGCCATGACCATGCCCCGTTCAGAACGAGCTGCCCGATCCACAGGACGAGCAGCTCGGCGGCTCGGACCTGCGCGCGCCACGCGAGCCAGCCCGCTATGGCGATCGCGACATAAAGCACGGTCCACGCCGGCGCGAACACCCAGTTCGGCGGGGTCCACGGCGCCTTGGCGAGCCCGCTGTACCAGACGCCGGGTTCGAAGCGCGACCCGAAGAAGGCCGTGAGCGCCACGGCGGTGAGGAAAGGGAGGAGCGCCGTGGCCATTCGGGCGGGCCGACGCCACAACGCTAGCCATACCGTCATCGGTCCTTTATACCACCGCAGGTAGCGTGGATCGGCTGGTAGAATCGGCCGCTTTCCCGCGGCACAAGAATGCTCGCCCCCGACCTGCTCGCGCAGTCCGACCCCGAGGTGTGGGACGCCATCCGGCGCGAGAACCTGCGCCAGGAAGAGCACGTCGAGCTGATCGCCTCCGAGAACTACGTGAGCCGCGCGGTGCTGATCGCGCAGGGAAGCCCGCTCACCAACAAGTACGCCGAGGGCTACCCGGGCCGGCGCTACTACGGCGGTTGCGAGTTCGTGGACATCGCCGAGACGATCGCGATCGAGCGCGCGAAGAAGCTGTTCGGCGCGCCGTGGGCGAACGTGCAGCCGCACTCGGGCTCGCAGGCGAACCAGGCGGTGTACACCGCGGCGCTCGAGCCCGGCGGCACGATCCTCGGCATGTCGCTCGCGCACGGCGGCCATCTCACGCACGGTGCGCCGGTGAATCTCTCCGGCAAGCTCTACCGCGTGGTTTCCTATGGGCTGAACGCAGCCGAAGAGATCGACTACGACGCCGCCGAGACGATCGCGCTGGCGGAGAAGCCGAAGCTGATCGTCGCCGGCGCCTCGGCGTACTCGCTCGCGATCGACTGGAAGCGCTTTCGCGCCATCGCGGACCGGTGCGGCGCGCTCCTCATGGCCGACATCGCGCACTACGCGGGCCTGATCGTGACCGGCCTCTATCCCTCGCCGATCGGCATCGCCGATTTCGTGACGACCACCAACCACAAGACGCTGCGCGGCCCGCGCGGCGGCATGGTGTTCGGCAGGCCGGAGCAGGAGAAGGCGATCAACTCGTCGGTATTCCCGGGGCTGCAGGGCGGCCCGCTGATGCACGTGATCGCCGCCAAGGCGGTCGCGCTCGGCGAAGCGCTGAGACCCAGCTTCAGGATTTATCAGCAGAAAGTTCTTGATAATGCCAAGACGATGGTCGCGACGCTGCAGAGCCGCGGCCTGCGCATCGTCTCGGGCCGCACCGAGTGCCACATGTTCCTGGTGGACCTGCGCTCGAAGGGCCTCACCGGCAGGGACGCCGAAGCGGCCCTCGGGCGCGCGCACATCACGGTGAACAAGAACACGATTCCCAACGATCCGCAGAAGCCGATGGTGACCAGCGGGGTGCGCATCGGCACGCCGGCGATGACCACGCGCGGCTTCGGCGCTGCGGAAGCCGAGAGGCTCGCGCACCTGATCGCCGACGTGCTCGAGGACCCGGCGGGCGAGGCGACCGCGCAGCGCGTGCGCGCCGAGCTGAAGGCGCTCTGCGAGCGCTTTCCGGTCTACGCATGAAGTGCCCCTTCTGCGGCTCGGAAGATACCCAGGTCGTCGACACCCGCGCTAACCTCGAAGCGAACAGCGTGCGCCGGCGGCGCAAGTGCGTCGCCTGCGAGAAGCGCTTCACCACCTACGAGCGGGTGGACCTCAAGATGCCGCGCCTGGTGAAGAAGGACGGCAGCCGCACCGACTTCGACCGCGACAAGCTGACGGGCAGCATGATGCTCGCGCTGCGCAAGCGGCCGGTGTCCACCGACGCGGTCGAGGCCGCGGTCGACCGCGTGATCGAGCGCCTGCGCTCGCTCGGCGAGCGCGAGGTGCCGACCACGCGCGTCGGCGACTTCGTGATGCGCGAGCTCGCCAAGCTCGACAAGATCGCCTACATCCGCTTCGCCTCGGTCTACCGCAGCTTCGAGACGCCGGACGATTTCCGCGAAGCGGTGCAGGAAGTGAAAGCGGGCAGAAAACGGAGAAAGTGACCCGCTTCTCGGCCTTCGACCACGCGATGATGCGGCGCGCGCTCGAGCTTGCCGCGAAGGGCCTCTACAGCACCACGCCGAATCCCCGGGTGGGCTGCGTCCTGACGAAAGACCAGGCCATCGTGGCCGAGGGCTGGCACGAGCGCGCCGGCGGGCCGCACGCCGAGATCGTGGCGCTCGAGGCGGCGGGAAGCGCGGCGGCGGGCGCGACGGCGTACCTCAACCTCGAGCCGTGCAACCACCATGGACGCACTCCTCCCTGTGTAGAAACATTGATCAAGAAGAACATCAGGCGAGTCGTCGCGGCGATGCGCGATCCCAACCCGAAGGCCGCGCACGGCGGCGACGCGCTCGAGGCCGCCGGCATCGGCTTCGAGCATGGGCTCATGGAGGAAGAGGCGCGCGAGCTGAACGTCGGATTCGTCGCGCGCATGACGCGCGGGCGGCCTTGGGTGAGGCTCAAGCTCGCGGCGACGCTCGACGGACGGACTGCGCTCGCCGACGGCACCTCGCAGTGGATCACCGGCGCCGAAGCGCGCCGCGACGGCCATCGCTGGCGCGCGCGCGCCTGCGCGATTCTCACGGGCATCGGCACGGTGCGCGCCGACGACCCGCGCCTCACCGTGCGCGAGATCGAGACCGCGCGCCAGCCGCTGCGCGTCATCGTCGACAGCCGCCTGGAGACGCCGCCGACGGCGCGCATTCTCCAGGGTGAGAAGGCATTGGTGTTCGCGGGCACCCGCGGGACGCTGCCCAATGCCGAGGTTGTTTCCCTCCCCAATCAAGACCGCAAGGTCGACCTGCCGCGGATGCTGGAAGAGCTCGCGCGCCGCGGGGTGAACGAGCTGCACGTCGAGGCGGGCTTTCGCCTGAACGGCTCGCTCGTGCGCGAAGGCTGCGTCGACGAGTTCCTGGTCTACCTGAACCCGAGCTTTCTCGGCGACGGCGCGCAGGGCATGCTGGATTTACCCTCGTTCAAATCGCTCGGGGAGAGGCTGCGTTTGAGAGTGTTATCGGTCGAACGCCTGGGCGAAGACCTGCGCATTCTCGCGCGGCCCGCATAACGCCGCGGCAACCAGGTCGACCGCGACCCGCGCGGTGCGGCCGTCGTGATCGAAGCGCGGGCTGTACTCGACGAGCTCGACCGCGGCGAGCCCGGGCCGGCCGGCGACGTCCTCGAGCGCGCGCGCGAGCTCGGCGCCCGTCACCCCGCCGTCCACCGGCGTGCCCACGTGCGGCGCTTCGTCGGGCTCGATCACGTCGAGGTCGATGCTCACGCCGAAGCCGCTGGTCCCGGCGGTGGCGATGTCGAGCGCTTCGTCGAGCACCGCGTCGATGCCGCGGCTCGCGATCTCCTCCATGAACACCACGCGCACCCCGAGCCTGCGCAGGCGCTCGTCTTCCTCGGGCTCGTAGCTGCGCACGCCGAGCAGGCACACGTGCTGCGGCTTGAGCACACCGGCGCCGAGCCCATAGAGCGGGTCGTCGTCCAGGCCGAGCAGCCAGGCGAGCGGCATGCCGTGCAGCCGGCCGGTGTGGCTGGTCGCGGGCGTGTGGCTGTCCATGTGGGCGTCGATCCAGACGAGGCCGAGATCGGCGCTCAGCGTGCGCGCGACGCCCGTCCACGTGCCTCCCGCGCAGCTGTGGTCGCCGCCGAGCACGCAAGGCAGCCGGCCGCCGCGGCGCGCCGCAGCCACCGCGGCGGCGAGGTCGCGGCATAGCTTGCTCACCGCGAACTCCTTGCGCCGCTCGCCGGCAGGCGGCTCGAGGATCGGCCCCACGCGGTGCGGGACCCGGTGCGCCTCGAGCCGCGCGGCGACGAGCGGCGCGAGCACCGCCGGCGCCTCGGCGCAGCCCGGATCGGCCCCGCCCAGCCCCCACGCCGCGCCGATCAGCTCGATCTGTCGTTGCATGGTCACGCTCCCTGCTCGAAACAGACTACGCCTTTTTTTGCGTTACCCTCGGCCGCATGTTCACGGGAATCGTGCAGGCGGTGGGACGCATCGTGCGCACCAATCCCCTGGAGGTGGAGGGCGGCGGCCTGGATCTCGCCGGCGTCGCGGTCGGCGACTCGATTTGCGTCCAGGGCGTCTGCCTCACGGTGACCGCGGTCACGGCCCGGGGCTTCACGGCCGACGTGTCGGAAGAAACCCTTCGCGTCACGACCGGCCTCGACCGGCCCGGCGCGGTCAACCTGGAGAAATCCCTCGCCCTCGGCGACAGGCTCGGCGGGCACCTCGTGACCGGGCATGTCGATGGGGTAGGGGAAGTAACTCTGAAAGACAAGACGCAAGTGGCGATCCGGATTCCGCCGCACCTCGCCAGGTACGTCGCGCGCAAAGGCTCGATCTGCGTCGACGGCGTGAGCCTCACGGTGAACCGGGTCGAGGGCGACGAGCTCGAGGTCAATCTCATCCCGCACACGCTCGAGGTCACGACCCTGTCGCGGCTCGCGCCGGGCGCGAAGGTCAACCTGGAAGTCGACCTCGTGGCGCGCTACGTGGAGCGGATGCTGCACGGCGCATGAGCGCGGAATCCGCGGCCGGGTCCGCCTGTTTACCGGGCATGTCGCGTGCGCTTCTCGTCGCGCTTGCTCTCACGCTGGGCGGCTGCGCGCTCTTTCCGCTCAAGGAATCCGACTGCGTCGGCGTCGATTGGCGCGGCCGCGGCTACGCCGACGGCTACGCCGGCCACCCGCAGCAGTTCCTGCGCCTGCAGCAGGAGTGCCGCCGCTTCAACGTCGAGGTGAACGAAGCCGAGTACTTCGCGGGCTGGAAAGACGGCTACGACGAGTGGTACCGGCTCATCGGGTCGATCGACCGCAGGCGCTGATGAGCCGGGCGTGCGCGGCTCTGGCGCTCGCCCGCGGCTACGCCGACGGCTACGCCGGCCATCCGCAGCAGTTCCTGCGCCTGCAGCAGGAATGCCGCCGCTTCAACCTCGAGGTCGACGAGGCCGGGTACTTCGCGGGCTGGAAAGACGGCTACGACGAGTGGTACCGCCTGGTCGGCTCCATGGGAATGCGCCGATAGGCTAGTGCTTCACCTTGACCGGCCTGCCGGTCCGGCTGGACTCAAGGGCGGCCTGCGCAAGGACGAGAACCTGCCGGCTGTCCTGCGGGCCGACCTCGGCGCGCTTGCGCGTCTCGACGCTGCGGATGAAGGACGAGAGCTCCGCCGCATAGGCCGCCGCGTAGCGCGTCTGGAAGTTGGGCCAGGGATTGTCGGCGCAGGTCGCCGCGGCGCCGAAGGACTCGACGCGGGTCGGCGCGAGGTTCGCCGCGCGCAGCATGCCTTTCGCGCCGAGCACCTCGATGCGCTGGTCGTAGCCGTAGACCGCGCGGCGCGTGTTGTTGATGTGGCACATCTTCCCCGACGCGGTGCGCAGCAGCAGCATCGCGGTGTCGATGTCCTTGCCCTCGGTGCGCACGCGCGGATCGACCAGCACCGCGCCCCAGGCGAACACCTCGACCGGCTCCTCGCCGAGCAGCCAGCGCGCCATGTCGAAGTCGTGGATGGTGAAGTCCAGGAACAGGCCGCCCGAGGTGGCGAGGAAGCGCAGCTCGGGCAGGCCGGGGTCGCGGTTGGTGATGATCACCTGCTCGAGCTTGCCGATCGCGCCGGCGTCGAGGCGCTCCTTCAGGCTGCGGAAGCTCGGGTCGAAGCGCCGGTTGAAGCCGACGAACATCGGCACTTTCGCCTTTTTCACCTCTCGAATGCATGCGTCGACTTTCGGCAGCGTGAGGTCGACGGGCTTCTCGCAGAAGATCGCCTTGCCGGCGCGCGCAGCGGCGATCGAAAGGTCGGCGTGGCTGCCGGTCGACGAAGCGATCAGCACCGCGTGGACTTGCGGATCCGAGAAGGCCTGCGCCGCGTCGGCCTGGCGCGCGCCGAGCGGCTCGGCGAGCGCGCGCGCCGCCTCGGGCTTGGTGTCGACGACGTAGAGCAGCCGCGCGTCGCTGCGCCGCGCGAGGTTCTCGGCGTGCATGCGGCCGATGCGTCCGGCGCCGAACAGGGCGAAATTAACCAAGCTTGACCGGCCGCTTTCTCTTGTGCGACTGCAGGGCGGCCTCGGCCAGGACCAGCGCCTGGCGGCCGTCGGCCGCGCCCACGGGCATCGGAACCTTGTTCTTGAGCGAAGAAACGAAGGCGGCCATTTCGGCGCGATAGGCGTCGGCGTAGCGCTCGAGAAAGAAATCGAGCGGCCGGTCGGCGACCGTGCCGCGCGCGCCGAAGTGCTCGACCGTGGTCTCGCCGAGGTTCTCGGCGCGCAGCATGCCTTTCGCGCCGAACACCTCGATGCGCTGGTCGTAGCCGTAGGCGGCGCGGCGCGAGTTGTTGATGTGGCACATGCGGTCCGAGGCGGTGCGCAGCAGCACCATCGCCGAGTCGATGTCGCCGGCGGCGCCGATCCTGCGGTCCACCAGGCACTCGCCCATGGCGAACACCTCGACCGGCTCCTCGCCGAGCAGCCAGCGCGCCATGTCGAAGTCGTGGATCGTCATGTCGCGGAACAGGCCGCCCGAGACCTTGAGGTAGGCAAGCGGCGGCGGCCCGGGGTCGCGGCTCGAGATCACCACCTGCTCGAGCGCGCCGATCTCGCCCGCGTCGAGGCGCTGCTTGAGCGCGCTGAAGCTCGGGTCGAAGCGCCGGTTGAAGCCGACGAACATCGGCACGCCCGCCTTTGCAACTTCCGCGAGACAGGAATCGACCCTGGAAAGCGAAAGGTCGATCGGCTTTTCGCAGAAGATCGCCTTGCCGGCGCGCGCCGCGGCGATCGCGAGGCGCGCATGGGTGTCGGTCGACGAGGCGATCAGAACCGCGCCGACCTCGCGGTCGGCGAGCGCCTCGCCTTCCGTGGCGACCCCGGCGCCGTGGCGCGCGGCGAGCTTCTTCGCAGCCTCGGCATTGACGTCGACGACATAGCGCAGCCGCGCGTCCTTGATGGCGGCGATGTTGGCGGCGTGGATCTGGCCGATGCGTCCGGCGCCGAACTGGGCGATTTCCAGCATTCTTGTTTGTGTATGATAAATCGAAGGAGGGGGAGCAGCTTGGCGGCGGTTCGCATTACGATGGCCGAGGCGCTGGTTCGTTTCCTGATGAACCAGGAAGTCGACGGCGTTCCTCTTTTCGCCGGCGTCTGGGCGATCTTCGGGCACGGCAACGTCGCGGGCCTGGGCCCCGCGCTGCACGCCGCGCGGCGCAGGCTGCCGACGCTGCGCGCGCACAACGAGCAGGCGATGGCGCACGCCGCGATCGCCTACGCAAAGGCGCACGCACGCCGCCGCATGATGGCGTGCACCACCTCGATCGGCCCGGGCGCGAGCAACATGATCACCGCGGCGGCGGTGGCGCACGTCAACCGGCTGCCGGTGCTCCTCCTCCCGGGCGACGTGTTCGCGAGCCGCCGCCCCGACCCGGTGCTGCAGCAGCTCGAGGACTTCGGCGACCCGGGCGCCTCGGTCAACGACTGCTTCCGGCCGGTGTCGCGCTACTTCGACCGCATCACGCGGCCGGAGCAGCTCCTCGTCAGCCTGCCCGCGGCGCTGCGCGTGCTGCTCGATCCCGCCGACTGCGGCCCGGTCACGCTCGCGCTGCCGCAGGACGTGCAGACCGAGGCCTACGACTACCCGGCCGAGTTCTTCCGCCGCCGGATACACCGTATCCGGAGACCTTTGCCGGATGGCGAGGAGCTCGCCCGGGCGGTGCAGGCTTTGAAGAAATCGAGAAGACCCCTGCTGATCGCCGGAGGGGGGGTCAAGTACGCGCTCGCGGAAAAGCGGCTCGCCGCGTTTGCCGAGGCGCACGGGCTCCCGGTGGCGGAAACGCAGGCGGGCAAGGGAAGCCTCGCCTGGGATCACGCGTGCAACGTGGGCGCGATCGGCGTCACGGGGTCGCAGGCGGCGAATGCGCTGGCCGCCAGAGCCGACCTGGTCCTCGCCATCGGCACGCGCCTCGGCGACTTCGCCACCGGCTCGCGCGCGCTCTTTCCGGCGGCGCAGCTCGTGCAGCTCAACGTCGGCGCCTTCGACGCCGCGAAGCACGCCGCGCTTGCGCTCGTGGCGGACGCGGACGCGGGCCTCGAGGCGCTCGGCCGGGCGCTCGGCGGCTGGCGCGCTCCGGCGGCGTGGACCGCGCAAGCCGGGCGCCTCGCGCGCAACTGGAACCGCGCCGTCGAGCGCATCACGGCGCCGGGCCGCGGCAAACCAACGGATGCCCAAGTCCTCGGAGCGGTGAATTCACTCCTTTCGAAAAACTCTGTCGTCGTGTGCGCCGCGGGCGGGCTGCCCGGCGAGCTGCACAAGCTCTGGCGCGCGAGCGACGCGACGAGCTACCACCTCGAGTACGGCTATTCCTGCATGGGCTACGAGATCGCCGGCGGGCTCGGGGTCAAGCTCGCGCAGCCGAAGCGCGAGGTGTGCGTGCTCGTGGGCGACGGCAGCTACCTGATGCTCAACTCCGAGATCGCCACCTCGGTCGCGCTCGGCGCGAAGCTCGTCGTCGTAGTGCTCGACAACCGCGGCTTCGGCTGCATCGAGCGGCTGCAGGCCGCGACCGGCGGGGCCTCGTTCAACAACCTGCTCGGCGCCGCGGCGCCGCGGGTGGATTTTGCGGCGCATGCCCGAAGCCTCGGGGCGGCAGCCGAGAAAGCCGAAGGCGTGACTGCCCTGAAGGGAGCTTTGGAGAGGGCGCTGCGCTCGCGCAAGACGTCGGTCATCGTCATCGAAACCGACCCGCGCCGCGGCAGCGCCGAGGGCGGCGCGTGGTGGGACGTCGCGGTGAGCGCTGCCCCGAGGAGCTCTTCTCAGCGGAAAGCCCGCAAGGCCTACGAGGCGGCGCGCCGGCGGCAGAAGCCGGGGGCGTGATGGTGCGCATCGGGATCAACCCGCTCACCTGGACCAACGACGACCTGCCGGAGCTCGGCGAGCACAATTCGCTCGAGACCTGCCTTTCGGAAGCCAAGCTCGCGGGATACGAAGGCGTGGAGCTCGGCCGCAAGTTTCCGAGGGAGGCGAAGACTCTCGCGCCGATCCTCGAGCAACATGGATTGAATCTCGTTTCCGGCTGGTACAGCGCCCGGCTGCTCGAGCGCTCGGTCGAGGACGAGATCAAGGCGATGCAGGCGCACGCCAACCTCCTCAAGAGCCTCGGCGCCAGCGCCATCGTGTTTTGCGAGGTATCGCGCTGCGTGCATGGCGATCGCAGGATTCCGCTTTCGAAGCGCCCGCGCCTGGCGCCGAAGGAATGGTCCCCTTTCCTCGAGCGGCTCGACGCGCTCGCCCGTCATCTGCAAGACGACGGGATGAAGCTGGCCTACCACCATCACATGGGGACGGTGATCCAGGCCGAGGACGAGGTCGATCGCATGATGCAGGGCACGAAGTCGGTCGGCCTGCTGCTCGACACCGGCCACCTCACGTTCGCCGGCGGCGATCCGATGCGCGCGCTCAAGCGCCACGCGAAGCGCATCGTGCACGTGCATTGCAAGGACATCCGCAAGGACAGGCTCGAGCAGGCGAGGAAGAAGGACTGGAGCTTCCTCGATGCAGTGGTAGGCGACGTGTTCGCGGTTCCCGGCGACGGCTCGATCGATTTCGCCCCCATCCTGAAAAGCCTGGCCGGCGCGGGCTACGCCGGCTGGCTGGTGGTCGAAGCCGACCAGGATCCGGCGAAAGCGCATCCGCTCACCCACGCGCGCATCGGCCACGATTGCCTGCGGCCACTCGCGCGGCGATACTGGAAAGCATGAACGAGGGGGAGCTCGACGCGAGGGAAGCCGCGCTCGCCGCGGTGGCGCGCGAGGCGGGCGAGCTTGCGAAGAAGCACTTCGAGTCAGGTGTTTCTACCAAACTAAAGGGTAAGCAGGACTTCATTACTGCCGCCGACGGCGAGCTCGAGCGCCTCATCATCGGGCGGCTGAAGGCGCGCTTCCCGCAGGACGCCTTCCTGGGGGAAGAAGGCGGCGCCGATGGAGCCGGCGACGCGGTCTGGGTGATCGACCCGATCGACGGCACCGCGAATTTCGCTCACCGCATTCCGCATTTCTGCGTCTCCATCGCGTTCGTGTCGGCGGGCGAGCTCCTCCTCGGCGCGATCGCGGCGCCGATGTACGGCGAGCTCTACCGCGCGCGCCTCGGGCGCGGCGCGTTCCTGAACGACCGCGGGATGCGCGTCGCCGGCATCACCGACCTCAGGCAGGCCATTGTCGAGCTCGGCTGGTCGGCGCGCCGCCCGGTGCGCGCCTACACCGGGCTGCTCGAGCGCGTGCTGGACGCCGGGGCGATCTTCATGCGCGCCGGCTCGGGCGCGCTCGGGCTCGCCTACGTC
>DATIGR010000171.1:0-4624 GCA_035454645.1 Burkholderiales bacterium
GGCACCGACCGGCTGGGAAGGGACCTCTTCTCGCGCATCGTCTACGGCACGCGCATCTCGCTCACCGTCGGCCTGTTCGGCATCGCGGTGAGCTTCCTCATCGGCATCACCCTCGGCGGCATCTCGGGCTACTACGGCGGCTGGATCGACAACGTCATCCAGCGCTTCATCGAGATGGTGCGCTCCTTCCCCGAGCTGCCGCTGTGGATGGCGCTCTCGGCGGCGCTGCCGGTCAACTGGAGCCCGATCCTGGTCTACTTCGGCATCACCATCATCCTGGGCCTGCTCGACTGGCCGGGGCTCGCGCGCGCGGTCCGATCCAAGCTCCTCGCCCTGAGAGAGGAGGACTTCGCCACCGCCGCGGTGCTGATGGGCGCAAGCCCGGCGCGCGTCATCCGCAAGCACCTCCTGCCGAGCTTCACCAGCCACCTCATCGCCTCGGCAACCCTCTCCGTTCCTGCAATGATCTTGGGTGAAACGGCTTTGTCTTTCCTGGGGCTAGGCTTGAGGCCTCCAGTGACCAGCTGGGGCGTTCTTCTGAACGAAGCGCAGAACATCAACGTCGTCGCGCTCTACCCCTGGCTCATGCTCTCGGTCGTCCCGGTCTTCATCGTCGTCCTCGCGTTCAACTTCTTCGGCGACGGCCTGCGCGACGCCGCCGACCCCTACAGCGCCGTCACCCGCACCTGAGGGGGTCAGACCCCAAACTTAAGATCGGGGTCAGACCCCGGCCTACGGCCTACTCGGGAATCACGCAGGGCACGACGTGCCGGCTGTGGCGGCGATAGACGCGGAAGTCCGTGTCGGTGGTGAGGAGGAGCGCGTCGGAAAAAATCTCGCTCATGCGCACCAGGCACGCGTCGGCCAGGCTCATGGGGACGTCCGAGTACTTCTCCATGAGCTTGAGCGCGGGCTCGAGCTGGTCGCCGAGATCGAAAGCGGGGCGCAGCGAGCTGCGGCGCAGCAGCGCCCCCAGCGCGGGAGTCCCGCGCGCGCCGAGCACATGGAAGGCTTCCGACAGCGCCGCTTCGCATGTGCTCCACGGCGGGGGGAAGTTCGCGCCCTGCGCCGCAGCCCACGCGTGGTGGCCGTCTCGGCGGCTGAGCAAGGCGACGAGAAAGCCGGCGTCAACGAGGACGCTTGCGGCCATAGCCGGTCGCGCGCAAGTAGTGCTTCTTTCGGGCGCTCAAGTCGGCGGGCAGGCCATCCACCGAGCCGATCAGATCGGCGATCGCGTAGACGGGCGAGGTCGCTTCGCGTACGGCCGGGGCGGCGCGCTCCAGCCGCTCGCGCACCACGTCCGACTTCGAGATCTTGCGCAGTCGCGACTCGGCCTCGATGGCGGCGGCCAGGGACTCCGGCAAGCGCACGGTAATCGTCTTCATGTGCGCCATCGTAAGACAATACTGCCAGATTCGCAATACATCGGCCCCGGCGATCGACGATCGACGCCGGGGCCCTCGGCTACGTGGAAGGCCGCAACCTCGCCATCGACCAGCGGCGCTTGCCGCCCTCAGGCCGGATGTCTTCCTCACCTATGGCGTGGAAGCGCGCCGATCACGTGATTCAGTAAGTATCACGATTTCTCACGCGAATTCGGACTCGCGGATAGGCGAGGTGAACGATGGCCGTGAAGTAGATCATCGCGCCTTGGCGCGGACGGAGCTATGGTCGTCTCGCGATGACCGAGACCAGGCAATTTCCGGCTCCGCAGGACGTCGAGACGGCGCGGAACACGAGCCGGCTCCAGTACCTGCTCGAATCGCTCGCCATCGTCGCGCTCGCGGCGCTCGCCGCGCTCGCCGCCTCGGCCTAGCCTCCTAGCTCATTTCGCCCGCCAGCCGCCGTCCACCACCAGGCTGTGGCCGTTCACATACGCGGCTTCCGGCGAGGCGAGGAAGCACACCGCGGCGGCGACATCGTCCACTGTGCCGCGCACGCCGACCGGCACGAGCGCGCGCACCTGCTCGTCGTTCACCGCCACGCCGCGCTTGCTCATGTCCGACACGCCGGGCCCGAGGATCGCCTGCGAGTGCGCCCGCAAGCCTGTGGGAATCGCGCCCGGGCAGACGCAGTTCACGGTGATGCCGCGCGCGCCGTAGACCACCGCCATCTGGCGCGTGAGCCCCACGACGCCGTGCTTGGCGGCGATATAGGCCGCGCCGCCGCCGGTGCCGTTCAGGCCGGCGACCGAGGCCATGTTGATGATCCGGCCGCGCCCGCGCGGCAGCATCTCGCGCAGCGCGCGCTTGGCCACGAGAAACATGCCGGTGAGGTTGATATCGATGACCTTGCGCCAGACCGCCTCGTCCATCTCGTCGGCGTTGAAGTAGCCGTCGAGGATGCCCGCGTTGTTCACCAGCACCTCAACCGCGCCGAAGCCCGCGACCGCGCCAGTCACGGCCGCATCCACCTGCGCGCCGACGCTTACGTCGGCTCGATAAGCCCTTGCGCCGGGAATCTGCGACGCGGTCTCGTGGGCGCTTTTCTCGTCCAGATCGATCGCCGCGACGGCGAAGCCGCGCTTGCCGAGCTCGAGCGCGCATGCGCGGCCGATCCCCGAGCCCGCTCCGGTCACGATGGCAAGTCCGTTACTCACTTGGAATCCTCCCGGTCATGAGAGTAAGGTTACGCGGCGATGGTACGACAGAGCGCCATGGGCGGGGATCACTGGATCCGCATCGAGCCGACGCGGAAGCGTGTCCGGGTGGAGTTCAACGGCGCGCGCATCGCCGATTCGATGCGCGCGCTCGTCCTGCACGAGACGCGCCTGCCGCCCGCGTACTACTTTCCGCTCGAAGACGTCCGCACGGACCTTCTCGCGCGGACCGAGCACACCACGCATTGCCCGTTCAAGGGCAACGCGAGCTACTGGAGCGTGCAGGTCGGCGACCGGGTGGCCGAGAACGCGGTCTGGGCCTACGAGGAGCCGTACCGCGACGCCGAGCCGGTCCGCGGCTACGTATCGTTTTACCGGGACAAAGTCGAAATTGTCGGGGTGGATGCCGCAGCTGAAGACCAACCGGTGCACGGCAACCCCCTCGCGAGCTGGCTGGTGAACGAGGGCTGGCAGGCGGGCTCGAGCGCCGAGCTCGCCGAGCGGTTCCTGAAGTCGCTGCGCGAGGCGGGGGTGCCGGTCGACCGCAGCACGGTCATCATGCCGACGCTGCACCCGCAGATCTTCGCCACGGTGCTCGTGTGGCGCGCCGACACCCCGGGGATCCGCACGGTGTTCGAGCCGCACGACATCCTGCACCAGCCGAAGTTCGCCGACAGCCCGTTCGCGCCGATCATCCGCGGCGCGGGCGGGGTGCGCCGCCGGATCGAGGACCCCGGCTGCGCGCTCGACTTCCCGGTGGTGCGCGACCTGAAGGGCGAGGGCGCGACCGACTACGCCGCGATGCCGTTCCGCTTCTCCGACGGCCAGATCAACGTCATGTCGATGACCTCGTTCGCGCGCGGCGGCTTTTCCAGCGTGCACCTCGGCCGGCTCTACGAGGTGCTGCCGCTGCTCGGGCGCCTTTTCGAGGTGCACGCGGCGCGCCGCACCGCGACCGCGCTGCTCGAGACCTACCTCGGCCGCCACACCGGCGAGCGCGTGCTGAAGGGGCTGGTGAAGCACGGCGACGGTGAGCACATCCATGCCGTCATCTGGTTCTGCGACTTCCGCGACTCGACGCCGCTTTCGAAGAGCATGGGGCGCAGAGCCTACCTGCGTCAGCTCAACCGCTTCTTCTACTGCATGGCGGGCGCGGTGCTCGAGGCCGGCGGCGAGGTGCTGCGGTATATCGGGGATGCCGTGCTGGCGATCTTCCCCATAAAAGAAGATTCAACTCAAGCCTGTGAGCAGGCTGTCCGCGCCGCGCGGATTGCCGCGCAGCGAATCAGCGACACGAACGCCATGAATCCCGAGCGCGCGCCGCTGCGCTACGGCATCGGCCTGCACCTCGGCACCGTGACCTACGGCAACATCGGCGTGCCGGAGCGGCTGGAGTTCACCGTGATCGGCGCCGCGGCGAACGAGGCGGCGCGCGTCGAGAGCATGACGAAGGAGCTGAAGCAGCCGGTGCTGACCTCGGCCGCGTTTGCGCTCGCCTACCAGGGGAAGCTTGTTTCTCTTGGAAAACACCCCCTGAAAGGCCTCGCGGGGGAACACGAGCTTTTTACGCTGCCTGATGACCCGATGAAGGGATAGTGGTCGGGTTGCTCGCGGCTCCGGCGGAGAAGATGCAGAATGCGTTCTTGCCGGCGCGCTTCGCCGCGTACATCGCCTTGTCGGCATGCGCCATGAGCGTCGCGGCGTCGCCGGCGTCGTCGGGGAAGATGCTCACCCCGAGGCTCGCCGAGCAGCGCGCCTTGACCCCGCCGAAGAGCTCGTAGGGCTTGAGCACCTCGGCCGCGAGCTTGCTCACCACGCGCTCGACCGCGGGAGCGTCCTGCATCTGCTCGAGCACCACGAAGAATTCGTCGCCTCCCAGGCGCGCCACGATGTCGCTCGCCCGCAGGCCGCGACGCAGGCGCCGCGCGACCTCGACGAGGAACGCGTCGCCCGCGGCGTGGCCGTGCAGGTCGTTCAGCTGCTTGAAGCCGTCGAGGTCCATGAACACGCCGGCGAGCTTGGAGC
>DATIGR010000172.1:0-7773 GCA_035454645.1 Burkholderiales bacterium
TCGCCGCTCCCCCAGCGCATGAGCTTCGCGACCGGCAGCCGCTTCAGGGCCTCCTCGACTTTCGGCGCGAGGTTTGCGGCGAGATGGGCGCCCGCCGCAATCCTGCGGTAGGCAAACACCTCTCCTTTCGGCGTATCGAGCTTGATCAAATCCGCGAGCGACACGCCGTTCTTCTTTGCGAACCCGGCAACCGCTTGCGCGGGCGCGTTGACCGACGGGCCGGTCAGCTGGACCTGCCGGTCCGGGGATTTCTCGTGCACGTCGGTGATGGATACGGCGAGCCGGCGCGCAGTCGCCAGGGGCCTGGCCGTGCTCTTGCCGCTGAGAAAGCCATCCTCGCGAAGCGCGTCGACGAGCGCGCCCTGGAATGCCTCGGCCAGCGCGCGCAGCGACTTCGGCGGCAATTCCTCGGTGAGCAGCTCGACGAGCAGCGTGAGCGCCATCTACCCAGCCTTCGGCAGCATCGGAAACCCGAGCCGCTCGCGCGACTCGTAGTAGGCCTGGGCGACTTCTTTCGCGAGGGCGCGCACGCGCCCGATATAGGCCTGGCGCTCGGTGACCGAGATCGCGCCGCGCGCGTCGAGCAGGTTGAAGATGTGCGAGGCCTTCATCACCATTTCGTAGCCCGGCAGGACGCATTGCGCCGCGATCAGGCGCTGAGCTTCGCTCTCATAGTTGCCGAAATGCGTGAACAGCAGCTCGACGTTGGCGAGCTCGAAGTTGTACTTCGACTGCTCCACTTCGTTCTGGTGATAGACGTCGCCGTAACTCACGCCGGGCGTCCAGACGAGGTCGAACACGCTGTCCTTGCCCTGCAGGTACATGGCGAGGCGCTCGAGGCCGTAGGTGATCTCGCCGAGGACCGGCTTGCAGGCGAGGCCGCCGACTTCCTGGAAGTAGGTGAACTGCGTGATTTCCATGCCGTCGAGCCACACTTCCCATCCCAGGCCCCAGGCGCCGAGGGTCGGCGATTCCCAGTCGTCCTCGACGAAGCGGATGTCGTGGCTCTTCGGATCGATCCCGAGCTCGACGAGCGACTCGATGTACAGATCCTGGATGTCCGCCGGCGAGGGCTTGAGCACGACCTGGTACTGGTAGTAATGCTGCAGGCGGTTCGGGTTGTCGCCGTAGCGGCCGTCCTTCGGCCGGCGCGAGGGCTGCACGTAGGCGGCGTTCCAGGGCTCGGGGCCGATCGCGCGCAGGAAGGTCGCGGTGTGGAAGGTGCCCGCGCCGACCTCCAGGTCGTAGGGTTGCAGCAGCGCGCATCCTCGCCGGTCCCAGTATGCGTTGAGCTGCCCGATGAGACTCTGGAAGGTCGGCACCCGGGGATTCTAGCGGCTGCGCTTCGCCCTCACGATGAACAGCGCGAAAACGAAAAGGCAGGCGAGGACCACCGGCCAGTCGCGCAGGCGCACGTACGGCGTCGCGCCGGAATAGCCCTGCGCCGCGATCTCGAGCCGGCCCTCGGTGAACTGCTCCAGGCGCTCGAGCACGCGCCCGTCGCGGTCGACCGCCGCGGTGATGCCGGTGTTGGTGGCGGTGAGATGCATGCGCCCGGTCTCGATCGCGCGCAGGCGCGCGATCTGCAGGTGCTGGGCCGGCGCGATCGAGTCGCCGAACCAGGCAACGTTCGATAGGTTCACGAGCAGCGTCGCCCCGGGCAGGCTGCGCGCGATCTCGGCGCCGAACAGGTCCTCGTAGCAGATGTTGACCGCGACACGCTGGCCGGCGACTTCCAGCGGCGGCTGATCGAGGGCGCCGCGGCTGAAGTCGGACAAAGGGATCGAGAGCACGTCGAGCGACCAGCGGAACCCGGGAGGGACGAACTCGCCGAACGGCACGAGGTGCACCTTGTGGTAGATCTGCCGCGGCGACGCGCCCAGGGTGAACGCGCTGTTGTAGTAATCGCGCCCGGCCCGGTAGGGCACGCCGACGATCAGGTCGCCCTGGTTGCGCTTGCCGACGGCGTCGAGGCGCGCGAGGTACGCCGGATCGATGCGGTCGAGGAACGCCGGCAGCGCGGTCTCGGGAAATACGACGAGCCGCGCCTGGGTGCCTTCGGCGAGCCGCGCGTAGGTCTCGAGGATCCGGGGCGCGCGCTCGGGGCGGAACTTCATCTCCTGCTCGACGTTCCCCTGCAGCAGCGCGGCGCTGACCGGCGCTCCGGCCGGCGCGGTCCACGCCACGTGGCGCAGCGCTTCGCCCGCCCCCAGCACGAGCACGATCAGCACCAGGAATCGCGGCCTCTGCCGCAGGAGGAGCCACAGCATTCCCGCCACCGAAAGGGTGAGGAACGAGACCAGGTGCACCCCGCCGAGCGGCGCGTAGCCCTGAAGCGGCCATCCGGCCGCGGAGTAGCCGATGGCGAGCCAGGGAAAGCCGGTGAGGATCCACGCGCGCAGCCATTCGAACAGCACCCACGCCGCGGGGATCAGCAGGCAGGCGCGCGCCGCCTCCGGCGCCGGCACGCGCGCCTGCAGCCATCCCGCCGCCGCGGGGAAGAGGGCGAGCAACGCACAGAACGCGACCGTGGCGAACGCGGCAAGCGCAGCCGGCATGCCGCCGAACTGGTGCAGGCTCACGTACACCCAGGACACTCCGGCGCCGAACAGGCCGGCGCCGAACGCAATACCGAGCCAGGCGCAGCGCCGCGGCGGCGCGTCCATCCAGAGGTGGGCGAGCAGCGCAAACGTGAGGAACGCGAGCGGGTGCAGCCCGAGCGGCGCGAAGGCGAGCACCGTCGCGGCGCCCGCGAGGAAGGAGTACAGAAAATGCAATCCCGGGATCAGGTCTTCGGTCGGTCGACCAGCAGCGTGTAGACCCGGCGGCTGTCGGCGCGCAGCACCTGGAAGCGCAGGCCCTCGATCAGCACCGACTCGCCGCGCTTCGGCAGCCGGCCGAGGTGCTTGATGAGGAATCCGCCGATGGTGTCCGCGGCCTCGTCGGGGAAGGCGGTGCCGAAGGCGCTGTTGAAATCGGCGATCTGCGTGATCGCCTTCACGCGGTGGCGGCCGCCCGGCTCGGGCAGGATGTTGTCGGAGGCCTCGTCGAAGTCGTACTCGTCCTCGATCTCGCCGACGATCTGCTCGAGCACGTCCTCGATCGTGACCAGGCCCCCGACGCCGCCGTACTCGTCGAGCACGATCGCCATGTGGTTGCGGCTGGCGCGGAACTCGCGCAGCAGCACGTTGAGCCGCTTCGCCTCCGGCACGAACACTGCCGGGCGCAGCATCTCGCGCACGTTGAATCCCTCCTCGCCGGCGTAGAAGCGCAGCAGATCCTTCGCGAGCAGCACGCCGATGACATCGTCGCGGTTCTGGTCGATCACCGGGAAGCGCGAGTGCGCGGTGGCGATCACCTGCTTGACGAATTTCTCCACCGGCTCGTTGATGTCGATGAAATCGACCTGGGCGCGCGGCACCATGATGTCGCGCACCGCCATCTCGGACACGTTGAGCGCCCCCTCGATGATCGAGAGCGCGTCGGCGTCGAGCAGGTTGCGCGAATAGGCCGACCTCAGAAGCTGCGTGAGCTCGCTGCGGTCGCCGGGCTCGCGCATCAGGAGCGCCGACAGGCGCTCGAGCAGGCTTGGTCGGGACTCGTCGTTCATGCCTGGCGGGTTCATCTCATTTTACATTCGGCGCGTAGGGATTGTGGACCCCGCCCCGGCGCAGGATGCGGATCTCGCGCGCCTCCATGCGCGCCGCATCCCTTTTCTTTTCATGATCGTAGCCGCGCAGGTGCAGGCATCCGTGGACCACGAGATGCGCGTAGTGCGCCGCAACGCTCTTGCCCCGCGCGCGCGCCTCGCGCCGGATGACCGGATGGCACAGCACGATGTCGCCGGTATCGAACGTCAGCACGTTCGTCGCGCGATCTTTTCTTCGAAACGCGCGGTTGAGCCTTCGACCTTCACGCTCGCCGACGATTCTCAAGCTCACCGGGGAGCGAGACGCCGCCCGCACCCACTTGCGCAGAGACGCGGCGGCGGGAACTCCGCGCCGCGGCACTGCGTACTGAACCCAGATCCTATTCTTCCTGCGGGTGCGAGTCGTAGGCATCGATGATGCGCGCGACCAGCGGGTGGCGCACGACGTCCTGCGCGTCGAACTGCGTGAAGGCGATGCCGCGCACGCCGGCGAGGATGCGGCGCGCCTCGATCAGGCCGCTCTTCTGGCCGCGCGCGAGGTCGATCTGCGTGACGTCGCCGTTCACCACCGCCTTGGCGCCGAAGCCGATGCGCGTGAGGAACATCTTCATCTGCTCGGGCGTGGTGTTCTGCGCTTCGTCCAGGATGATGAACGCGTGGTTGAGCGTGCGGCCGCGCATGTAGGCGAGCGGCGCGAGCTCGATCGTGCCGCGCTCGAGGAGCTTGCCGGTCTTCTCGAAGCCCATCAGGTCGAAGAGGGCGTCGTACAGCGGGCGCAGGTACGGATCGACCTTCTGCGCGAGATCGCCGGGGAGGAAGCCCAGGCGCTCGCCCGCCTCGACCGCGGGCCGCACCAGCACGATGCGCTTCACCTTGTCGCGCTCGAGCGCGTCGACCGCGCAGGCCACCGCGAGGTAGGTCTTGCCGGTGCCGGCCGGGCCGATGCCGAAGGTCAGGTCGTGCGCCAGGATGTTCTCGATGTACTCCACCTGGTGCGGCGTGCGGCCGTGCAGGTCGGCGCGCCGGGTCAGGAGCTGCGGCCCCCCGCTGGTCAAGGCAACATTCTTCGTCAGCTCAGTGAGCCCGAGCTGAACGTCTTCCACCGTGAGGTCGGCCGAGGCGCGGTCGTAGAAATGCTCCAGCGCCTGCGCTGCGCGCTGCGCCTGCTCGCCCTTCACCGTGAACTTCGCGCCGCGGCGCGCGATCGTGACGTCGAGCGCGGACTCGATCTGGCGCAGGTTCTCGTCGAGCGCGCCGCACAGGCGCGCGAGGCGCTGGTTGTCGACCGGTTCCAGCTTGACTTCGACCGGTTTCGCCCTCAGACGAGCTCACCCCTCAGGCTGTGAGGCAGGGCCGCGGTAATGCGCAGGTGCGCGTATTCGTTGATGAGCGACTCGGGGCCGGGAAAGTTCACCACGCGGTTGTTGGCCGCGCGCCCGCGCAGCTCGGTCTGCTTCTTCTTGGAATAGCCCTCCACCAGGACTCGCTGCATCGTTCCGACCATCGCCTCGCTGAGGGCGCGCGCCTGATTCTCGAGCTGCGATTGCAGTCGCTGCAGGCGCCCGAGCTTCTCGGAATAAGAAACCCCGTCGGGCAGCTCGGCGGCCGGCGTCCCGGGGCGCGGGCTGTAGACGAAGGAGAACGAGGCGTCGAAATCGACCTCGCGCGCGAGCTTGAGCGTCGCCTCGAAGTCGGCCTCGGTCTCGCCCGGGAAGCCGACGATGAAGTCCGAAGACAGGCTGACCCCCGGCCGCGCCTGGCGCAGCCGCCGCGCGATCGAGCGGTACTCGAGCGCGGTGTAGCCGCGCTTCATCGCCGCGAGCACGCGGTCCGAGCCCGACTGCACCGGAAGGTGGACGTGCGGCGCGAGCTTGTCGAGGTCGCGGTGCGCGTCGATCAGCCGCTGGGTGAATTCGCGCGGATGCGAGGTGGTATAGCGAATGCGCTCCAACGGAAGCTCCGAAATGTAATAGAGCAATTCCGCGAAGTCCGCCCGCGTTCCCGCGATCTCGCCGCGCCACGCGTTGACGTTCTGTCCGAGCAGCGTCACCTCTTTCACGCCCTGCCCGGCGAGGCCGGCGAGCTCGGCGACCACGTCTTCGAACGGCCGCGACACCTCCTCGCCGCGCGTGTAGGGCACGACGCAGAAGCTGCAGTACTTGCTGCAGCCTTCCATGATGGATACGAAGGCCGAGGCGCCTTGGACCCTTGCCGGCGGCAGGTGGTCGAATTTCTCGATCTCCGGGAAGCTGACGTCGACCTGCGGCTTGCCGCTTGCGCGGCGGCGCTCGAGGAGCTCGGGCAGCCGGTGCAGCGTCTGCGGACCGAACACGACGTCCACGTACGGCGCGCGCTCCACCATCGCGGGGCCTTCCTGCGCCGCGACGCAACCGCCCACGGCGATCATCACGCCGGGACGCAGCCGCTTGAGATGCTTCACCCGCCCGAGGTCGGCGAACACCTTCTCCTGCGCCTTCTCGCGCACCGAGCAGGTGTTGAACACGATGAGGTCGGCCTGCGCCGGGTCGGCGGTGAGCTCGAGCGCCTCGGCCTCGCGCAGCACGTCGGCGATGCGGTCCGAGTCGTACTCGTTCATCTGGCAGCCGAAGGTGCGCAGGTAGAGCTTCTTCATTTCGGATACGGCGGAGGCGGCAGCGCGGACTTTTCGGCGGCCGACAGGATCCACACGCGATGCACCATGCCGGCCGAATCGACGAGGTAGCGGACCTGGGTCTTCTCGAGGAGCGACGCCGGGAGCACCAGGCGGTTGTCCGGGTCGCGGATCTGCGCGCCCGGCGAGAGGCTGCGCGGCTTGCCGTCGATCTCGACCACCATCGCCTCCAGGTGACGCAGCAGGCCGAGGATCGCGTCCTCGGGAATGGTGCGCAACTGCGCCGTCGCCAGGGCCGAGCAGGAGGCGAACACGATGAGGGCAAGGACGCGCATCAGGCCTCCATGATCTCAAAATCGCGCGTCACCTCGGCGGTCTTGACGAGCATCGCGGTGGCCGAGCAGTACTTCTCGTGCGACAGGCGGATCGCCTGCTCGACGAGGTTGCGCTTGAGCGCGCGGCCGCGCACCACGAAATGCATGTGGACCCGGGTGAAGACCTTGGGGTCGGTCGCGGCGCGCTCGGCCGCCAGCCGCACCTCGCAGCCGGTGACGTCCTGGCCGCTTTTCTTCAGGATGACGACGACGTCGTACGCGGTGCAGCCGCCGCTGCCGGCGAGCACCAGCTCCATGGGACGCGGCGCGAGGTTGCGCCCGCCGCCGTCGGGGGCGCCGTCCATCGCCACGAGGTGGTTGCTGCCGGTCTCGGCGATGAAGCTCATGCCGACGCCGGTCCAGCGCACGGTGCATTCCATAAGGTGTGGAATTCTAGTAAAATCCGCGGCTTTTCACGATCTTGCATGACTACCTACACCGCAAAAGCGGGCGAAGTTCGGCACGGTTGGTACGTCGTCGACGCCCAGAACAAGGTCCTCGGGCGGCTCGCGGCGCAGATCGCCGCGCGGCTGCGCGGCAAGCACAAGCCGCAATACACCCCTCACGTGGATACGGGCGACTACATCGTGGTGGTGAACGCCGCCAAGCTCCGCGTCACCGGACGCAAGCCCGAGCGCAAGATCTACTACCGGCACAGCGGGCGGCCGGGGCAGCTGCACCAGACGAGCTTCGCCAAGCTGCACGCCAAGCGGCCCGAGCGGGTGCTGCAGATCGCGGTGAAAGGAATGCTGCCGAAAGGCCCGCTCGGCTACGCGATGATGAGGAAGCTGAAGGTCTACGGCGGAGCGACCCATCCCCATTCGGCGCAACAACCGAAGGCATTGGAGATCTAGATGGTTGGCGATTACTACTACGGCACGGGGCGGCGCAAGAGCGCGGTCGCGCGCGTGTTCCTCAAGCCCGGCAAGGGCGAGTTCAGGGTGAACGGCAAGCCCGTCGACCAGTTCTTCGGCCGCGAGACCGGGCGCATGGTGGTGCGCCAGCCGCTCGAGCTCACCAAGAACCTCGCCGCCTTCGACATCATGGTGAACGTCTACGGCGGCGGCGAGAGCGGGCAGGCGGGCGCGGTGCGCCACGGCATCGCCCGGGCGCTGATCGAGTATGATGCGGGGCTGAAG
>DATIGR010000173.1:0-4022 GCA_035454645.1 Burkholderiales bacterium
TCGGCGACTTCGAGAACACGGTGTACTGCTGGCGCACCCAGGCCCGCACCTGGCCCGACCCGGACGCCGGCGTGCTGCTCGCCGCGGGCGCGGGCGCGATGGGCGTGCGCCTCGGCATGCCGGTGCAGGAGGTCGACGGCGTGCAGCCGCGGCCCGAGCTCGGCGTGGGCGAGCAGGCCGACGGGCCGTTTCTCGACACCACCGTGGGAATGCTGTGGCGGGCGCTGGTGCTCTGGGTCGCGGTGCTCGCCGGCGCCGCGATCATCGCCCACGGCGCGCGCCTCTGGGCTTGAGAGCCGCCGTCCTCGCGGGGGGTGCAGTCGCGGTCGCCACGGCTCTGGTTGTTTCGGGCATCCAGCCCTACGACCGCGCCACCTGGTGGATGGAAGTGGCGCCGGTGCTCATCGCCGCTCCGATCCTCGCCGCGACCTACCGCCATTTTCCGCTGACCACGCTTCTCTACTTTCTGATCGCTGTTCATGCCCTGGTGCTGATCCTCGGCGGCGCTTACACCTACGCGCGCGTGCCGCTCGGCTTCTGGCTGCAGGAATGGCTCGCGCTCGAGCGCAACCCCTACGACCGGATCGGCCACTTCATGCAGGGCTTCGTCCCCGCGATGCTGGCGCGGGAGATCCTGCTGCGCACGCACTCGGTGACCACGAAGAAGATGGCCGCGTTCCTTTCGGTGTGCGTCGCGCTCGCGTTCAGCGCGCTCTACGAATTGATCGAATGGTGGGCGGCGCTGGCGCTCGGGCAGGGCGCGCACGAGTTCCTCGGCACCCAGGGCGACCCCTGGGACACGCAGGCCGACATGTTCCTTGCCTTGATCGGCGCAGCGGGCGCGCTCGCGCTGCTGTCAGCGCTGCACGACCGTCAGATGGAGGGTAAGCTGGGCAGGCGATGACGCAGTCCACCCTGGCCGTGGTCGGGCTCGCGATCGTGATGATCGCGGTGGAGGCATTGTCGTCGGGGCGCCGCTGGCCGAGCGTCAAGGGCTGGATAGCGCGCGCCCTCGCGCTCAACGCGGCGCAGGCCGCAATGGTATTCGTCACCGGCGCGACCTGGGACCGCTGGTTCCCCGGGCTGCGGCTGTGGGACGCGAGCGCGCTCGGCGTTGTACCCGGGGCGTTCCTCGGCTATCTGGTCATCACGTTCGTGTACTACTGGTGGCACCGCGCTCGCCACGAGGTCCCGTTCCTCTGGCGCTGGCTGCACCAGGTGCACCACAGCCCGCAGCGCATCGAGGTCATCACCAGCTTCTACAAGCACCCGCTCGAGCTGATCGCCAACGGCGCGCTTTCGAGTTTCATCCTGTACGCGCTCGTCGGGCTCGACCCGGCCGCGGGCGCGCTTGCGGTCGGCCTGACCGGGATCGCCGAGCTCTTCTACCACTGGAACGTGCGCACGCCCTACTGGATGGGATTCCTGATCCAGCGCCCGGAAAGCCATTGCATCCACCACCGCGCCGGCTGGCACCGCAGCAACTACGCCGATCTTCCGCTGTGGGACATGCTGTTCGGCACCTTCGAGAACCCGCGCCGCTTCGATGCGGCGTGCGGCTTCGGGCCCGAAGGCGAGGCGCAGCTCGGCCGCATGCTGCTCGGGCGCGATGTGAACGCCCCGCGCGCGGCATGAGCCGACGGGACACGCTCGTCGCTGCCTGCTTGATCGCGCTCGGGTGCCTGCAAATGGCCGGCGACGTGCTGCGCCTGCCGGCGGTGAAAGCGATCGGCGCAGCGACCAGCGCTTCGCCGGCGCCCAAGGTATTCACGGCCCAGGACGGCTTCGAGACTTACGCCAACCGGTTCTTCCTCGAGTGGCGCGACGCCGGCGGTGCGCAGAAAACGCTCGAGTTGACGCCCGAGGTCTACGCCGCGCTGCGCGGCCCCTACAACCGCCGCAACATTTTCGGAGCCGTGTTCTCCTACGCGCCGGTGCTCGATGCGAATCCGCTGACACAGCCGATGTTCCGCGCCGTGCTCGAGCGCTCCTTTTGCGGTGGCCGGCCGGCGGTCGCGGAGATCGGCGTGCCGCCCGACGCAGCGAAACACGGGCCGGTGCGCATCCGGCTCGAGCCGCGGCGCGCCCCGGGCAAGCATGATTTCGCGCTGACGCACGAGGTGCGCTGCAGTGGCTAACGGCTGGACGGGCGGACAGTACAGCCTTTTCCGGGCGCTGCTCGGGGTCTACCTCTTCGTCCATTTCGTTCACCTGCTGCCTTGGTCGGCTGAGCTCTTCTCCAGCGAGGGCTTGCTGCCGGAGGCGCGTCTCAGCCCGCTCTTTGCTGTGTTCCCGGGGATCTACGCGCTCTGCGACGCGCCGTGGTTCGTGCACGCCACGCTCACTGCCGCGGCCGCGTGCGCGCTCGCGTTCGCCGCCGGTTGGCGCGATCGGCTGGCGGCGTTCCTCATGTGGTGGGTCCTTGCCAGCCTGTTCGTGCGTAACCCGTTGATCGCGAATCCCAGCTTGCCGTACGTGGGGTTCATGCTGCTCGCGCATCTCTTCGTGCCCGCGGCGCCCTACGGCTCGCTGGCGGCGCGCGGCCGCACAGACCCCGACGGCGGCTGGGCATTGCCGCGGTCGGTGTTCCTTGCTGGCTGGGTGGTGCTCGCGCTCTCCTACACCTACAGCGGCTATACCAAGCTGCTTTCACCCTCCTGGGTTGCGGGCGACAACATCGCCTTCGTGCTGCAGAACCCGCTCGCCCGCCCTTGGCTCCTGCGCGACTTCTTCCTCTGGCTGCCCCCGATCTTCCTTACGCTGCTGACCTGGGCCGTACTCTATATCGAGCTGCTGTTCGCGCCGATCGCGCTATGGAGCAGGGCGCGTCCCTGGGTCTGGCTTGCGATGCTGGTGATCCAGTTCGGCTTCCTGTTCCTTCTCAATTTCGCCGACCTCACGATCGGCATGCTTCTTTTCCACCTCTTCACCTTCAACCCGGCATGGATCCCGGCGCGCCGCTGCGCGCGCGGCGAGGTCCTCTACTACGACGGCACCTGCGCCATGTGCCACGGCTTCGTGCGGTTCCTGCTCGCCGAGGAGCGCACCGGCACTCTGCGCTATGCGCCGCTGCAGAGCGCCGGCTTCGCGGCGAGCGTGCCGGCCGGCGTGCGCGCCACGCTGCCCGACAGCCTCGTCCTGAGAACCGCCGACGGCCGGCTCCACCTGCGCTCGGATGCGGTCGTGCAGGTCATGCGCTCCCTGGGCGGGCTGTGGACCGGGCTGGCCGCGCTCCTGCGATTCGTGCCGCGGCGGCTGCGCGATCTCGCCTACGACGCGGTCGGCAGCATGCGCTACCGGCTGTTCGGCCGCACCGACGAAGCCTGCCCGCTCATGCCGCCCCGCCTGCGGGCGCGCATGCTCATCGACTAGGTTCTGTATTTTCCGCAGCGCCAGCATTGGGTGAACTGCGCGCCGAGCTTCTCGCCGCAGGCGCAGGTCCACTCGGGCTCGCTGACGGGTCTTTCCGAAAGGATCTGCTCGGCGCGCACCTGGTCGGAGTCGTTCAGCACCCAGAGCTCGGCCTGGCACTCGGCGGGCGGCAGCTCGCCCATCGCCGAGGACAGGAGGGCATTCTTGACCAGCACCTCGATGCCCGCGTTCTCCAGGAGATTGCGGGCGTGGTAGACCGCGGTCTGATTGAAGGAAGCGAAGACGCGCTTCACTTCTACAGCTCGAGCAGCGCGTCGGCCTTTGCCGCGCAGATGAAGTCGTTCTCCGACAGCCCGCCGATCGCGTGCGTCCAGTACTCGACGCGGCACTTGTTGTAGTGCACGCCGAGATCGGGATGGTGGTCCTCGCGGTGCGAGATCCAGGCGAGCGCGTTCACGAACGCCAGGGTCTCGTAATAGTTCTGGAACGCGAAGGTCTTGGCGAGCCGGCCGTTCTCGATCGCCCAGCCCTTCAGGGTTTTCAGGAGCTCGCTCGCCTCCTGCGGCGTGAACGGCTTCACCCCGCCTTCGCAGGGCTTGCAGTGCTTCTTCGCCAATTCGCTCATGCGGTCCTCAATCGGGCGATGCGCA
>DATIGR010000174.1:0-22832 GCA_035454645.1 Burkholderiales bacterium
CGTCCTGGAGCAGCTCCGGGACCAGCTTCTCCCCGGCGAGCACGTTCGGCAGCCCGACATAGGGCAGATAGAACATCCGGCGCATCAGCGCCCATGTTATCGGAGACTGCCGGTAGGTGATCACCATGGGCGTCTTGAACAGCGCCGCCTCCAGGGTCGCGGTTCCGCTCGCGACCAGCGCGAGGTCCGCCGCGGCGAGCGCCTCGTGCGAGTGGCCGAAAAGCAGCGTCAGGGGCAGGTCGGTGCGCTGCTGCTCGTGCACCGCCTGCTCGAACATGTCGCGCGTGTCGCGCGTGGCCGTTGGGCAGACGAAGTGCACGTCGGGCACATCCTGGCGGAAACGGTGCGCGGCGAGCACGAACGAGCTCGCCATGTACTGGAGCTCGGAGCGCCGGCTGCCGGGAAGCAGCGCCACGATCAGCTTGCCGGGCGGCAGGCGCAGCGCCGAGCGCGCCTCGAGCTTGTTCGGCTCGAGCGGGATCAGATCGGCGAGCGGATGGCCGACGTAGGTCACCGGCACCCCGGCTTTCTCGTACGGCGCCGGCTCGAACGGGAACATCACCAGGATCCGGCTGACCGAGCGCGCGATGCGGCGCACGCGCCAGCCGCGCCACGCCCAGATCTGCGGGCTTACGTAGTGGATCGCCGGGACCCCGGCTTCCTTCAGCCTGCGCTCGATGCCGAGGTTGAACTCGGAAGCGTCGACGCCGATGTAGACATCCGGGCGCTCGGCGAGCAGCGCCTGGGTGAGGCGCCGCCGGATCGCCATGATCTCGCGGTAGTGCCTGAGGACCTCGGCGTAGCCGCGCACCGAGAGCTTGTCCATGGGGTAGTGCGACTCGAAGCCGTGCCCCTGCATGCGCGGCCCGCCGATTCCGGCGAAGACGATCGGGCTGCGCCGCGCCTTGAGCGCCGCGATGAGGGGCGCGGCGAGCTGGTCGCCCGACGCCTCGCCCGCCACCATGGCGACGCGTAGCGGCTCGGCCACTACCGGAGGATTCCCCGCTTGAGGAGCACTAGCGGATGATTCCCCGCTTACTTCGGGCGATGAAATCCAGGAGCTGCTGCACTTCGGGGCAGGCGGCGACCTGCGCCCTGAGTTCCTCCAGGGCCTCCTCGAGCCCCAGGCCCCTGCGGTAAAGCGTCTTGTAGGCGCGCTTGAGTCCGGCGATCGTCTCGGGCGAGAAGCCCCGGCGCTTCAGTCCCTCCTTGTTGATGCCGAAGGGCTGCGCCATGTTGCCGGCGGCGCTGACGAACGGCGGCAGGTCCTGCGGCAGGTAGGTCCCCATGCCGGTGAACGCGTGCGCACCGATGTGGACGAACTGGTGCACGAGCGTCGTCGCCCCGAAGATCGCCCAGTCGCCGACGGTGACATGGCCGGCGAGCTGGCAGGCGTTCGCGAAGATGGTCTTGCTGCCGATCTGGCAGTCGTGGGCGAAATGCACGTAGGCCATGACCCAGTTCTCGCTGCCGAGCCGCGTCACCCCGACGTCCTGCGCCGTGCCGCGGTTGATGGTGACGTACTCGCGGATCGTGTTGTCGTCGCCGATCTCGACCCGGGTCGGCTCGCCCGCGTACTTCTTGTCCTGCGGCGGCGCGCCGATCGAGCAGAAGTGCCAGATGCGGTTGCGCCGTCCGATGCGCGCGTGGCCGTCGAGCACGACGTGGGCGCCGATCCAGCTCGCCTCGCCCACCTCGACATGCTCGCCGATCACCGAGTACGGCCCCACCTCCACGTCGGGCGCGAGGCGCGCGCCGGGGTGCACGATCGCGCTCGGGTGGATCCTATTTCTCATCGACCGGGCGCACGGAGCACAGGATGGTCGCCTCGGCCACCGTGGCACCCGCGACGCGCGCCACGCAGGCGAACTTGCCGATGCCGCGCAGCGCGCGCTCCATCGTGACCTCGAGCTCGAGCTGGTCGCCGGGCACCACGGGCCTCTTGAAGCGCGCGTTGTCGATGCCGACGTAGTAGTACACCGAGCGCTCGGTGCGCTGCACGGCGCCGTGGCTGAAGGCGAGCACGCCCGCCGCCTGCGCCATCGCCTCGAGGATCAGGACGCCAGGCATGATCGGGCGGCCGGGGAAGTGGCCCTGGAAATGCGGCTCGTTCGCCGAGACGTTCTTCAGCGCGACGATGCGCCGGCCGGGCTCCATCTCCTTCACCCGGTCGATCATCAGCACCGGGTAGCGCTGCGGCAGGTGCTTCAGGATCTCGTAGATGTCCATCTCAGCCATTCTTGTTCCCCTTTGTTTTCAGCCTGCCGAGCCGGCGCAGCTGCGCGGCGTTGCGCTTCCACGCCTCGTGCTCGTCGAAGGGATAAAAGCCGGTGTAGGTCCCGGGCTTGGTGAGCGAGCGCGAGATCAGGGTGCCGGCGGAGACGTGCACGTGGTCCGCGATGCTGATGTGGCCGTGGATCATGGCCGCGCCGCCGATCGTGCAGTGCCGGCCGATGCGGGCGCTGCCCGCGATGCCGACGCAGCCGGCAACCGCGCTGTGCGCGCCGATGTGCACGTTGTGGCCGACCTGGACCTGGTTGTCGATCTTCACGCCGTGCTCGATCACGGTGTCGTCGAGCGCGCCGCGGTCGACGGTGGTGTTGGCGCCGATCTCGACGTCGTCGCCGATGCGCACGCCGCCGATCTGCGGGATCTTGACCCAGCGCCCCTCCGCGCGCGCGATGCCGAAGCCGTCGGCCCCGATCACCACCCCGGAATGGAGCACGACGCGCTCGCCGAGCACGCACTTCGGATAGATCACCACGCGCGGATACAGGCAGCTGTCGTCGCCGATCACCACCTGGTCGCCGATCACGCAGCCCGCGCCCACCGAAACGCCTTTCCCGAGCCTTGCGCTGGAGGCCACCACCGCGGAAGGGTGCACGCCGGGCGGCTGCATCACGACCGGGTTGAAGAGCTGCGAGACGCGCGCGAAGTAGGCGTAGGGATCTTCGGCGACGATCCGCGGCAGCTTGGTCAGGCCCTCGTTCTCGGGGGCGACGATGACGGCGGCGGCGCGTGTCTGCGAAAGCTGCGCGCTGAGTCTTCTCGAATTGAAAAAAGCGATCTGGCCGGACGCCGCGTGCTCGAGCGAGCCGACCTGGCGGATCAGGGTTTGCGGGTCGCCGGCCACGCGGCCGCCGAGGCGGGAAGCGATCTCGCCGAGCGTCAACGGCCCCGGCATGCGGTCACTTGGCGGGCGGCTTGCCTTCCAGCGCCTTGATCACCTTGTCGGTGATGTCGATGCGCGGGCTGACGTAGGCCGGCATCTCCTGGAAGATGATGTCGAACTTCTCCTGCTCGGCGATCTGACGGATCACCCGGTTCGCCTGCTCCACGACCGCGCGCAGCTCCTCGTTGCGGCGCAGGTTCAGGTCCTCGCGGAACTCGCGCTGCTTTCTCTGGAACTCGCGGTTGAGCTCGCCGAACTCGCGCTCCTTCGTGCGGCGCTGGCTTTCGCTCATGGTCATGGCTTCCTTGTCGAGCTCCGCCTGCATGCGCTTGAGATCCGCGGCGATGCCGGCGAGCTCGCGGTCGCGCTTCTGGAACTCGGCCTCGATCTTCTTTTGCGCCCGCACCGCGGGCACCGAGTCGCGCAGGATGCGCTCGGTGTGCACGAAGCCGAACTTGCCGGCCGGCGGCGTTTGCGCGGCCGCGGGCGCGGCCAGCACCGTGAGGACTGCAGCCAGGAGGATGTTTCTCATCAGAACCCTGTTCCGAAGGTAAATTGTAACTGCTGCTTCCGGTCCGCGTCTTTCGCGTTCAGCGGATACGCCCAGGACAGCCGCAACGGCCCCATGGGCGAGGACCAGAACAGCGCGATTCCCGACGAGTAGCGCAGCTCGCCGAGGTCCATCTTGTCGACGTACACCTGGCCGCCGTCGACGAACGCGGCGAGGCGCAGCGACCGGTCCTGCTCGGCGCCCGGCATCGGGAACAGGATTTCGGCCGTGCCGGTGAGCTTGCGGTTGCCGCCGGTGGAGTTGCCGAGCTCGTCCTTCGGACCGAGCGAGAAAGACTCGTAGCCGCGCACCGAGCCGGGGCCGCCGGCGAAATAGTTCTTGAAGAAGGGCAGCGGCTTGTCGTTGTAGCCGCCGGCGTAGCCGAGGTCGACCCCGAGATGCCCGGTCAGCGCGCGCGTGAGAGGCGTGTACCACCGGTGCTGGTAGCCGAGCCGGTAGTACTGCAGGTCGCCGCCGGCGACCTCGAGGGACAGCCGCTGCAGGCTGCCGGCGGTGGTGAGGATCAGGCTGTCACGCACGTCGCGCGTCCAGCCGACGGTGCCCGAGAGGTAGGTGTACTGGCTGCCGAAGTCGCGCACGAAGCTGATGTACGAGAGCGGGCTGTTGGCGAAGATCTCGAGGTCGACCGACTCGATGTTGGCGCCGAAGTCGATCGACACCTGCTCCGCGACCGGATAGCCGAACTTGATGCCGCCGCCGAGCGAGTCGGTCTTGTACGGGCCGACCGCCAGGCTGGAGGCATCGGTGACGCGCCGGTACACGTCGAAGCCGCGGCTCACGCCGTCGACGGTGTAATACGGGTCGAGGTAGGACAGCGAGTACACCTGGTTCACGCTGCCGCTGTTGATGTTCGCCGACAGGTACTTGCCGGTGCCGAAGGCGTTTGCCTGCGTGATCGACGCCGACAGCGAGATGCGCTCCACGCTCGAGAAGCCCACGCCCAGGAGCAGCGACCCGGTCGCCTTCTCCTTGACCGTGTAGACGACGTCCACCTGGTCCGGGCTGCCCTCCACCGGCACGGTCTCGACCGTGACCTCGCCGAAGAAGTTGGTGCGGTCGATGCGCCGGCGCGACAGCTGGATCTTGGAAGCGTCGTAGTAGGCGCCCTCGAGCTGGCGCATCTCGCGCCGGATCACCTCGTCGCGCGTCTTGCTGTTGCCGGCGACGTCGATGCGCCGCACGTAGACGCGGCGCCCGGGGTCGACGACGATGCTGAACGCGACGCTGCGCTTCGCCTTGTCGATGTTCGGGACCGCGTTGGCGTTGGCGAAGGCGTAGCCCTCGTTGCCCAGGCGGTCGGTGATCGCCTTGGTGCTCGCGGCGAGCTTCTCGCGCGAGAACACGTCGCCGGGCTTGAGCTGGACCAGCGCCTGCAGCTCCTCGCGCGGCACCAGCAGCCGCCCGGCCAGGGTCACCTCCGACACCGTATAGATCTCGCCTTCGACGAGGTTGACGGTGATGTAGATGTCGCGCCGGTCGGGGGTGATCTGGACCTGCGTCGACTCGAGGCTGAAGTCGAGGTAGCCGCGGTTGAGGTAGAAGGAGCGCAGCGCCTCGAGGTCGGCGCCCAGCCGCTCGCGCGAATAGCGGTCGTGCTGGGTGTACCAGGTGAGCCAGCCGGGCGTGCGCAGCACGAACAGCCCGAGCAGCTCGTTTTCGGGAAACGCGTTCGCGCCGACGACGTTGATGCCGCGGATCTTGGCCACCGGGCCCTCGGTCACCGCGATGCTGATGCCGACGCGGTTGCGCTCGAGCGGCGTCACGGTAGTCTGCACCTGCGCGGCGTACATGCCGCGCGAGAGGTACTGGCGCTTGAGCTCCTGCTCGGCGGAGTCGAGCACCGAGCGGTCGAAGATGCGCCCTTCCGCCATGCCGAGCTCGCGCAGCACCTTGCGCACGTTGTCGGGCTCGAACTCCTTCATGCCCGAGAAGTCGATCTGCGCGATCGCCGGGCGCTCGCGCACCGAGACCACCAGGACGTCGTTCTCGGCCTCCAGCCGCACATCCTGGAAGAATCCGGTGGCGTAGAGCGCGCGCAGCGCGGCGCGCGCCTTCTGGGCGTTCATGGCCTCGCCCACCTTGACCGGCAGGTAGCTGAACACCGTGCCCGGCTCGGTGCGCTGCAGCCCCTCGACGCGGATGTCCTTGACCACGAAGGGCTGAAAGTCCTGCGCGCCTGCGGCCCCCACGAGCGCAAACACGGCGAGGGCCGTGGCGATACCCCTGAAGATCATTCAGCCGGTAAGCAGGCGGTTCAGGTCGTTGTAGAAGGCGAAGGCCATCATGACGAGCAGCAGCGCGAGGCCGACGCGCTGGCCGAGCTCCATGGCGCGCTCGGACACCGGCTTGCCCTTCACGATTTCGATCGCATAGTACATGAGGTGACCGCCGTCGAGCAGCGGGATCGGGAGCAGGTTCAGCACCCCGAGGCTGATGCTGATCAGCGCGAGGAACGTGAGGTACGACACCCACCCCATCGCCGCCGACTGGCCGGCGAAGTCCGCGATCGTCACCGGCCCGGAAAGATGCTTCCACGACACCTCGCCGAGCAGCATCTTGCCGAGCATCTTGAGGCTGAACACGGCGATGTCGCCGGTCTTCGCGAGCGCCTTCCACAGGCTTTCGGCCACGCCGTGCTGCACGCGGATCAGCATCTTCTCGGCGTGCGCCGCGGGCACTTGCGGCGCGGCGCCGATGCGGCCGATGCGCCGCTCGCCGGCCGCGACCGAGGCCGGCACCACCTCGAGCGTGCGGCGCGCGCCGTCGCGCTCGATCGTCAGCGCGAGCGGCATCTCGGGCTTCGCCTGCACCGCGGCCACCAGCGCCTCCCAGGAGTCCACCGGCCTTGCGTCGGCGAGGATCACGCGGTCTCCGGGCTCGAGGCCGGCGCGCTCGGCCGCGCCGCCGCGCACCACCTGGCCGATCACCGGGTCGAGCGGCGGGCGGTACAGCCGCAGCCCGATGCGCTCGAGCGCGTCGGTCTCCACGTCGTCCGCCGGAAACGAGCGCAGGTCGAGCAGCACTTCGCGCAGGTGCCCGCGCTCGTTGAGGACCTCCAGGCGCAGCGGCGCGCGCTGCAGCGCGGATTGCAGCACGCGCCAGCGCAGCTCCTGCCAGGTGGTGATCGGCTCGCCCTCGGCCGCGCGCACGGTGTCGCCCGCGCGCAGGCCGGCGGCGGCCGCCGCCGAGCCCGCGGGCGGCGCGCCGAGCACCGGGCGCGCCTCGGGCAGTCCGTACATGAAAAGCCCGGCGTAGACCGCGATCGCGAACAGGAAATTGGCGAGCGGCCCGGCCACCACGATGGCGAAGCGGCGCCACACGCTCTGGCGGTTGAAGGCGCGGCGCGCCTCGCGCGCCTCGACCGGCCCTTCGCGCTCGTCGAGCATCTTGACGTAGCCGCCGAACGGGATCGCGGCGATGACCCACTCGGTTCGATCCAGACCTATTTGTCTTGTGAGCAAAGGTCGACCGAAACCGACGGAGAAGCGCAGCACCTTTACTCCGCACCAGCGCGCCACGATGTAGTGGCCGTACTCGTGCACCACGATGAGCAGCCCCAGCGCGACGATGAACGCGATGACCGTGTGCAGGAGGCTCATGCGGCGAGCGCCAGGACTCGCGCGCGGGCTTCGCGGCGCGCACGCGCGTCGGCTTCCATGACCTGCGCGAGCTCGTCCGCCGGCGCCGCGGGCAGCGCCGCCAGCGTATCGGCGATCACGCCGGCGATGCCGGTGAACGCGAGCCGGCCGGCGAGGAAGGCCTCCACCGCGACCTCGTTCGCCGCGTTGAGCACCGCGGGCGCGGCGCCGCCCGCGCGCAAGGCGCCGTAGGCGAGCGCGAGGCACGGAAAGCGCGCGGCGTCGGGCTTCTCGAAGGACAGGTTTCGAACCGAGGCCAGGTCGAGGGACTGCGCGCCCGACTCGACGCGCTCGGGGTAGGCGAGCGCGTGCGCGATCGGCACGCGCATGTCGGGATTGGAGAGCTGTGCGATCACCGAGCCGTCGGCGTACTCGACCAGCGAGTGCACGATGCTTTGCGGGTGGATCAGCACCTCGATGCGCTCGGGCGGCAGGTCGAACAGCCAGCGCGCCTCGATTACCTCGAGCCCCTTGTTCATCATGGTGGCGGAGTCCACCGAGATCTTGCGGCCCATGGTCCAGTTCGGGTGCGCGCACGCCTGCTCCGGGGTCACGCCGGCGAGGCTCTCCGGCGCGGCGCAGCGGAACGGGCCGCCCGAAGCGGTGAGCACGATCTTGCGGACGAACTCCCCGCGGGAAAAGCACTGGAAGACGGCGTTGTGCTCGCTGTCGACCGGTACGATGCGCGCACCCGACTCGCGCGCCGCGCGCATGACGAGCGGGCCCGCCATCACCAGCGCCTCCTTGTTGGCGAGCAGCACGCGCTTGCCGGCGCGCGCCGCGGCGAGCGTCGAGTCGAGCCCGGCCGCGCCGACGATGCCCGCCATGACCGCCTCCACCTCGGGGTGCCGCGCGAGAGCCTCGAGCGCCTCGGCGCCGAACAGCAATTCGGTGCCGCAGCCGGCAAACCTCTGCCGAAGCTCCCGATCCTCGCGTACCCCGGACAGCACGGCATAGGGCGGGCGGTGCCGCGCGCACAGCTCGGCAAGCTGCGCGGCCGAGCCGTTGGCGGTGAGCGCGAATACCCGGTAGCGCTCCGGGTGGCGGCCCGCCACATCGAGCGTGCTCGCGCCGATCGATCCGGTCGCGCCGAGAATCGCGAGATTCACGGCGAGCTCCTCAGGAAGGGCACGACGAGGGCGGCGAGCGGCAGGATCGCGGCTGCGCTGTCGATGCGGTCGAGCACCCCGCCGTGCCCGGGAAGCAGCGCGCCGCTGTCCTTGACCCCGGCCTGCCGCTTGGCCGCGGACTCGAACAGATCACCGACGATGCTTACCGTCACGAGCAGCGCCGCCGCGCCGACAAAGGCCGCCATCCGGGTCGCCTGGGCTCCTGCGAGAATGAGCGAAAGAATCATAGCGTAGGCGGCGCCGCCGATGAGCCCGCCGGCGGCGCCTTCCCAGGTCTTGCCGGGGCTGATCGCCGGGGCGAGCTTGCGCCTGCCCCAGCGCGTGCCGGCGACATAGGCCGCGGTGTCGGCGATCCACGCCACCGCGAGGACGAGGAGCGCTTCCGCCGGCTCGAGAACCACCATGGCGAGGGCGGCCGGCACCAGCACGATGAGGCCGGCCGCGGCGAGCGCGCCGCGATGCCCGGGCCGCACCCCCAGCCACAGCCACGCCGGCGCGGCGAGGAGCCAGAACGCCGCGGCGAGAACGAACACCGGCTGCGCGGCCTCGAGCCAGGAGGCGAGCAGGAGCGCAGCCACCGCCCCGGCGGCGTAGAGCGGCGCGCTGAGCGCGCACAGGCGCGCCCACTCGAGCGCCGCGGCCGCCGCGATCAGCGCCATCAGCGCTACGATGCCGGCGCGCGGCAGCAGGAACAGGGCCGCGACCAGCGCGGCGAGCAGCACGGCGGCGGTGCCGGCCCGCCTCAGGAAGTCAGGCAACGTCGGCGCGCTTCGCTTGCTCGAGCTGCTCGCTGGTGCGCCCGAAGCGCCGCTCGCGCCGGCGGTAGGAGGCGATCGCCTCGTCGAGCGCCGCGGCGTCGAAGTCCGGCCACAGCAGCTCGGTGAAGTAGAGCTCGGTGTACGCGAGCTGCCACAGCAGGAAGTTGCTGATGCGCTGCTCTCCCCCGGTGCGGATGAAGAGATCGGGCTCGGGCGCGTAGCTCATGGCGAGGTACGGCGTGATCAGGGCCTCGTCGAGCTGCTGGAGCGCCGGCCTTTCCTTCAGCAGCCGGGTCAGGGCCTGCAGGATGTCCCAGCGGCCGCCGTAGTTCGCGGCGATGGTCAGGGTAAGGCGCCGGTTGTGCGCCGTCAGCTCCTCCGCGCGCTCGATCAGCGCCGGGATCTTGGGGTCGAAACGCCGCGTGTCCCCGATCACCTTGACGCGCACGCCGTTCGCGTGGAGCTTCTCGACCTCGTTCTCGAGCGCGCTCTTGAACAGCTTCATGAGCAGCGCCACCTCCTCCGCCGGGCGGCGCCAGTTCTCGGAGCTGAACGCGAACAGCGTCAGGAACTCGATGCCGCGCTCGGCGCAGGAGCGCACCGCCGAGCGCACCGCCTCGGCGCCGCGCCGGTGCCCGGCGATGCGCGGCAGGCGCCGGCGCCGCGCCCAGCGGCCGTTGCCGTCCATGATGATGGCGACATGCCGCGGCAGGTCGCTCGCACGGGGAATCTCGCGGGTCGAGCTCGCTTCGCTCATACGGCCATCAGCTCCTTTTCCTTGTCCTGGAGCAGGCGGTCGATGTCCGTGACGTGGCGGTCGGTGAGTTTCTGCATCTCGTCGAGCGCGCGGCGCTCGTCGTTCTCCGACACCTCGTGCTTCTTGAGCGCCTCCTTGAGCTGGTGGATGGCGTCGCGCCGCAGGTTGCGCACCGCGACGCGCGCGTTCTCGGCCTCGTGCTTCACCACCTTGATCAGCTCCCTGCGCCGCTCCTCGGTGAGCGGCGGCATCGGGACGCGCACGGTCTCGCCGCTCGCGGCGGGGTTCAGGCCGAGGTCGGAATCGCGGATCGCTCTTTCGATCGCCTGCGCCATCTTCTTCTCGAACGGCGTCACGCCGATGGTGCGCGCGTCGATCAGCACGACCTTGGCGACCTGGTTGAGCGGCGTCTGCGTGCCGTAGTAGTCGACCGTGATGTGATCGAGCAGCCCGGTGTGCGCGCGGCCGGTGCGCACTTTCGCCAGGTCGGCCTTGAACGCCTGGACGCTCTTGTCCATCTTTTGCTCGGTCGTCTTCTTGAGCTCTGCAATCACCATAGCGACCCCGCCGTCATCATACGTGAACCAGCGTGCCTTCGTCCTCGCCCAGCACCACGCGGCGCAGCGCGCCGGGCTTGAAAATGCTAAATACTGCAATCGGCAGCTTCTGGTCGCGGCACAGCGTGAGCGCTGTGGCATCCATCACGCCCAGGTTGCGCGCGATCGCCTCGTCGAAGCTGATCTTCGCGTAGCGCTCGGCGCGCGGATCGCGCTTCGGATCGGCGGTATAGATGCCGTCGACCTTGGTGCCTTTCAGCACGATCTCGGCGCCCATCTCGCTGCCGCGCAGCGCCGCCGCGGTGTCGGTGGTGAAGAACGGATTCCCGGTGCCGGCGGCGAAGATCACCACTTTGCCCTCCTCGAGGTAGCGGATCGCCTTGCCGCGGATGTAGGGCTCGACCACCTGCTCGATGTTGAGCGCCGACTGCACGCGGCTCGCGATCCCGGCCTGGCGCATCGCGTCGGAGAGCGCGAGCGCGTTCATCACCGTGGCGAGCATTCCCATGTAGTCGGCGGTGGCGCGGTCCATGCCGGCCGCGCCGGGCGCGATGCCGCGGAAGATGTTGCCGCCGCCGATCACCACGCCGAGCTCCACCCCGAGGCGCGCCACCTGCGCCACCTCGCCCACGATGGTCTCGATCGTCTGGCGGTTGATGCCGAACGGGTCCTCGCCCATCAGGGCTTCGCCCGACAGCTTGAGCAGGACTCGCTTGTACTTGGGAGTCAATGCACTTGTTGAGGCTTATCGATGCCCTCGCCAACCACGAGGAAGGCGTAAGCGTGCACCTGCGCCTTCTTCGCGGCGAGCATCTTTTGCACGGTCTGCTTGTCGTCCTTGACGAACGGCTGCCCAAGCAGCGTCTTCTCGTTGAGGAACTTGTTGACCGCGCCCTCGGCCATCTTGGCCGCGATCTCGGCGGGCTTGCCGGATTCTTTCGCGCGCGCCTCCTGGATCCTGCGCTCCTCGAGCACGATTTCCTGGGGAACGTCCGCTTTGCTCATGTACGCCGGCTTGGCGAAGGCAATGTGCATCGCGACGTCCTTGCCGGCTTCCTCCGGGCCCTCGTAGTCCACCAGCACGCCGATCTTGCTCCCGGCGTGCACATAAAGCGCGAGCTTGCCTTTGGCTTGCATGCGCTTGAAGCGCCGGATGGTGATGTTCTCGCCGATCTTCTGCACCAGCTTCTGGCGCCGATCCTCCTCCGCACTGCCGGGGTCGTGCGTCGCCGCGATCTCGGCGAGCGACTTGGCGAAGGCCATGAAATCTTCGTTTCTGGCGACGAAATCGGTTTCGCTGTTGAGCTCGACCAGCGCCCCGAGCTGTGCATCTGCAGTGATGAAAGATCCAATGGTCCCTTCGGCCGCGATGCGCCCGGCCGCCTTGCTCGCCCTCGCGCCGCTCTTGATGCGCAGCAGCTCCTCGGCCTTTTTCAGGTCGCCGCCGGTTTCGGCGAGCGCTTTCTTGCACTCCATCATCGGCAGCCCGGTGCGTTCGCGCAGCTCTTTCACCAGGCCTGCACTGATCTCTGCCATTCGCCTACGCTCCTTCGGGTTGAAAAAAAGGGGCCGAAGCCCCTTTGATTGAATGCCTGCAAATCAATCTATCGAGAGCCTTCATCCTCTTCCACCTCGACGAACTCGTCGCGCGAGGCGGCGACCACCTCCTCCAGGGACTGGGTGCGGCCTTCGAGCACGGCGTCCGCGACGCCGCGCGCATAGAGGCGGATGGCGCGGCTCGAGTCGTCGTTTCCGGGGATGACGTAGGCGATTCCCTCGGGGTTGTGGTTGGTATCGACCACGCCGATGACCGGCACGCCGAGCTTGTTCGCCTCGGCGACCGCGCCCTTCTGGTAGCCGACGTCGATCACGAAGAGGGCGTCGGGCAGCGCGGCGAGATCCTTGATGCCGCCGAGCGAGCGCTGCAGCTTGGCGAGCTCGCGCGTGAGCCCGAGCGCCTCCTTCTTGGAGATGCGCTCGAGGCTGCCGTCCTGCTGCATCGCCTCCATCTCCTTCAGCCGCTTGATGGACTGCTTGACGGTCTTGAAGTTCGTCAGCATGCCGCCGAGCCAGCGGTGGTCGACGAACGGCATCTGGCAGCGGATCGCCTCCTCGCGCAAGATCTCGCGCGCCTGGCGCTTGGTGCCGACGAACAGAATCGTGCCCCGGCTCGCCGCGAGCTGGCGGGCGAACCTGAGCGCTTCCTGGTACAGCGCCAGGGTCTTTTCCAGGTTGATGATGTGGATCTTGTTGCGGTGGCCGAAGATGTACGGCGCCATCTTCGGGTTCCAGTACCGGGTCTGATGTCCGAAATGGACCCCGGCCTCGAGCATCTGACGCATCGTCACCGACACTTGCTTCTCCTTAGGGTTGGGTCTGCCGCGGCTTCAGCCCGATGTTCCGGGACCCTTTTCGAGCGCGCGGGAAGATTTGAGCCCAAAATTCTAGCATAATCAGTCTGATGGCCGTAGTCCTGAAGAGCCCGGAAGAGCTGGAGCGCATGCGGATCGCCGGCCGGCTCGCCTCCGAGGTGCTCGATTACATCACCCCGCACGTGCGCGCCGGAGTCACGACCGGCAAGCTGAACGACCTGTGCCACCAGTACATGGTCGAGGTGCAGGGCACGGTGCCCGCGCCGCTCAACTACGCGCCGCCGGGCTATCGCCCCTACCCCAAGTCGATCTGCACTTCGGTGAACCACCAGGTGTGCCACGGCGTGCCCGGCGAGCGCGTCCTCAAGCCCGGCGACATCCTGAACATCGACATCACCGTGATCAAGGACGGCTTCCACGGCGACTGCAGCCGCATGTTCTACGTCGGCGAGCCGAGCATCCAGGCGAAGCGCCTGGTCGAGGTGACCTTCGAGTGCATGTGGCTCGGCATCCGCCAGGTGCGCCCGGGCGCGCGCCTGGGCGACGTCGGCGCCGCGATCCAGGGCCACGCCGAGAAGCACGGCTTTTCCGTAGTGCGCGAGTTCTGCGGCCACGGCATCGGGCGCAGGTTCCACGAGGAGCCGCAGGTGCTCCACTACGGCAAGCCCGGCGTCGGCGTGCCGCTCGAGCCGGGCATGACCTTCACCATCGAGCCGATGATCAACGCCGGCAAGCCGGGGATCCGCGAGCTCGCCGACGGCTGGACCATCGTTACCAAGGACCACAGCCTTTCGGCGCAGTGGGAGCACACCGTCGCCGTGACCGAGTCCGGGGTCGAGGTCCTGACCCGGTCGAACGGCACCCTGGCGGCGCCGGCGTGAAATTCGACCTGCGCGCCGAGGTGGCCGCCGAGCGCCAGGCGCTGCGCGAAGCCTACCTGCTGCGGCCGAACCCGCGCACGCTGCTCGCCAGGCACACGCGGCTCGTGGACCGCACCGTGAAGGCGGTCTGGGGCGAGTCCGGCGTGGCGGCCGAAGCCGCGCTCGTCGCGACCGGCGGCTACGGGCGCGGGGAGCTGTTCCCGAGCTCGGACATCGACCTGCTGGTGCTGCTCGGCGCCGACCCGAGCGCTGCGGTGCGCGCAGCGCTCGAGCGCCTCATCGGCCGGCTGTGGGACATCGGCCTGGAGATCGGGCACAGCGTGCGCACCGTGGAAGGCTGCGTCGAGGCCGCGGCCGGCGACATCACCATCCGCACCACGCTGCTGGAGTCGAGGTTCCTCGCCGGCAGCCGCGCGCTTTTCCGCCGCCTGGGGGAGGCGCTGGTGGTCGATCCGGTGGCGTTCTTCGAGGCGAAGAAGCTCGAGCAGGAGCAGCGCCATGCCAAGCACCAGGACTCGCCCTACTCGCTCGAACCCAACCTCAAGGAGGCGCCCGGCGGGCTGCGCGACCTCCAGGTCATCCAGTGGATCGCCCGCGCGAGCGGCATCGGCCGCAAGTGGACCGATCTCGTGGCCCACAAGCTGATCCAGCGCGACGAAGCGCGCCAGCTTGCGCGGCTGGAGCGCCACCTGCACGATCTCAGGATCCGCCTGCATTACCTCGCCGGCCGGCGCGAGGACCGCCTGGTGTTCGACCTGCAGGCCGCGCTCGCGCGGCAGCTCGGATTCGAGGATTCGCCGGCGCGGCTCGCGAGCGAGGCGATGATGCAGCGCTACTACCAGAGCGCGCAGGGGGTGACGCAGCTCAACACGATCCTGATGCAGAACCTCGAGGCGCGCCTCGCGCCGCGGCCCGACACCGGGCCGCGGCCGCTCAACGAGCGCTTCGAGGTGAGGAGCGAGCTGCTCCACATCCGGCAGGAGAGCACCTTCACCCGCACGCCGAGCGCGATCCTCGAATGCTTCCTGCTCATGATGCAGCACCCGGAGCTGCGCGGGATGACCGCGCGGACCCTGCGCGCGCTGTGGCGGGCACGCAGTTTCGTCAATGGAAAGTTCAGACGAGATCCGATCGCGAGGCTGTTGTTCCTTCACATCCTGCAGCAGCCGCGCGGCATCGTGCACGAGTTCCGGCGCATGAACCAGTACGGCATCCTCGGGCGCTACCTGCCCGAGTTCGGCCGCATCGTCGGGCAGATGCAGCACGATCTGTTCCACGTCTACACGGTGGACCAGCACATCCTGATGGTGATGCGCAACCTGCGGCGCCTCAGGATGCCCGAGTTCGCGCACGAGTTTCCGCTGTGCACCGAGCTCATGGCGGGCTTCGAGCGCCGCTGGCTGCTCTACGTGGCCGCCCTTTACCACGACATCGCCAAGGGGCGCGGCGGAGACCATTCCGAGCTCGGGATGAGGGACGTGAGAGCGTTTTCGCGCAACCACGGCCTGGCCGACGACGACCGCGAGCTCGTCGAGTTCCTCGTCGAGCACCACCTTTCCATGTCGCACGCGGCGCAGAAGCAGGATGTCTACGACCCGGAGGTGGTGCAGGCCTTCGCCGAGCTCGTGCGCACCGAGCGGCGGCTGGTCGCGCTCTACCTCTTCACCGTGGCCGACGTGCGCGGCACGAGCCCCAAGGTGTGGAACGCGTGGAAAGGCAAGCTGCTCGAGGATCTGTTCCGGGCCACCCGGCGCGTGCTCACCGGCGAGCCGCTCGCGCGCGACGCGGCGCTCGCCGAGAAGCAGGCCGAGGCGGCGCGGCTGCTGCGGCTCTACGCCCTCTCGGACAGCGTCAAGGACAAGCTCTGGGCGAGCGTGGATACCGCGTACTTCCTGCGCCACGACGCGCAGGAGATCGCCTGGCACACGCGCAACCTGCACTACCGCGTCGACACCGACAAGCCCGTGGTGAAGGCGCGGCTCGCGCCGTTCGGCGAAGGCCTGCAGGTCATGGTCTACACGCGCGACCGCGAGGCGCTGTTCGCGCGCATCTGCGGATACTTCCAGCGCGCCGGGTTCAGCATCGCGGACGCGAAGGTGCATACCACGCGCGCCGGCTATGCGCTCGACACCTTCGTCGTCATGGGCGAGGGGCGCGACGCGCACTACCAGGACCGCATCGCCATGATCGAGACCGACCTCGCCGCCGAGGTCCAGTCCGACGCCGCGCTCGGCCCGCCGCGCGGCGGGCGCCTGTCGCGCCGCGTGCGCCACTTCCCGATCTCGCCGCGCGTGGACATTCGTCCCGACGAGCGCGGCGCCTACCCCGTGCTCTCGATCGTCGCCGCCGACCGCCCCGGGCTGCTCTACGGGGTCGCGCGCATCCTGGCGCGCAACCGCATCAACCTGCAGACCGCGCGCATCAATACCCTGGGCGACCGCGCCGAGGACGTATTCCTGATCTCGGGAGGGTCCTTGAGCGACTCGAAGACGGTGCTGCAGCTCGAGCAGGAGCTGCTCGAGGAGCTGCAGCTCTAGCCTAGGCGCGCCAGGCCGCGAGCTCGGCGCGGCGCTTGCGGGCCGTTTCGCCGAGCGTTCTCTTCCAGTGCGCTCGCCGCCGCCGCAGCGCTTCGACGATCGATTCCGCGATCACGAGGTTGCGGTACCACTTGGCGTCGGCCGGAACGACGGTCCAGGGCGCGTGCGGCGCCGCGGTCTTGGAGATCGCGTCCTCGTAGGCTTCGGTGTACTCGTCCCAGTGCCTGCGCTCCTTCCAGTCGTTGGCGTTCAGCTTCCAGGCGGCCTTGGGGTCGCTTTCGCGCTCGAGCAGGCGCTTCTTCTGCTCCTTCTTGCTGATGTGCAGGAAATACTTGAGCACGATCGTGCCGTGCTCGGCGAGCAGCTCCTCGAAGTCGGCGATATGGCCGTAGCGCTCCTTCCACAGCCGCCGCGGCGCGAGGCGGTGGACGCGGACCACCAGCACGTCCTCGTAGTGCGAGCGGTTGAAGATCGCGAACTCGCCGAGCCGCGGCGCATGCCGGTGCACCCGCCAGAGGAAATCGTGCGCGCGCTCCTCGTCGGTCGGAACCCCGAACGAGACCACGCTCACGCCGCGCGGGTTGAGGCAGCCGGCGACGTGCTTGATCGCGCCGTCCTTGCCGGCGCTGTCGCGCCCCTGCAGCACGACCATCACGCTGTTCACCTTGGCGCCCCAGAGCGAGTCCTGCAGCTCGAACAGCTCCTCCCCGAGCGCGGCGAAGCGCTTTCGCGCCTTCTCCTTGGTGATCCCGCCGGGCGGCCCGGTCGGGATCCTGTCGAGGCGGACTGTCTGCGCCTGGCGCGTGAACACCATTGCTCTAGTCTTCCGGCGGCAGGCTCGCGCCCGGGAACAGCTCCTCGTTGAAGCCGAACTTCGTCAGGTCGCGGATTCGCATCGGATAGAGGATGCCGTCGAGATGGTCGACCTCGTGCTGCACCACGCGCGCGTGGAAGCCCTCGACGTCGCGCTGGAACCTCCTGCCGCGCTCGTCGTAGCCCGAATACCTGAGCTTCTTGAAGCGCGGCACCCAGCCGCGCATCCCGGGAACCGACAGGCAGCCCTCCCACCCCTCCTCCTCCTCGCCCGAGAGCGGCGTCAGTACCGGGTTGATGAGGACGGTATCGGGGACCGGCTCGACGTCCGGATAGCGCGGGTTGGCGGTCACGCCGAAGATCACGACGCGCAGCGGCACGCCGATCTGCGGCGCAGCGAGGCCCGCTCCGTTCAGGTGCGCCATGGTGTCGCGCAGATCGGCGAGCAGCGAGGCGAGCTCGGGAGTTCCAAGCTGCTCGACCGGCGTCGACTTTTGCCAGAGCCGCGGGTCGCCCATGCGCAGGACCGGCCGGATCATGGCTCGCACAGCTTCTCGATGATGCGCCGTACGCGGCCCATCGCTTCGTCGAGGACGATCTCGATGCGCTCGAGCGACACGGCGCGCCGGCTGTCGCCGCGGCCGGCGGCGTAGTTCGCCACTACCGCGATCGCGGCGTACTCCAGCCCGATCTCGCGCGCGAGCGCTGCCTCCGGCATCCCGGTCATTCCGACCACGTCGGCGCCGTCGCGCTCGAGGCGGTTGATCTCGGCCGCGGTCTCCAGGCGCGGGCCCTGCGTGGCGGCGTAGACCGCGCCGTCGGTGATGCGCTCGCCCGCGGCGGCGGCCGCCTTGAGCAGCCGCTCGCGCATCCGCCTCGAATACGGCTCGGTGAAGTCGATGTGGCTGACCGGGGCGCCGGGGCCCTCGAAGAAGGTCGCGGAGCGGCCCCAGGTGTAATCGATGATCTGGTTGGGCAGCAGCAGGGCTCCGGGCCAGAGGTCGTTGCGGATGCCGCCGACCGAGGCGACCGACACCACCTCGCCGGCGCCGGCCTGCTTCAGCGCCCACAGGTTCGCGCGGTAGTTCACCTCGTGGGGCGCGATGGTATGGCCGTAGCCGTGACGCGCGAGAAACAGGACCTCGGCTGCGCCGACGCGGCCGAAGGTCACCGGGCCCGACGGATCGCCGTAAGGCGTGCGCGCGACCTTGCGCCGGCCGATCTCGAGATTGGCGAGGCTGGTGAGCCCGCTGCCGCCGATGATCGCGAGCACCGCTATTGCCTCAAGGCGCGGATCTCGGGCAGATTGCGCCAGAAGCCCTCGGCGTCCATACCGCAGCCGAACACGAAGCGGTCGGGAATGCGCAGGCCCACGAAGTCGGCGCTCGCCGGCTTGCGGATCTGCAGGTTCTTCTCCACCAGCACGGCGGCGTACACGCTTTGCGCCCCCCGGTCGAGGAGCCCCTTGCGGATCGCGTTCATGGTCTCGCCGTGGTCGAGGATGTCGTCGAGGACGAGCACCGTGCGCCCCTTGACAAGCTCGGGCGGCCGCACGCGCCACTCGAGCTCCGCGCCGCGCGTCTGGACGCCGTAGCGCGAAGCATGCACGTAGTCGAAGTCGAGCGGAAAGCGCAGCAGCGGCAGGATCTGCCCCGCGAACACCACCGCGCCCCCCATGACCACGAGCACCAGCGGGTAGCGCTCGCCGAGCGCGCGTCCGATCTCGCCGGCGAGGCGGCGCACTGCGGACTGCACCTCCTCGGCGCTGGCGACGAGCTCGGACCGCTCGAGGAAGGCCCAGGCGGCGCCGGCGTCAGGCATTCTGGCGCGACTTCAAGTAGCGCGCGAACTGCTCGCCGGTCTCCGGATGGCGCAGCCCGTACTCGAGGGTCGCCTGGAGGTAGCCGAGCTTCGAGCCGCAGTCGTAGCGCTTGCCCGGCAGGCGCACCGCCAGCACCTGCTCGTGGGCAAGAAGCGCCGAGATGGCGTCGGTCAGCTGGATCTCGCCGCCGGCGCCCGGGGTCACTTCGGCGAGCAGCTCGAAGATCCTCGGCGTGAGCACGTAGCGGCCGATCACGCCGAGATTGGACGGTGCCTCGGCGGGCTTGGGCTTCTCCACGATGCTGCGGATGCGCCCGCAGTCGCCCTGCATGCCCTCGACCGTCACGATGCCGTAGCTCTGCGTCTGGCTGCGCGGCACCTCCTCGACGCCGAGGAGCGAGGCGCCGGTCTGGCCGAAGATCTCGGCCATGCGGCACATCGCCGGCGGGTCGGCATCGATCAGGTCATCGGCGAGCAGCACCGCGAACGGCTCGTGGCCGATGACCGGCTGCGCGCACAGCACGGCGTGGCCCAGGCCGAGCGGCTCGGCCTGGCGGATATAGATGCAGCGCGCGCCCTCGGGGAGCACCGAGCGCACCATGTCGAGCAGCACACCCTTCTTCTTGCGCTCGAGCTCGGTTTCGATCTCGTGGGCCTTGTCGAAATGGTCCTCGATCGCGCGCTTGTTGCGCCCGGTGACGAACACCATGTCGGTGATGCCGGCCGCCGCCGCCTCCTCCACCGCGTACTGGATGAGCGGCTTGTCGACGATCGGCAGCATCTCCTTCGGGCTCGCCTTGGTGACCGGGAGGAAGCGGCTGCCGAGGCCGGCGACCGGGAATACGGCTTTTCTGAGCTTGGCAGGCATCGGGTCAGAGATTCTGCAGCATTTCGATGAACTCCTTCTCTTCCAGGACCGGCACCCCCAGCGCACGCGCCCGCTCGAGCTTCGAGCCGGCGTCCTGCCCGGCGACGACGTAATCGGTCTTCTTCGACACCGAGCCGGCGACCTTGTGCCCCTTGGCCTCGATCGCGGCGCGCGCCTCCTCGCGCGTCATGCCCGAGAGCGTGCCGGTCAGCACGAAGCTCTTGACCCGCCCCGCGGGCCTGGGCGCGGGGGCGACTTTCTGCCAGTGAACCCCGTGCCGGACGAGGTCGCGGATCACGTGCCGGTTGTGCGGCTCGTCGAAGAACTGCCGGATCGAGCGCGCCACGACCGGACCCACGTCGGGCACGCGCGCGAGCTCCTCCTCGGCCGCCTGGGCGAGCGGCTCGAGATCGCCGAAGTGGCGCGCCAGGTCGCGCGCCGTGGTTTCGCCGACGTTGCGGATGCCCAGAGCATAGATCAGCCGCTCGAGCGATGTCGTGCGCGAACGCTCGAGCTCCCGCACCAGGTTGGCGGCGGATTTCTCTCCCATCCGCTCCAGGTCCTGCAGCTCGGACACCGTAAGCCGGTACAAGTCGGCCGGGGTGCGCACCCTCTCCTGGTCCACGAGCTGATCCACCAGCCGCTCCCCCAACCCCTCGATGTCCATGGCGCGCCGGCTGGCGAAGTGGAGCAGCGCCTGCTTGCGCTGCGCCGGGCAATACAGCCCGCCGCTGCAGCGATGCACGGCCTCTTCCTCCGTCTTCACCACCGCCGAGCCGCAGACCGGGCATTGCTTCGGGAACTTGAAGGCCTTCGTGCCGGCGGGGCGCGCCTCAAGCCGCACCGAGACCACTTCCGGGATCACGTCGCCCGCGCGGCGCACGACCACGGTGTCACCGATCCGTACGTCCTTGCGCAGCAGCTCGGCTTCGTTGTGCAGGGTGGCGTTGGTGACCGTGACGCCGCCCACGAATACCGGCTTGAGCTTCGCGACCGGCGTCAGGGCGCCGGTGCGGCCGACCTGCACTTCGATGCCGAGCACCTCGGTCGTCTGCTCCTCGGCCGGGAATTTGTGGGCGAGCGCGAACCGCGGCGCGCGCGATACGAAGCCGAGCCGCTCCTGCCAGTCCAGGCGGTTCACCTTGTAGACGACGCCGTCGATCGCGTAGGGCAGCTTGTCGCGCAGGCGGCCGATGCGGCCGTAGTACTTGAGCAGCCCGGGGGTCCCCTCCACCAGGTCGCGCTCCTTGCACACCGGAAAGCCGAGGGCTTCCAGCCGCTCGAGCGCCTGCGCCTGGGTCTTCCAGTCGACCTGCGCGGCATCCGCGATGGCGTAGGCGAAGAAGCGCAGGGGCCGCGACGCCGTGATGCGCGAATCGAGCTGGCGCACCGCGCCGGCGGCCGCGTTGCGCGGATTGACATATTCCTTCTGCCCGGCTTCGCGCTGACGCTTGTTGAGCGCGTCGAAGTCCCGGCGGTACATCAGGACCTCGCCTCGCACCTCGAGGCCGCTTGCCTTGATTCTCAGAGGAATGGACCGGACCGTGCGCAGGTTCGCCGTGACGTCCTCGCCGGTCGTGCCGTCGCCGCGCGTGGCGCCCTGGACCAACGCGCCGTCCCGGTAGACCAGGCTCACCGCGAGCCCGTCCAGCTTCGGCTCGGTCGCGTACTCGACCGCGTCGGCGCCCACCGCCTGGCACACCCGCCGGTCGAAGGCGCGCACTTCTTCCTCGTCGAAAGCGTTCGCGATCGAAAGCATCGGCGTGCGGTGCCGCACCTCGCCGAACTCGGCGAGCGGCGCGCTGCCTACGCGCTGCGTCGGCGAGTCGGCGCTGCGCAGCTCGGGATGCTCGGCTTCCAGCGCCTGCAGCTCGCGAAACAGCGCGTCGTACTCGGCGTCGGTGATCTCGGGCGCGTCCTCGACGTAGTAGAGCCGGTTGTGGCGCTCGATCGCTTCCCGGAGTTTTCTCGCCCGGCTTTCAACCTTCATGAAAACAGGCGAGCCGCGAGCGGGCTCCCGGTCTCGATGCCGCGGGCGGCGAGGGTCTGGCGTACCGCCTCGAGCTGCGCTCCGATCGCGGCGAGCGAGCGCTCATCGAGCAGGTTGTCGCGGTCGTCGACCAGCCGCGCGTTGTGAGCCGCGGCGAGGCTGCGCCCGGCGCGCGCCATCGCCTCGTAGCTCGCGCCGAGGTCCGGGGTGAGCGCCACGTCGAGCACGAGCGTGACGCCGTCCTCGCGCCGCACGACCCGGAATGGCTGCTTGCCGATGTCGGCCTGGATGCCCTCGCCGACCACGTGCAGCGCCACCTGGATGTCGCTGTCGGCGCAGGCGCGGTCGAGCTCGCGCGCGGCCTCGAGCGCGGGCCGCGTCTCGGGCGCGGCCGCGGCTGCGCCGAGGCGGGCCGCGAGGGTCTCGACCGCGGAGCGGAACTCGAGGAGCTCGGCCTCGCTTACCGCGCCGGCGCGGCTGACGAGCTGCAGCGCGGCGCGCCAGGCGCCGCCGGCGGACTGGGCGAGCAGCGCGCGCCGGCCGAAGCGCTGGTCGATCGCCCGCCAGCCCTCCTGCACCAGCGCGGCGGCAAGCGCCCGCGCAGGCGTGAGCTCGATCACGTAGTCCACCCGCTCGTCCGGCTGGAGGGCCGGGGCGGGCTTGTCCAGCGTCGGCTCGCGCCGCTCCGGCGCGGCGCGGGCGAGCGTGTCGCCCGGACGCGAGTCGTCGAACGCGCGCTCCACCGCGCGCCGCGCCGAGCGCTCCTGCACGCGGTTGTAGACCAGCACTCCGGCAAACAGGACGGCGCCGAGCACGAGCAGACCGAGCACGAGGTCGCTCATGACACGGGGGACGGGGCAAGAGGCCGCCTGGACTTCAGGCAGCCAGCTCCTCCCGGATGCGCAGCGCCTCCTCGATATCGACCGCCACGACGCGCGAAACGCCCGACTCGGGCATGGTGACGCCG
>DATIGR010000175.1:0-9154 GCA_035454645.1 Burkholderiales bacterium
CGATCGCGAGCACCGGGATCTCGTAGAGGATGGTGTGCAGCCACGGGCCGCGGATCGTGATGTCGATCTCGCCCGGCTTCTCGCCGAGCCCGGTGTGCACGTACTTCTCGTTGAACTGGAACAGCCCCAGGAAGTCGACGAAGTCCGACTTCATGAAGCGCAAGCCGCGCAAGTAGGCGAGCTCGTCCTCGCGGAAGCGCAGGCGGCAGAGCTCGGCGAGCTCGCGCTCGATGCCGTCGAGGTCGGGATGCAAATCCACGCCCTCGGTGCGGCACCGGAACTTGTATTCGACCTGCGCGCCGGGAAAGTGGTGCAGCACCACCTGCATCATGGTGAACTTGTACAGGTCGGTGTCGAGCAGCGACTGGATGATCATGCCCGAAGGAATTGTACCCGGGGCGGTTATCCTTACGGCTATGTGCGGCCGCTACGCGCTGCATGCAAGTCCCGAGGTGGTCGCGCTGCAGTTCGGCCTCGACTCGGCTCCCGAGTTCAAGCCGAGCTACAACATCGCGCCGGCCGCCGAGATCCTCGTCGTGCGGCCCGGAGCCGCGGCGCGCGCGCGCTGGGGCCTGCGCGGGCGCTTCGTCAACCTGCGCGCGGAAACGGTGCTCGCAAGATTCAGGGCGAGCGGCCGCTGCCTGGTCCCCGCCAGCGGCTTCTACGAATGGAAAGCCGAGGGCCGGCGCAAGCAGCCTTATTACTTCTCGCCGAAGAGCGACGCGCTGCTCGCGCTCGCCGCTCTGTGGGAGCGCGACACCTGCTCGCTCATCACCACCGAGCCGAATGCCGTCGTACGCGGGGTGCACGAGCGCATGCCGTTGATCGTCCCGAGGGAGCTGTACCAGCCCTGGCTGCGCGGCGACGAGCGCATCCTTCAGTCGGCGCCGCAGATCGAGCTGCGCGCCCATCCGGTCGGCCTGGCGGTGAACCGGGCGGAAAACGACTCGCCGCGCCTGATCGAGCCGGTCGAGCTAGCCCGGGGGCTGTTCGACTAGTCCCTGCACGCGCACGCCGAGGAGCCGCACCGGCTTCGCTCCGGCCTCGGTGCGCGCGGCGAGCTCCACCGCCCACGAGGCGATGAGGTCCGCATCCGAGGTGTGCCGCGACAGCGTGTGGCTGCGCGTCACGGTCCTGAAATCGGAATAGCGCACCTTGATCGTCACGGTGCGCGCCGCAAGTCGCCGGCGCGCGAGCCATTCCGCGTTCTCCCTCGCCATGCGGTCGAGCTCCGCCCGAATGAAATCCATTGCGGTAAGGTCATCCGCGTAGGTGTTCTCGGTGCTCGAGGACTTCGATTCGCGGTCCGGCACCACCGGCCGCGGATCGTCCCCGTACGAAAGGCTGCGCAGCCAGTCGGCGAGGCTGCCGACGGTGTCGCGCAGGAGCTGCAGGTCCGCTCCGCGGACCTGCACCAGCCGCTCTATTCCCACCTTGCGCAGCTTGCCGGCGGTCACCGGCCCCACTCCCCACAGCGCTTCCACCGGCAGCTCCTGAAGAAAGCCTTCCACGCGCTCGGGCGAGATCACGGTGAGGCCGTCGGGCTTGCGATAGCCGGAGGCGATCTTGGCGAGGAACTTGTTCGGCGCGACCCCGGCCGAGGCGGTCAGGCCGGTTTCCTCGCGAATCTGGTCCTTCAGACGGCGTGCGACGCGGCTGCCGTAGGGCTCGGCCCAGGCGTTCTCGGTCACGTCGAGATACGCCTCGTCGAGCGACAGCGGCTCCACCAGCGGCGTGCACGCGCGCAGGATGTTCATGACCTGGTTCGACACACGCCGGTAGCGCTCGAAGTCGGGGCGCACGATGACGAGCTCGGGACAGAGCCGCACCGCCCGCGCCATCGGCATCGCCGAGCGCACGCCGAAGGCGCGCGCCTCGTAGCTCGCCGCAGCCACTACCCCGCGCGACTGCGGCTGTCCGCCGACCGCCACGGGCTTGCCGCGCAACTGCGGATCGTCGCGCTGCTCGACCGACGCGTAGAAGGCATCCATGTCCAGGTGGACAATCCGCCTCATACTGTATATATTGCCATTACTGAATAAATTTCTAGGCTAGTGGACGAACTTACTGAACGCCAGGCAGAGATTCTCAGGCTGGTGCGGGAACTGACGGAAGTCTCCGGCTTCCCGCCGACCCGCGCCGAGATCGCGCAGCGCATGGGGTTTCGCTCGGTGAACGCCGCCGAGCAGCACCTGCGCGCGCTAGAGAAGAAGGGCGCGATCGAGATTTCCTCGGGCGCTTCGCGCGGCATCCGGGTGCGCGACGGCCGCCCCGCCGGCCGCCTCGGGCGGCTGCTCGAGTTGCCCGTCGTCGGCCGCGTCGCCGCCGGCAGCCCGATCCTCGCCGAGGAGCACCTGCAGGGCCGCTACCAGGTCGATCCCAATCTGTTCACGCCGCGCGCCGACTACCTGCTGCGCGTGCGCGGCATGTCGATGCGCGACGCCGGCATCCTGGAAGGCGATCTGCTCGCGGTGCACAAGACGAGCGAGGCGCGCACCGGGCAGATCGTGGTCGCGCGGCTTGCGGACGAAGTCACAGTCAAGCGTTATCGCCGCCGCGGGCACAGCGTCGGGCTGGAAGCGGAGAACCCGGATTACAAGCCGATCGAAGTCGATCTGCGGCGCGAGCAGCTGACCATCGAAGGAATCGCCGTTGGCGTAATACGCAACGGCAAGACCCTTTAATAAACCGTAGAATGGCGCAGGTTCTTCCTGCGCCGGATGAATCACACTACAACCGCAAACGGCACCGCTGCCGGCCTGGAGGTCTCCACCCAGGCGGTCGAGGCCGAGATCCGCGATCGCGCCGATCCGCAGCAGGTCCTCGCCGACCGCGTCGCGCAGCTCTACCGCCAGATGCCGATCGCCATCGGCGCGACCTTCGTCGCCGGGGCGATCGCCACCTTCGAGCTGCAGGGCCGGTGGCTGCAGCAGCTGGTGCTCATCTGGTGGGCGATCGTCGTCACCTTCACCGCGGCGGCAAGCCTGCTGCTCTACGCTTACTACCGCAGCGCGGACAAGGTTGCCAGCGCGCCGCAGTGGCTGCGCTGGCTCGGCATCGCCGCCCTCGGCAACGGCGCGAGCTGGGGGCTCGCCGGCGGCGTGTTCTTCCGCTCGCTGTCGGAGGAGCAGCAGGTATTCCTTGCCTTCCTCTTCGCCGGCATGGCTTCGGTCGGGATCCCGGTCTACGCCGCGTCGTGGCCGATCTTCGCGCTCTACGCCGCCGGCATCCTGGGCCCGTTCTTCTACGTGCTGCTCACGTTCGGCAACCGCCTGTTCGTCGAGATCGCGCTGCTGGTGCCGCTCTTCTACGCCATCAACGTCGCGGTCGCCTACCGCCTCACGCAGGTGTTCCACTCGGGCTACCGCCTGCGCCACGCCTACGGGCGGCTGACGCAGGACCACCGCCAGCTCAACCAGCGCCTCGAGCGCCAGCTGATCGAGCTCGAGGAGGCACGGCGCCAGGTCGAGGCGAGCGGCCGCAAGCTCGCGCTGTTCGCCGAGCGCGCGCCGATCGCGGTGCTCGAGCTCCAGCCCGACGGCACCGTGGTGGAGGTGAACCATGCCGCCGAAATCCTGTTCGGCTACGCCGCGGCCGAGCTCGTCGGCGGCCCGGTCAAGAAGCTGGTGCTGCCGAAGTTCCACGGGGAGTTCGACCGCACCTGGCAGCAGCTCGCCACTACGCGCGAGTCGGTCGCCGGGCTCAAGATCCGCAACCCGCGCCGCGACGGCGTCGAGATCATCTGCGAGTGGACGGTGACCCCCCTCGTCAACTTCCAGAGGGAAGTGATCGCCGTCATCGCGCAGGGGCAGGACATCACTGCCCAGCTCGAGGCCGAGCGCATGAAGAAGGAGTTCACCTCGACGCTGTCGCACGAGCTGCGCACGCCGCTCACCTCGATCATCGGCTCGCTGCAGCTGATCAACAGCGGCGTGATGGGCGAGGTCGACAAGGAGGTGGCCGAGCTCACCGGCGTCGCCGAGCGCAACGCCCAGCGCCTGCTCGACCTGATCAACGACCTCCTCGACATCGAGAAGATCGAGTCGGGCAAGCTCACTCTGGTGCAGGAGGTGATCGCGCTCGACGACCTGGTGCGCGAGTCGATGGTGCTCAACAAGGGCTTCGGCGAGCGCTTCAAGGTGCGCTTCGAGGCGCACGACGCGATGCCCGGCAGCCGGGTGCACGCCGACCGCAAGCGCCTGCTCCAGGTGATGACCAACCTGCTGTCGAACGCGGCCAAGTTCTCGCCCGAGGGCGGCGTGGTCGAGATCAGCGCCGCGGACGTCGGGCCGAACGTGCGCGTCTCGGTGCACGACCGCGGCAGCGGCATCCCCGAGGCGTTCCGCGGGCGCATCTTCGGCCGCTTCACGCAGGCCGATTCCACCGCCACGCGGCAGAAGGGCGGCACCGGCCTCGGCCTCGCCATCTGCAAGCGGCTGGTGGAGCTGATGCACGGGCGCATCGGGTTCGACGACCGCCCGGGCGGCGGCACCACGTTCTGGTTCGAGCTGCCGCGCCACGGCGCCTGAGATCGGAGAGTCCATGCCAGACCGGCCCCTCAATCGCATCTGCTACGTCGAGGACGACGAGGACATCCAGCGCATCGTGCGCATGGCGCTCGAGCGGGTCGGCAAGATGACCGTGGCCGTGGTCGGGGACCCGACCCAGGCGATCGAGACCATGGCCGAATTCCGCCCCGACCTGGTGATGCTCGACTGGATGATGCCGGTGATGGACGGCCCGACGCTGTTCCGGCAGATGAAGCTGCGCCCCGAGACCAGCGCCCTGCCGGTGGTGTTCATCACCGCGCGGGCGTCGCAGCGCGACCTCGACGAGCTCAAGGCGCTCGGCGCGGTCGGGACGATCTCGAAGCCGTTCTCGCCCAAGGACCGGCCCGACCAGCTGCGCGCGATCTGGGCCGCGCTTCCCTGAAAAAGGGGTCAGGACCCTTTTATTGAAAAAGGGTCCTGACCCCTTTGTCAATAAAAGGGTCCTGACCCCTTTTTCAGTGCAGGTTGACGGTGGTGTCGACGGCGGGCTGCTGCTCGAACTTGCGCGTGAGGAACCCGATGACCTCGTCGGCGTTGCGGAACCGGGCCTCGCGGTCCTTTTCCACCAGCTTGTCGATGAGCGGCTGGTAGCGCACCAGGTCCCCCGGCAGCGGGGGCGGGACGGCGTTCAGGTGGTGCAGGGCGACCTCCATCGCGGTCTCGCCGTCGAACATGTGCTTGCCGGTGAGCATCTGGTAGAGCAGGACGCCGGCGCTGTAGATGTCGGTGCGCAGGTCGAGCGCCCGGCCCTGCACCTGCTCCGGGCTCATGTAGCGCGGCGTGCCGAGCACTTCGCCCGCCCCGGTGCGGTCGGCCGCGGCGATGTTCTTGGCGATGCCGAAGTCCACGATCGCGAGCGTGCCGTCGCGGCGGAACATCAGGTTCTGGGGCTTGAGGTCGCGGTGCAGGATGCCTTTCTCGTGGATGTCGCCGAGTGCGAACATCAGCTCGCGGAACAGCTGCAGCGCCTCGCGCGGCGGCATCGGCTTGGCTCCCAGGCGCCTCGCCAGGTCTCCGCCCTCGAAGAACTCCATCACCAGGTAGATGTTGTTCTCGTGCTTGCCGTGCCCGAGGATGCGCGCCACGTGGCGGCTCTGGATGCGCTCCACCATCGTGTACTCCTCCATGAAGCGCTCCATCGCCTTGCGGTTGAGGACGATCTCCTGGCGCAGGATCTTCACCACGAGCGGCTCGTCGTCGTTCTCGCGCGAGGCGAGGTAGACGCGCGCCGTGCCGCCCTCGCCGATCATGTGCAGCACCTTGATGCCCGGGATGCGCACCTTGGCGCCGAGGTTGTGGCCCTCCAGGCGCGCCGCCAGGTCGGGCGACACGGTGCGCTCGACCTTGCTCGCGGTGAGCTCGCGGATCGAGGCGATCAGCTTCTCGCGGGTGAGCTCCTGCTTGCGCTGGTAGTCGTCGGCGCCGGCCTTGATCGCGCGCACGGCGATGATCTCGTTGCCGGCGCCGGTCAGGAACAGGACCTTCGGGCAGTCCTTGCGGCTCTTGAGCGACTTCAGCCACTCCAGGCCGTCGCCGCGGCCGAGCATGTAGTCGAGCACGATCAGGTCGTAGGAGCGCAGCGGGAACGCGGCGCCCGGCAGGTCGCGCTCGAGGGGATCGTAGCCGTCGATCTGCGCGTCGGGCCAGTGACCGCGGATGTAGCGCGAGACTAGGTTGCGCAGGTCCTCGTCGTCGTCGATCAGCAGGATGCGCATCGGCTACGCATCACTCATACGCGATCTGCACCCTGGAGAGGTAGTCGCCGTACTCGCTGATGCTTGCCTGAAGCGCGGCCCGGTCGCCGCTGCGCGCGCCGTCCTCGATGTACTTCCCCAATGTCGAGACGTGCGCGAAGCCGTAGGAATTCCCCACTCCCTTCATCCGGTGCCCGAGCTGGCGCAGCTTCTCGAAGTCCGCGGCGGCGAGCGCCGTGCGCAGGGCATCGAGCTCCTTGTGCCGGTTGTTCATGAACACCGGAATGAGGTCTTCCAGATCCTTCGCTACGACCACCCGGTAGTCGTCCGCGTTCATGGCGGCAATTATAGATGTGGCACCTGCCCGGCTAGTCAGGGATTGTCAGATGCGGATGGATCGAGCGCACCGCGAGCACGGCGAAGGCGGCTTCCGCGGTCGCCCGCGCCGAGCGCACGATTTCGGCGAAATGCAGCATCGCGCCGAAGTGGCGCGGCTCGAGCTCGAGCGTGCGGCGGATGTCGCGCAGGCATTCCGCGTCGCGCCCGAGCAGATAGTAGAGCGCCGCGCGCTTGTGCCACGCCTCGGCGAACTCGGGCGCGTGGCGCAGGAGCCGCGTGAGCCGCGTCTCGGCGATGTCGTAGCGCCGCGCGGCGATGTCGCCGGTCGCGAGGTCGAGCTCGTGCGCCGCGGCGCGATGCGGGTGGTGCATCCACACGTCCCAGATTCGCTCCTCGGTCGGCGTCGCCTCGGCGCTCGTGCAGCGCGCGAGCTGGCGGAAAAGCGCGTCGAGCAGCGGCGAGGCGCGCGCCGGCCGCCGCAGGCGATAGTTGCTGATGAGCTGGAGAATCTCGATCAACGGCCAAATCTTAGTGGAAATCGCGCGAACCGGCAGCGAGCGGCCCGAGCAGCGTGCTGTAGTCCACAAGGCGCCGGGCGACGAGGTGCACGACCTCGCCGTCGCGCTCGACCACGCCCGCCACGCCCATCAGCCGGGCGCCGAGCAGCGCTGCGCGCTGGCGCTCGACCAGGTTGCGCCACACCACGATGTTCATGCACCCGGTTTCGTCCTCGAGCGTGACGAATATCACTCCGCTCGCGGTATCGGGCCGCTGCCGGCAGGTAACGAGCCCCGCGACGCGCGCCGCGGCGCCGTGGGGCCTTGACCTGAGCTCCTCGGCCTTGAGCAGCCGCATCCGGTCCAGGCGCGGCCTCAGCAATGCGAGCGGATGCCGGCCGAGCGTGAGGCCGAGGCTCGCGTAGTCGGCGACGATCTCCTCGCCTTCGCCCGGCGCCTCGAGCGCTGGCGGGCGCTCGCGCGCCGGGACGTCGAGCGGCGCGCGCCGCGCCGCGCCCGCGGCGGCCCAGCGCGCGAGGCGCCGATGCCCGGCGAGCGCCTGCAGCGCGCCCGCCGCCGCCAGGCAACGCAGATCGCTTCTGTTCAATCTCAAATCATGGATCGAGCCATACGGCCGGCCCGCCGCAATGCGCCGGCCCTCGCCTTCGCCAAGCCCGCCCACCATGCGCAAGCCCAGGCGCACCGCCCCGCCCTCGAGCGTGCAGTCCCACTCGCTCAGCTGCACGTCGGGCGGCCGCACCTCGACGCCGTGCCGGCGCGCGTCCTGCACGAGCTGCGCCGGCGCGTAGAAGCCCATCGGCTGGCTGTTGAGCAGCGCGGCGCAGAACGCCGCCGGGTGATGGCACTTGATCCACGACGAGACGTAGACGAGCAGCGCGAAGCTCGCCGAGTGCGACTCGGGGAAGCCGTACTCGCCGAAGCCCAGGATCTGGCGATAGATGGAATCGGCGAATGCCTCGCTGTAGCCGTTGCGCCGCATCCCGGTTTTCAATCGTTCTTCGAAAGGCTCCAGGCCGCCGCTGCGCTTCCAGGCCGCCATCGAGCGGCGCAGGCGGTCGGCCTCGCCCGGCGTGAAGCCCGCCGCGACCATCGCAAGCTCCATCACCTGCTCCTGGAAGATCGGAACCCCCAGGGTTCTCTTCAGGACCTTTTCCACCTCGCGGCTCGGGTAAACCACGGGCTCCAAGCCGCGCCGGCGCCGCAGGTAGGGGTGCACCATGCCGCCCTGGATCGGCCCCGGGCGCACGATCGCCACCTCGATCACCAGGTCGTAGAAGTTCTGCGGCCGAAGGCGCGGCAGCATGCTCATCTGGGCGCGCGATTCGATCTGGAACACCCCGACCGTGTCGGCCTTCTGGATCATGCGGTAGACCGCCGGGTCCTCGGCGGGAACCTGATCGATTTTCATCTTCAGAAAATCCAACGCTCTACGGATTGCCGACAGCATGCCGAGGGCGAGCACGTCCACTTTCAGCAGCCCGAGCGCCTCGAGGTCGTCCTTGTCCCACTGGATCACGCTGCGCTCGGGCATGGCGGCGTTCTCGATCGGCGCGAGCTCGGCGAGCGGGCCGCGCGAGACGACGAAGCCGCCGACGTGCTGCGAGAGATGGCGCGGGAAGCCGCGCAGCGCCTGCGCCAGCTCGAATAACGGGTTCGAGCCGGAAATACGGTCTTCGGGGAGGGTGAAAGACTTCGCGATCCGGTCCACTTCCTCGAGCGGCAGGCCGAGGGCTTTGCCGACATCGCGCAGCGCGCTTTTCGTCCGGTAGCAGATCACCGTCGCGGCGAGCGCGGCGCGGTCGCGGCCGTACTTGCGGTAGACGTACTGGATCACCTCCTCGCGCCGCTGGTGCTCGAAATCGACGTCGATGTCGGGCGGCTCGTTGCGCTCGCGCGACACGAAGCGCTCGAACAGCATGTTCATGCGCGCCGGATCGACCTCGGTGATGCCGAGCGCGTAGCACACCACCGAGTTCGCCGCCGAGCCCCTGCCCTGGCACAGGATCCCCCGGTCTCGCGCGTAGCGCACCACGTCGTGCACGGTGAGGAAGAA
>DATIGR010000176.1:0-2507 GCA_035454645.1 Burkholderiales bacterium
TTCCTCGACAAGCTCGATAGCGAAATCGACGCCGCTTACGAAACCATAGAGTAATGGCGCTTCTGCAAATCTCCGAGCCGGGGTTGTCGCCCGAGCCCCACCAGGGGCGGCTCGCGGTCGGCATCGACCTCGGCACGACGAATTCGCTGGTCGCCACGGTGCGAAGCGGGAGTCCGGTGGTGCTTCCCGACTCGCACGGCCGGCCGCTCCTGCCCTCGATCGTGCGTTACCTGCCCGACGGGCGGGTCGAGGTCGGCTACGCGGCGCAGGCGCGCCAGGCCGACGATCCGAAGAACACCATCATCTCGGTCAAGCGCTACATGGGGCGCGGCATCAAGGACGTCGCGCACATCGAAAGCACGCCGTACGACTTCGTCGACGCGCCCGGGATGCTGCAGATCCGCACCGCCGCCGGCGTCAAGAGCCCGGTGGAGGTTTCATCCGAGATCCTGAAAGTGCTGCGCGAGCGTGCGGAGCTGTCCCTGCAAGGAAATATCTTCGGGGCGGTCATTACGGTGCCCGCGTACTTCGACGACGCGCAGCGCCAGGCGACCAAGGACGCGGGCCGCATCGCGGGCCTGAACGTGCTGAGGCTGCTGAACGAGCCGACCGCCGCGGCGATCGCCTACGGCCTGGACAACGCCGCCGAGGAGATCTACGCGGTCTACGACCTCGGCGGCGGCACGTTCGACCTGTCGATCCTGAAGCTGTCGAAAGGGGTGTTCGAGGTCGTGGCGACGAGCGGCGACTCGATGCTCGGCGGCGACGACTTCGACCAGCGGCTGTTCTGCTGGGTGGTGGAGCAGGCGAAGCTCGCGCCGCTCGCGCCGCGCGACATGCGGCTGCTGCAGGTGAAGTCGCGCGAGGCGAAGGAGCATCTGACGGCGCACGGCGAGGCGCCGATCACCGCGAGGCTGTCCTCGGGCGAGTTCGTCGACCTTTCGATCGACACCGAGACCTTCTGCGCGATCACCCAGACGCTCGTCACCAAGACCCTCGGCCCGATGCGCAAGGCGCTGCGCGACGCCGGGCTCGCCCCCGACGAAGTGAAAGGCGTGGTCATGGTGGGCGGGTCGACGCGCATGCCGCAGGTGCAGCGCGCGGTGGGCGAGTTCTTCCGCCGCGATCCGCTCAACAACCTCGACCCGGACAAGGTCGTCGCCCTCGGCGCCGCGATGCAGGCGAACGTGCTCGCGGGGAACAAGCCCCAGGGCGAGGACTGGCTGCTGCTTGACGTCATTCCGCTCTCGCTCGGCATCGAGACGATGGGCGGGCTCACCGAGAAGATCATCCCGCGCAACACCACGATCCCGGCCGCGCGCGCGCAGGAGTTCACCACCTTCAAGGACGGCCAGACCGGCATGGGCATCCACGTGGTGCAGGGCGAGCGCGAGCTGGTCTCCGACTGCCGCTCGCTCGCGCGCTTCGAGCTGAAGGGAATTCCGCCCATGGCGGCCGGCGCCGCGCGCGTGCGCGTGAGCTTCCAGGTCGACGCCGACGGCCTGCTCTCGGTTTCCGCCCGTGAGGGCACCCAGGGGGTCGAAGCGTCGGTCACGGTGAAGCCTTCCTACGGCCTCGGCGACGCGGACATCGAGCGCATGCTGCGCGACTCCTTCGAGCATGCGCGCGAAGACATGCACGCGCGCGCCCTCGCCGAGCAGCGGGTGGATGGCCAGCGGCTGATCGAGGCCACTCGCAGCGCGCTTGCTGCAGACGCCGGTCTCTTGAACAGACAGGAAAGAAGCGAGATCGAAGCGGCGATGGCTTCGCTGGAAAAGCTGCTCCCCGGCACCGACCACCGCGCGATCAAGAAGGCGGTCGAAGCGCTCAACCACGCGACCGAGAGCTTTGCGGCGCGGCGCATGGACGAGGGCATCAAGCGGGCGCTCGCCGGCCGCAAGATCGGCAGCCTCTAGATGCCGAAGCTGAAGGTGCTGCCGGGGCACGCGATCTGCCCCCAGGGGGCGGAGATCGACGCGAAGACCGGCGTGTCGATCTGCGATACGCTGCTCGAGAACGGCATCGATATCGAGCACGCGTGCGAGAAGCAGGCGGCGTGCACGACGTGCCACGTGATCCTGCGGCAGGGCTACGATTCGCTCGAGCCGCCGCAGGAGAAGGAAGAGGACCTGCTCGACAAGGCGTGGGGCCTGGAGGCGACCTCGCGGCTTTCGTGCCAGGCGAAGGTCGCCGGCGAGGATCTCGCCATCGAGATCCCCAAGTACACCATCAACTACGAGCGCGAGGGGGGCGCAAAAAAATGAAGTGGACCGACACGCAGGATATCGCGATCGCCCTTGCCGACGCCTACCCCGACAAGAACCCGAAGGCGGTGAACTTCGTCGACCTCCACAAGTGGGTCATGGCGCTGCCGGGCTTCAGCGACGACCCGAAGCGCTGCGGGGAGAGGATCCTGGAAGCCATCCAGCAGGCCTGGATCGACGAAATGGAATGACCGCTCCACAGCGAGTGAAAAAGGGGTCAGGACCCTTTTATTGGAAAAGGGG
>DATIGR010000177.1:0-11859 GCA_035454645.1 Burkholderiales bacterium
GCCACAATTCATTTTTGCGTACGCAAGAACGAATTGTGGCCCTGGCCCCGAATTACGCTTGTGGTCCTTATCCCCGGTTCAGGTGAGGCCGTGGAGTGCGAACAGCCCGCGCCGGTCTGTCCAGACCTTCGTGCCTCTGAATCCCGCCCTTGCCGCGAGGCTGCGGAAGCCGTCGAGAGAGTACTTGTAGGAGTTCTCGGTGTGGATGGTCTCGCCCGCGGCGAAGCCGAAGCGGTGCTTGCCCAGCCTGACGGCCTGGGTCCCCATGGACACGAGGTGCATCTCGATCCGGCCCTCGGCGGGGTTGTAGAAAGCGTAATGGCGCCAGCGCCGCAGGTCGAAGTCCGCGCCGAGCTCGCGGTTGATGCGCGCGAGCAGGTTCAGGTTGAACGCGGCGGTCACGCCGCGCGAGTCGGTGTAGGCGGCGTGCAGCACGGCGGGGTCCTTCTTCAGATCGACGCCGACCAGCATGCGCGCCGCGATGCCGCGCGACATCGAAAGGAACGCGTGCGCCTCCTCGGGCGCGAGGTTGCCGATCGTCGAGCCGGGAAAGTAGACCACGCTCGGCATGCCGCGGCGCACCGGGATGTCGATCGGGCGCGAGAAATCGCCGAGCAGCGGATGGATCCGCAGCCTGGGAAACTCGCGCGACAGGCGCCGCGCCGCATCGTCGAGCGCGTCCTGCGAGATGTCGATCGGCACGTACACCGCCGGGCGCGCGGCGCGGATCAGGAGCCGGCTCTTCACGCCCTCGCCGCTGCCGTACTCGAGGAGCTGGCAGCCGTGCCCGGCGAAGCGCGCGATCGCGGCGAGGTGGCGCCGGGTGAGCGCGAGCTCGGCGCGCGTCACGTAGTACTCGGGCAGGCGGCAGATGCGCGCGAACAGGCGGCTGCCCGCGGCATCGTAGAAGTACTTCGGAGAGAGGAACTTCTGAGGCGCAGAAAGTCCCGCGACGACGTCGTCGCGGAAACTTCTCAGCTCGAGCGGCCTCTCGCGGCGCCGCTCTCGAGCCACTTGCGGATGCGGTTGGCGTCGCCGATCCGCGAGTGCTTGCCCCACGAATCGAGCAGCACCACGATCAGGTCCTTCTCGGCGAGGCGCACGTGCATGACGAGGCAGCGTCCGGCCTCGCTGATGTAGCCGGTCTTGGAGAGCTCGATGTCCCAGTACTTCGAGCGTACCAGGTGGTTGGTGTTGCCGTAGCTGAGCGGCCGCCCCGAGGCTTGCACGGTGGCGCGGGTCTTGGTCGAGTACTCGCGGATCAGCGGGTACTCGTGCGCGGCGCTCACCAGCTTCGCGAGATCGTTCGCGGTCGAGACGTTGCCGGGCGACAGCCCGGTCGGCTCGACGAAGCGGGTGTCTCGCATGTCGAGCAGCGCCGCCTTGACGTTCATCGCGTCGACGAACGCTTCGAGGCCGCCGGGGTAGCTGTGGCCGAGCGCCGCGGCGGCGCGGTTGTCGGAAGCCATGAGCGAGAGCAGCAGCAGATCGCCGCGCGACAGCCTGAGCCCGGTGCGCAGCCGCGAGCGCGAGCCCTTCATGCGCACCGCGTCTTCCCTCGTCAGGACGAGCTCCTCGTCGAGGTCGAGGCCGTGGTCGAGGATCACCATCGCGGTCATCAGCTTGGTGATCGAGGCGATCGGAACGACCGCGTCGGTGTTCTTGCCGAACACGACTTCGCCGGTGTCCGCGTCCTGCACCAGCGCCGAGGCGGAGCGCAGCGCGATCTTGCGTACATCCTGGGCCTGCGCGAACCCGACGCTCACGAACAGCACGAGCACGAGAGCGCAGATCGCGACGATGCCCTCGAGCGGATGCAGTCTTCTTTGCATTGGTAAGTCTTCCCCCTCGACTTGCAGATGGACTTTGCCCGGAGTCTAGCCCACGCCTGGAAAAAAATGCAAACGAAAACATGGGCTAGCAACAAATTTCAAGAAACAGCGTGAGATTGTTCACTGTCGGGCACTCAGCCCCGGGCTACTCCGCCGCCGCCCTTTCGAGGATCTGCTGGGCTTGCGCCTGCTGTTGCTGCAGCGCCCACATCCTGGCGTATTCGCCTTTCGCCTCAAGCAATTGGGTATGCGTTCCGCGCTCGATGATGCGCCCCTGGACGAGCACCAGGATCTGGTCTGCGTCCATCACCGTGGAGAGCCGGTGGGCGATGACCAGGGTGGTTCTGCCCTGCGCGATGCGCCCGAGCTCGGCCTGGATCGCCTTCTCGGCGCGCGAGTCGAGCGCGGAGGTCGCCTCGTCGAAGATCAGGATGCGCGGATTCTTCAGCAGCGCGCGCGCGATCGCGACGCGCTGCTTCTCGCCGCCGGAAAGCTTCAGGCCGCGCTCCCCGACCTGGGTTTCGTATTTCTTCGGCAGCGACTCGATGAAATCGTGGATGTGCGCCGCGCGCGCCGCCTCGTAGACCTCGTCGTCGCTCGCCTCCGGCCGGCCGTAGCGGATGTTGTAGAGGATGTTGTCGTTGAACAGCACCGTGTCCTGCGGCACGATGCCGATCGCCGCGCGCAGGCTGCTTTGTTTGGCGTCGCGGATATCAAGCTGATTTATCTTTATTGATCCACCCGAGACGTCGTAGAAGCGGTACAGCAGCCGCGCGAGCGTCGATTTTCCCGAGCCCGAGTGGCCGACCACCGCGACGCGATGTCCCGCCGGAATCCTGAAGCTCACGCCGAACAGGATCTGGCGCGCCTGCTCGTAGGAGAAATCCACGTCCCGGAACTCCACCGCCGCCGGCCCCGGCGCGAGCTCGGGCGCCCCCGGGCGGTCCTCGACCTCGCGGTGCTCCGAGAGCAGGCGGAACATGCGGTCCATGTCGATCAGCGCCTGCTTGATCTCGCGGTACACCATGCCGAGGAAGTTGAGCGGGATGTAGAGCTGGATCAGGAGCCCGTTCACCAGCACCAGGTCGCCGAGGGTGAAGCTCTTCGCCGCGACGCCTTCCGCCACGAGCAGCATGAGCGCCGTCACCGCCATCGCGATGATCAGGCTCTGGCCGATGTTGAGGATGCCGAGCGAGGCCTCGTTCTGGGTGGCGGCGTCCTCGTACTTGTGGAGCTGCTCGTCGTAGCGGCGCGCCTCGAACTCCTCGTTGCCGAAGTACTTGACGGTCTCGTAGTTGAGCAGGCTGTCGATCGCGCGCGTGTTCGCCCTCGAATCGAGCTCGTTGGCGCGGCGCCGGATCTCCATGCGCCACTCGGTGATCAGCACCGTGAACGCGATGTACACCGCGACCGCGCCGAAGGTGATCGCGGCGAAGCGCCAGTCGAATTTCGCGATCAGCACCGCCGCGACCAGCGCGAACTCGAGGATCACCGGGAAAATGGAGAAGATCAGGTACGAGAGCAGCGTCGAGATCCCGCGCGTGCCGCGCTCGATGTCGCGCGTCATGCCGCCGGTCTGGCGCTCGAGGTGGAAGCGCAGCGACAGGCTGTGCAGGTGGCGGAACACGCCGAGCGCGACGCGCCGGATCGCGCGCTGCGTGACGCGCACGAACACCACGTCGCGCAGCTCCTGGAACAGCGTGGTCGAGAAGCGCAGCATGCCGTAGATCGCGAGCAGCGCCACCGGCACCGCGACGATCTGCAGGCTCGGGTCGAGGCCGTCCACCACCTCCTTCATGACGAGCGGCACCCCGACGTTGGCGAGCTTGGCGACCACCAGGCAGGCGAGCGCCAGGACCACCCGCCCCTTGTATTCCCAGAGGTAGGGAAGGAGCGACGCGAGCGCCTTCCACTCGTTGCCCCTCAATCGCTGTGTCGGTGCGGCGCTGTGTGCCATATGCCCGGATTATCGCAATCCCGGTCATCCCGGCGGCCCGCGACTTACGTATAGTTGCCAGAAAGGGAGAAAGTCATGGGCCTCAGACTCAAGTTCAACCTGGTGCTGCTGGTCGTGTTCGTGATCGGGCTGGGCGCCACCGGGTACGTGTCGTACGACCTCCTGCACAAGAACGCGCGCGACGAGGTGCTGCGCAACGCGGGCGTGATGATGGAAGCCTCGCTCTCGATGCGCCACTACACCGTCACGCGGGTGCGGCCGCTGCTGCCCTATGACGCCGACAAGTTCCTGCCGGAGAGCGTGCCCGCGTTCGCGGCGACCGAGATCATGACCCTGCTGCGCAAGAAGTACCCGGACTTCTCGTACAAGGAGGCGGCGCTCAATCCCACCAACGCGCGCAACCGCGCGGTGGAGTGGGAGGAGGACATCATCAACGCGTTTCGCGCCGACCCGGCGCGCGGCGAGATCTCGGGCATGCGCGAGACCCCGACCGGGCGCTCGCTCTACCTCGCGCGCCCGTTCCAGATCAAGGACCCCGGCTGCCTCTCCTGCCACACCACGCCCGACCTGGCGCCGGCGGCGATGGTCAGGATCTACGGCCCGAACAACGGCTTCGGCTGGAAGGAGAACGAGGTGATCGGCGCGCAGATCGTGTCGGTGCCGATGGGGCTGCCGATCCGCAACGCCAACCGCGCGTTCGTCACGTTCATGACCTCGCTCGCGATCGTGTTCGCGGCGCTGTTCGTGATCCTCAACATCATGCTCACGCAGCTCATCATCGACCCGATGACCCGGCTCTCGCAGGTCGCCGACCAGATCTCCAAGGGCAAGGCCGACGTCCCCGAGCTCGCCACCCAGGGCGCCGACGAGGTGGCGCAGCTCGGCCAGGCCTTCGACCGCATGCGCCGCAGCCTGCAGAAGGCGATCGCGATGATCGAGAAAGGGTAGATGACCCCGCAGATCGCCGCCAACGCGCTGCCGCAGGGCTACGCCCTGCAGGAGTACCGCATCGAGAAGGTGCTCGGCGTGGGCGGCTTCGGCCTGACCTACCTCGCGGTCGACTCGAACCTGAACCTCAGGGTGGCGGTCAAGGAGTACCTGCCGGCCGACGTCGCGCAGCGCGGCGCCGACCAGACGATCGGGCCGCGCTCGCCCTCCACCGCCGAGACCTTCGGCTGGGGCAAGCGGCGCTTCATGGACGAGTCGCGCACCGTGGCCTCGTTCCGCCACCCGAACATCGTGCGCGTGATGCGCTTCTTCGAGGCGAACGGCACCGCCTACATGGTGATGGAGTTCGTCGAGGGCGCGCCGCTCGGCGAGTGGATCAAGCCGCGCCGCCCGGTCTCCGAAGCGCAGGCGGCGGCGATCGTCGGGCCGCTCCTCGACGGGCTCGAGGTCGTGCACAAGGCGGGCTACCTGCACCGCGACGTCAAGCCCGGCAACATCTACGTCCGCGAGGACGGCAGCCCGGTGCTGCTCGACTTCGGCTCGGCGCGCCAGCGCGCCACCGAGTTGACGGCGGTGGTTTCCCCAGGCTATGCGCCGTTCGAGCAGTACCACTCGCAGGGCAAGCAGGGGCCGTGGAGCGACATCTATGCGCTCGCCGGGGTGCTCTACTGGATAGTGACCGGCCGGATGCCGCTCGAGGCGCCGGCCCGGGTACGCGCCGACGAGATGGCCGCGGCGGTCCAGGCCGCCGACCGCGCCCGGTTCCGGCCCGAATTCCTGGCCGCGATCGACTGGGCGCTCGCACCCTTCGAGGACCAGCGGCCGCAGTCGGTGGGCGAGTGGCGCGACGCCCTGCTGGGCGCCAAAGCCGTTGAAGCAAGAACGGAAAAAGTCCAGACCGTGCCCCTCCAGAGCCTGCCGGCCGAGGTGCTGAAGCGCGCCGAGAGCGAGCTCGCCGAGTACATCGGGCCGGTGGCGGGGGTGGTGGTCAGGCGCGCCGCCGCCAGGGCGCGCGACGAGACCGAGCTCTACCTCCTGCTCGCCGACGAGATCGAGGACAAGGAAGAGCGCAAAGCCTTCGTTCGCAAGACGGTTTCAATTTCGGGCAAGCCATGATAGAGTTCAAACGTTCGTTTGAATTCTTCTCGCCCGGCTCATGCCCATCCGTACCGTCAAGCCGCAGCACGAAACCCGCACCCGCATCCTCGACGCCGCCGAGGAGCTGTTCATGCAGCACGGCTTCGAGGGCACGTCGATGCGCCAGCTCACCTCGCGCGCCGGCGTCAACCTGGCCGCGGTCAACTACCACTTCGGCTCCAAGGATGCGCTGATCGAGGCGGTGTTCCGGCGGCGCCTCGACCCGATGAATGTCGAGAGGATCGCCGAGCTCGATCAGCTTGAGTCCACGAACTGCGTTTCTGCGCAAGCCGTCATCCGGGCATTCGTCCAGCCGAGCCTGCGCATGATCGAGGACGCCAGGGGCGGCGGGCGCAACTTCATCCGACTGCTCGGCCGCACCTACACCGACCCCGCCAAGGGCATCCGCGCGCTGATCGGCCAGATGTACGCGCCGGCGATGGAGCGCTACAAGCGCGCGCTCCAGCGCGCGCTGCCGCAGATGCCCGCCGACGAGCTCGTGTGGCGCATGCACTTCATGTTCGGCACCCTCGCCTACACGCTCGCCGCCACCGACACGGTGCAGCTCATCGCCGGCTGCAAGCCCGAAGACCGCTACGACGCGCGCCTGCTGGAAGAGCGCCTGACCGCGTTCCTCGCCGCGGGACTGCACGCCCCGCTCAAGACATCGATCAAGAAGGCAGCCTAGGAGATCCCCATGGCCTGGTTCATCGCCGGCATCCTCGCAGTCGTCCTCGTGTTCGGCTACTTCGGGCTGCCGGTGCTGTGGTGGACGATCGCCGCCGCCCTGCTCACCGGGTACCTGAGCGCCATCGCGGGATTTTCCTCCGCAACCAACGTCGCGCTCGCCGCGGTGTTCGTTGTAGTTGCAGCGGTTCTCAACATCCCGGCCCTGCGACGGACGGTCATTTCAAACCCTATCCTGGCCCTCTACCGCCGCATCCTGCCGGACATGTCGCAGACCGAGAAGGAGGCGATCGACGCCGGCACGGTGTGGTGGGACGCGGACCTGTTCTCCGGCAAGCCCGACTGGGACAAGCTGCTCGAGACTCCCGAGCCGCGCCTCTCGGCCGAGGAGCAGGCGTTCCTCGACGGCCCGGTCGAGGAGCTGTGCGCCATGTGCGACGAATGGGAGATCTCGCACGAGCGCCAGGACCTGCCGCCGCACGCCTGGCAGTTCATCAAGGACAAGGGCTTCCTCGGCATGATCATCCCGAAGCAGTACGGCGGCCTCGGCTTCAGCGCGCTCGCGCACTCGGCGGTGGTGATGAAGCTCTCGACGCGCTCGAGCACCGCGGCGATCTCGGTGATGGTGCCGAACTCGCTCGGGCCGGGCGAGCTGCTGCTGCACTACGGCACCGAGCAGCAGAAGAGCCACTACCTGCCGCGCCTCGCGAAAGGGCTGGAAGTGCCCTGCTTCGCGCTCACCAGCCCCGAGGCCGGGTCGGACGCCGCCTCGATCCCGGATTTCGGCGTGGTGTGCAAGGGCACATGGCAGGGCAAGGAAGTGCTCGGCATGCGCGTCACCTGGGACAAGCGCTACATCACCCTCGGACCGGTGGCGACGCTTCTGGGTTTGGCGTTCAGGTTGTACGACCCGGATCACCTGTTGTCCGAGAAGAGCGATCTGGGCATCACCTGCGCGCTCGTACCGACCAGCACCCCCGGCGTCAACATCGGCCGGCGCCACCTGCCGCTCAACGCGGCGTTCCAGAACGGGCCCAACTCCGGCAAGGACGTGTTCATGCCGCTCGACTGGATCATCGGCGGCCCGGAGTACGCGGGCAAGGGCTGGATGATGCTGATGGGCTGCCTCGCCGCGGGGCGCGCGATCTCGCTGCCCACCTCGTCGGTCGGCGGCGTCAAGGCGCTCACCCGCTTCGTCGGCGCGTATGCGCGCGTGCGCAGCCAGTTCAAGACCCCGATCGGCAAGCTCGAAGGCGTGGAAGAAGCGCTCGGCCGCATCGCCGCGCACTGCTACATGATGGACGCGACCCGCGTGATGACCGCGGGCGCGGTCGACCTGGGAGAGAAGCCCGCGGTTCTCTCGGCGATCGCCAAGTACCACATGACCGAGCGCGCGCGCGCCTGCGTGAACGACGGCATGGACATCGTCGGCGGCAAGGGCATCTGCCTCGGCCCGAACAACTGGATCGGGCGCGGCTACCAGATCGCGCCGGTCGCGATCACGGTCGAGGGCGCGAACATCCTGACGCGCACGCTGATCATCTTCGGCCAGGGCGCGATCCGCTGCCACCCCTACGTGCTGCGCGAGATGCGCGCGGCGAAGGAGATGCAGGGGCCCGAGGCGGCGCGCGAGTTCGACGACGCCTTCACCTCGCACATCGGGCACGTGCTGCGCAACGGGATCCGCAGCCTGGTTTACGGACTGACCCGGGCAGCCTTCGCCCCGGTCCCGGCGAGCGCCGCGCCCGAGACGAGGCACTACTACCGCCACGTCTCGCGCCTGTCGGCGGCGTTCGCCTTCCTCGCCGACATGTCGATGCTCGCGATGGGCGGCGCGCTCAAGCGCAAGGAGAAGATTTCCGGCCGCCTCGGCGATGTCCTCTCGATGCTGTACCTGGTTTCGGCGACGCTCAAGCGCTACGAGGACCAGGGGCGCATCCGCGAGGACCTGCCGCTCGTGCGCTGGGCGGTGCGCGATGCGCTCTACCGCGCGCAGCAGGCGATCGACGGCATCCTCTCCAACTTCCCGGTCAAGGCGCTCGCGACGCTGCTGCGCTTCACGATCTTCCCGCTCGGCGCGACGTTCCGCCCGCCGCTCGACTCGCGCAATCACGAGTGCGCGAGAATCGCGCTCGAGCCCGGCGCGGCGCGCGAGCGGCTCACCGCCGGCATGTACGTCCCGAAAACCGAGGTTGACGCCACCGGCAAGCTCGAGGCGGCGTTCCTCGCCACCATCGCGTGCGAGCCGATCGACGAGAAGCTGCGCAAGGCGGTCAAGAAGGGAAAGCTCACCCCTCGCGCCGGAGTCGAGCTGGGATTGATTGCAAGAGAGCAAGACATCATTACTGCCGAGGAGTACGCGCAGTGGAGCCGCAAGGAGGCGCTGCGCAAGCAGGTGATCAAGGTCGACGACTTCCCGCAGGACTTCGCCCGCGCCGAGATCGCCGCCTCGCTCGAGCAATCGAGCGTCAAGATGAAGGCCGCCTGAAATGTTCTCCAAGCCGATCTACGTCATCGACGGCGCGCGCACGCCGTTCCTGAAATCGAAGAACCGCCCGGGCCCGTTCTCCGCCGCCGACCTCGCCACGCAGGCCGGCCGCGCGCTGCTCGCCCGCCAGAGCTTCGCGCCCGACGAGCTCGACGAAGTGATCCTCGGCTGCGCCGCGCCCTCGGTCGACGAAGTCAACATCGGCCGCGTCGCCGCGCTGCGCATGGGCTGCGGCGAGCAGGTCCCGGGCTGGACCGTGATGCGCAACTGCGCCTCCGGCATGCAGGCGCTCGACTCGGGCATCAGCAACATCCTCGCCGGCCGCTCGAGCCTGGTGCTCGCCGGCGGCGTCGACGCGCTCTCGCGCGCGCCGCTTCTCTACGGCGACAGGATGGTTCTGTGGTTCTCGAACATGGCCTCCGCGAGAACCTTTCCCCAGAGAATGGCGCTGTTTGCGCGGCTCCCGGTGAAATCGCTTCTCGCCCCGGTCATCGGGATCATGAAAGGGCTGACCGACCCGATGGTCGGCCTCCTGATGGGCCAGACCGCCGAGAACGTCGCGCACCGCTTCGGCATCACGCGCGCCGAGATGGACGAGTTTTCCGTCCGCAGCCACGAAAGAGTCATCCGCGCGCAGGACCAGGGCACGCTCGCGCCCGGCGGCGGCGAAGTCGAAGCGCTCTACGACGCGAAGGGCAACGTCTACACCCTGGACGACGGGGTGCGGCGCGACGCCTCGGTGCCGAACCTGGCGAAGCTCAGGCCCTTCTTCGACCGCAAGTTCGGCAACGTGACCCCGGGCAACAGCTCGCAGATCACCGACGGCGCGGCCTGGCTGGTCCTCGCCTCGGAGGAGGTGGTGAGGAAGAACGACCTCAAGCCCCTCGGCCGCATCCTCGATTCCGAGTGGGCCGGCCTCGACCCGGCGCACATGGGCCTCGGCCCGGTGCACGCCGCCACGCCGATCCTGCGGCGCAATCACCTGGACCTCGGCGACATCGACTACTGGGAGATCAACGAGGCGTTCGCCGCCCAGGTGCTCGGCTGCCTCGCCGCCTGGCAGGACGAAAAGTACTGCAAGGAAGAATTGAATCTGGATGGAGCGCTCGGGGAATTGAATCAGGACCGTCTGAACGTCGACGGCGGCGCGATCGCGCTCGGGCATCCGGTGGGCGCGTCCGGCGCGCGCATCGCCCTGCATCTCCTGAAGACATTGAAGCGGAACAAGGCGAGGCGCGGCATGGCCGCGATCTGCATCGGCGGCGGGCTCGGCGGCGCCATGCTCCTGGAGGCGCTCTGATGGAACGAGTCGACGCCAAGGTGTTCGCGAAGCACTGGCGCTGGGAGAAGGACCGGCAGGGGCTCGCCTGGCTCACCTTCGACAAGCAGGGCGAATCGACCAACACGTTCTCGCGGGAGGCGCTGGAGGAGCTCGCGCGCGTGCTGGATGCCATTTCCCTGGAGAGCCCGAAGGGGCTCGTGATCCGCTCGGCGAAGGAGGGCTTCATCGCCGGGGTCGACATCGCGGAGCTCGCCCGTCTCGACTCCGGCTCCGACGCGCTCGCGCTGACCCGGCTCGGCTGGGACGCGTTCCAGAAGCTGCGCGAGCTGCCCTTCCCGACCACGGCGATGATCAACGGCTTCTGCATGGGCGGCGGCGTCGAGCTCGCGCTCGCCTGCCGCTACCGCGTCGCGCTCGACGACCCCAAGGTGCGCCTCGCGCTGCCGGAGGTGATGCTCGGCATCATGCCGGCCTGGCACGGCGTGCAATGGCTCCCGAAGCTCGTCGGCCCGGGGCCGGCGCTCGACATGCTGCTCACCGGCAAGGCGCTCGACGCCAAGCGCGCGAAGCGCATCGGCCTCGTCGACCAGGCGGTGCCCCTGCGCATCCTCGAGAACACCGCGCGCATGGTGACGCTGGAAGACCGCGGCCGCAGAAAGCCGCCGCTGCCGCAGCGGCTGATGCTCCTCATGCGCGGCCTGGTGGTGGCGCAGGCGCGCAAGCAGGTGGCGAAGAAGGCGCGGCGCGAGCACTATCCCGCGCCCTACGCGATCCTCGAGCTGTGGCAGAAGTACGACGGCGACCCGTTCGCCGCGGCGCGGGACCCGTCGTGCTCGATCGAGTCGCTCATCACGCATCCGACGGCGCGCAACCTGATCCGCATCTTCTTCCTGCAGGAGCGGCTGAAGGGCCTGGGCAAGGGCTCGGACTTCAGGCCGCGGCACGTGCACATCGTCGGCGCCGGCGTGATGGGCGGCGACATCGCGGCGATCTGCGCCATGCGCGGGCTGCGCGTCACGCTGCAGGACACCGCGCCCGAGCGCATCGCGCCGGCGGTGAAGCGCGCCGCGGATCTCTTCAAGCGCCGGCTGCGCGATGCGCGGCGCGAGCGCGACGCGCTCGACCGCCTGATGCCCGACGTGACCGGCGAAGGCGCGCGCCACGCCGACGTGCTGATCGAGGCGATCTTCGAGAATCTCGAGGCGAAGCGAACCCTTTTTGCAAAATTGGAAAGTCTTGCCAAACCCGAAGCCATCCTGGCCACCAACACCTCGAGCCTGAAGCTCGCCGATATCGCGCAGGCGCTCAAGGATCCGACGCGCCTCGTCGGCATCCATTTCTTCAACCCGGTGCCTCTCCTGCAACTCGTGGAAGTAGTGGAGGGGGATAAAACAAACCCTGAAATTTCCAGAAGAGCTGCAGCCTTCGTGCGCCAGATCGACAAGCTGCCGCTTCCGGTGAAGGACTCGCCCGGGTTCCTGGTGAACCGCGTGCTCGGCCCGTACATGCTGAACGCGTTCCGCATGCT
>DATIGR010000178.1:0-9031 GCA_035454645.1 Burkholderiales bacterium
GGTGGGGCTGCTGCTCGCGGTGCTCTCGGTGATCCTGGTGCAGCGCAATTCGGAGGTTTCGCCGTGGTTCCCGCTGGTGCTGCTCGCTTACCCGATCTGGGAGACGCTGTTCTCGATGTACCGGCGCAAGCTCCGAGGGCAGTCGACCGGCCAGGCGGACGCGCTGCACCTGCATTCGCTCGTGTACCGGCGGGTGGTCCGCTGGCGCGGCTTCGCGGGCAAGCCCGCGGATTACGTGACGCGCAACTCGCTGGCATCGCTCGTCCTGTGGCCGATCCCGCTCGCATGCCTGGCGGCCGCGCTCGCGTTCTGGGAGTTCTCGCCGGCGCTGCAGGCCGTGGCGGCGGCGTTCGGGGTGGTCTACACGCTGGCGTACCGCAGGCTCGCGCGGTTCCGCGTTCCGGCCTGGCTCGTGCTGCGGGCGAGGAGCGAGGCGCAGGCCGAGCCGGCGGAGCTGAAAGCGGAAAGATGATGGCTCGAATCCTCATGGCCGCACTTCTGGCGCTCGCGCTGCCGCCGGCGGCTTCCGCAACCGGGGTGGTGGAGTCCTTGAGGGGGACCGCGATGGCCGGTCAAGGAGCGCTCGCGCAAGGCGAGCGGTTCGTCGCGCCGGCATCGATCAGGACCGGGGCGGGCTCGCAGGCCGTGCTCAAGTTCGACGACGGGATGCAGATGGTGCTGGACGAGAACACCGTGGTGCGCATATTGCAGTTCCGGCATGCGGGAAAAGGAGGCGAGGACCGCGCGGTTTTCGAGCTGCTATTCGGCGCAGCCCGGGTGGTGACCGGGCGGATCGCCGCGGACAGCCCCGGGCAGTTCTTCTTCCAAATGCCGCAGACCCGGCTCATGGTGGAGCGTCCGGCAGACTTTTCCGTGGTGCTCGTCAACCCGGCCTACATCGCGGTGCACGCCGGCTCCCTGATCTCGAGCAACGCCTGGGGAACCACGACTCTGGGAACCGGCAGCACCACGGTCGTCGCGGCGAGCGCCGCCGCCCCCGCAGCGATCGCGCCTTCAGCGATGCCGCAGACCGCGGCGGCCTCGATGAAGACCCTGCAGACGGCGTCGGTGGGCGTCCCCGCGGGCGCCTCGGCAGCGGGCGCGGCGGCCGCAGCCGCCGCGGACGTGCCGATGCCTCCCATCCTGGCGACCGTGGTTACCCTCGGCATCATCGCCGCGGTGCTCGCCGGCCTGGACGGCAACGGCACCGCAACGACGCAGCACTAGGCATGGCCGCCGAAACGCAAGTCCTTGCCGCATGCGCGGGTGTTGGTCACAATGCGGGAACGCCTCGTCGAAAGGCACTGGAAAGGGAGGGAAACATGCTTCGAACGCTCGTAGCCGGAGTCCTCGCGCTCGCGCTACCGCTGGCAGCTTCGGCAGCTGGCGTGGTGGAGTCCCTGAAGGGGAGCGCGCGGGCGGGCGAAGCGGCGCTCGCGCAGGGCCAGAAGTTCACCGCGCCCGGGGCGGTCAGCACGGGGCCCGGATCGCAGGTGACGCTCAAGTTCGACGACGGCACGCAGATCGTGCTGGGCGAGAACAGCCTGCTGCGCGTGCTGGACTTCCGCCGCACGGAAAGCGGCGTATCCGACCGGGCGCTGTTCGAGCTCCTGCGCGGCGGGGCGCGCGTGGTGACCGGCCAGATCGCGGCGGAGAATCCCAAGCAGTTCTTCTTCCGCGTGCCGCAGACCCAGCTCATGGTGGAGCACCCGGCGGACTTCACGGTGGTGCTCATCAACCCGGCCTATATCGCGGTGCACGCCGGCTCCCTGATCTCGAACAACGCGTGGGGAACAACGACCCTGCGAGCCGACAGCACCACGATGGTGGCGGGCAGCTCCAGTGCCCCGGCGGCGATCGCGCCTTCGGCGATGCCGGGCACGGCGGCGGCGTCGATGAAATCCCTGCAGGTCGCGTCGGTGGGGCAGCCCGCGGGCGGCGGCGGGGCGGCGGGCGTGGGCGCTACCGAGGCCGGCACTGCCGGCGTGAGCTTCGGAACTACCGCGGTGCTCGTGACGATCGGCATCGCGGCGATCGCGGTCGCCAAGGAGTCCGACAACGAGCCGGCCGTTCCGACGACCACGCACCACTAGCCTGAACGTAGAAGCGCATCTCGAAAGGCCCCGATTGGGGCCTTTCTTATTTCTGCTGCTGCTTCTCGCGGCGGCGCGCGCGCTGGCGCAGGAGCCGAGCGTGACCGGGCAGACCGGCCTCATCAGCATGCCGGACGCGCGCTTCGCCCCGGAGGGGACCTGGCGCTCGGGCTTCAGCTTCCTGCGGCCCTACGAGGCGCTGTGGTCGAACATCACGGTGCTCCCCTGGTTCGAGGGCTCGTTCCGCTTCACGCGCATCTACGACGTGCCGGCCTTTTCGGATGAGCGCGCTGCCGACTACGGCGACTACCGCGACAAGTCGTTCGACGCCAAGGTGCTGCTGCTGCCGGAGCGCGGGCCGTGGCCGGCCGTGGTGTTCGGGGCGCAGGACGCGCTCGGCGGCACCGGGATCTTCAGCGCCCAGTACCTCGTCATGTCGAAGCGCTTCGGCGAGCTCGACCTGACGCTCGGCTACGGGAACGACCGCATCGACGGCGCGTTCGGCGGGCTGCGCTGGTCGCCGCGCGCGGCTCCGCGCTGGAGCGTCGTGGCCGAGTACGACGCCTACAACTACAAGCAGGACCGGGGCTCGGCGCAGTCCGGCGCCGCGAGCTACGAGAAGGAAGGCGCGATCGGGATCGAGTACCGGCGCGACCTCTGGGGCGCGAAGGCGTTCGCCTCGCACGGCGAGGTGGGCTTCAACGCCTACGTGCAGCTCCCGCTCGAGCAGCGCGAGTTCGTGCCCAAGGTGGACGAGCCGCCGCCGTACACCAGGATCAACCCGCGCCCGACCGAGGAGCAGTGGGCCGACGACCCCGAGCACCGTGCGCGCATGGCGCGCGCGCTGGTGGAGCAGGACTTCCGCAGCGTGAGCCTGGGCTACGAGGCGGGCCGGCTCGAGGCGGCGCTCACCAACGTGCGCATCTCCTCGATGCCGCGCGCCATCGGCCGCGCCGCGCGCACGATGCTCTCGTTCGCGCCGCTGGAGGTGCGCGAGATCCGCATCACGTACCTGCAGGGCTCGCTGCCGGTGGCGACCTACACCTTCATCAACGTGCCGCTGCTGCAGCGCTACTTCAACGGCATGGCCTCGCGCGAGCAGCTCGCCCCTTACGTGGCGATCGAGTACGCAAGACCGCTCGAAGCGAGCGAAGAAGCCGACAGGAAGGAGGCGCTCGCCGCGTTCGAGGAGCCGCTGCCCGAGGGGATCCTGCTGCAGCAGCCGGGCGCCGACATCATCGCGCTGGGCGGCGAGAACGTGCTCGGGGGGAGGCTGCGCCTGCGGCCGGGGCTTTCGATCTACTTCAACGACCCGAGCGGCGCGTTCAAGTACGAGATCTACGCGCTGGCGAGCTACAACCGCCCACTCGCGCGCCAGCTCTTCTTCCAGAGCGAGCTCAAGCTGCAGCTCATCGAGAACGTGAGCGACGTGACGCAGCCCTCCAACAGCACGCTGCCGCACGTGCGCACCGACATCGCCGATTACAAGAAGACCGACTTCAAGCTCACGCGCTTCCTCGTCAACCGCTTCTACCACCCGCAGGAGCGCGTCTACGGCCGGCTCTCGGCCGGGATCTACGAGGAGATGTTCGCCGGCTTCGGCGGCCAGGCGCTCTACCTGCCGCGCGACGGGAGCTGGTCGGCGGACCTCGCGCTCGACTGGGTGCGCCAGCGCGACTTCGAGGGCTGGTTCGGGTTCCAGGACTACGACACCGTGACCTCGATCGCCTCGCTCAACTACCGCATGGCGCAGCGCGTGACGCTCACGCTGCGCGCCGGGCGCTTCCTCGCGAAGGACGAGGGCGTGCGCGGCGAGATCAAGCGCCGCTTCGCCTCGGGCTTCGAGGTCGGCGCGTGGTACACGATCACCAACGGCGACGACATCACCTCGCCCGGCTCGCCCTCCGACCCGTACTACGACAAGGGCGTGTTCGTGAGCATGCCGCTCGAGACGCTGCGCACGAAGGACACCCAGTCGATCGCCGGGTTCTCGCTCTCGCCCTGGACGCGCGACGTCGGCCAGATGGTGGTGTCGCCGGGCGACCTCGCGCGCATCGTCGAGCGCCCGGTCGTCCAGATGCACACGCGCGACGGCCTGGTCCGGTTCGGCGACCGCTACGACGACTACGACCTGCCGATGCTCGGCGCCGACCGGCAATGGCCCGACTTCCTCGCCGCCGACCTCTTCGGCTCGGCGCGCGCCGCGGGCGAGATCGACTGGCTGAAGAGCACCGCGCTCGCCGCCGCCGGCACGCTCGGCTCGGCGACGCTCGACGACTCCTTCTTCCGCTACGCCGACGAGCACCGCGACAAGAGCTGGATGAAGAACTTCGTCGACTTCGGCAACGCGCTGCCGTACGCGGCGATCGGGCTGTCGGCGGTGTTCGCCTTCGACGAGTCGCGCCCGCGGCTCTCGGACGCCGGCGTCGCCGCGCTCGAGGCGGGCGGGCTCGCGTTCATCGCGAGCACCGGGCTCAAGTACGCGGTCGGCCGCGCTCGCCCGACCGCGGGGCTGGGCCAGAGCGAGTTCGAGCCCTTCACCTCCGAGGACCAGTTCCACTCCTTCCCCTCGCGCCACACCACCGTGATGTGGGCCGCGGTCACGCCCTACGCCAAGGAGTTCGAGATGCCGTGGCTCTACGGCGTCGCCGCGCTCACCAACCTCGCGCGCACCGGGAGCCGGGAGCACTGGTTCTCCGACACCGTGGCGGGATCGTTCCTCGGCTACGCCCTCGGCCACCTCGCGTGGGAAGGCCGGCGCGAGGCGCGGCGCGGCAAGAACGTTCCCGCGGTCGCCGTCGGACCGGGTAGCGTTACGTTTGCATGGGATCTGGAATGATGGGGTCTGACCCTAAACTTAAGATCGGGGTCAGACCCCGATGCTTAGCGCTGTTGTTGCTTCTCGCGTCACCCGCATTCGGACAGAACTGCAAAGTCCTCGACCCTGAGCTGCAGGCGAGCTACAGCGGGCCGTGCGTGAACGGCCTGGCGGAAGGCGAAGGAAGGGCGAGCGGGGTCGCGGAATACGTGGGCGGCTTCAAGGCGGGGCGCAAGCACGGCCACGGAGTGAAGACCTGGCCGAGCGGCGATCGCTACGAGGGAGAGTTCGCGGCCGATCACCGCGAGGGCTACGGCTCGTACGTGTGGGGCCAGGGCGCGTGGCAGGGCGAGCGCTACGACGGGGAGTTCGTTGCCGACCGGCGACAGGGATATGGGATTTACTGGTGGCCGAGCGGCGATGTCTACTCGGGTCCGTGGCAGGCCGACGCGCCGACCGGGCCGGGGACGGAAATGATGCACGCGCGCGCGAAGCACCACGCCGAGGCGCGCGCCGCAGTTGCAAAAGAAGGTCAGAAAGTCTGCCGCGAGATGCCGGTCGGGATCGGCGCTCGCGAGTGGGTGCGCGGCGTGGTGGTGGGGATCGAGGGCGAGCACGTCGGCGTGCGCATCGACGATCCCGGACAGCAGGGAAACTTCCCGCGCGGCGAGGTGGTGTGGGATCTCGCGCAGTCGTGGACGCCCTGCTGGTAGGCCCCCTAGAATGGCGCGAGGAGGAAGGAAGCAGCTTGAAGACCGCGAGGAACATCGCGATCGCAGCGGTGCTGATCGGCGTGAGCGCATGGCTCGCGCACCTGCATGTCGTCGCGCAGAGCTACCACCCGGTGGTGCGCCTCTCCTCGCCCGACGGCCTGGTCTACACCGCGGTGCAGGACGCGAAGCCCGAGCGCCAGGAATGCGGCGCGGCGAACGACCGCTTCCTCCTTCCGGTGAAGCAGGGATGCAAGAAGTGCAGAGTGGAGCTCGCGCGCTGCGAGCGCGAGCTCGAAGGCTTCGAGCTCGCGGTGTACGAGCGCCGCAAGATTCCGAACTACGTGGTGAGCGGCCCCGGCGTGCGCATGGCGATCGCCGGTCCGGCAGACACGGCCAAGGCCAGCTGCGACCAGATCGCGAACGAAATGGTGCGCAGCGGGCTCTCGGCCGCCTGCCTTTCCCCCTCTTGAAGCAACCGTTGCTGCTTTATTAGTGGTGCGTCGTCGCCGCGGCCGCGCCGCCGGTGCTGTCCTCGTTGTTCTGTGCGGCAGCTCCGACGGCCGTGAGGCCGGCAGCGACCAACCCCGGAACACCCATCCCGGCAAACCCCGCCGGCTCCGCGCCGGTCTGCCCGGCGCCGGCGCCCATCGCACGCGCGCCCGCGGCCGGAGTCTGCGCGACCTGCGCCGGCCGTTGAGCGGGCGCCTTGGCTGCGGGACTTTGGCTTTGCTGACTTTGCGCGGGCGTGGTGTTCTGCGCGAACAGCGTCGCGGATGCGGCGAGGGAAGAAAGCAAGAACGCGAATTTCAGCTTACGCATTGCGTCCCCCTGGACAAGTACGTGTTTCCCTGCGGACAGCTTGGTATGTGTGAAATCCTACACAGATTTCATGGGAAAAGGCATCCCATGAATGGGTGAAAGTTGTCTGGAAGCAATAACCTACGGACGTTTGGATAAAAAACCGAGGGGATTAGACTCTCGCGCGTGCCGAAATTGAAAGTCGTCCTGGTTACCGGAGGGCTCGGCTATATCGGAGCTCACACGTGCGTGGCGTTGGCCGAGGCCGGCTACCGCGTGCTCATCGTCGACAACCTGTCCAATTCGAAGCGCTCGGTCCTCGACCGGCTTCGCGAGCTGACCGGGTCCGCGATCGACTTTCACCAGGCGGATGTGCGCGACCGGGACGCGTTACAGGCGATCCTCGCAGGCCGGGACGTGGACGCGGTGCTGCACTTCGCCGGCTTGAAGGCGGTCGGCGAGTCGGTCGAAAAGCCGCTGCTGTATTACGAGCACAACGTCGGGGGCAGCATTGCCCTCCTCGAGGTGACCCGCAATCTGCGGATTCCACGCTTCGTATTCAGCTCGAGCGCCACCGTATACGGCGAGCCGGAGCGGCTGCCGATTGCCGAGGACCATCCCCTGCGCCCCGTCAACCCTTACGGCAAGTCGAAGCTGATCGTCGAGCACCTGCTGGCCGACTTGGCATCCGCAGACAGTAATTTCCGCCACATCGCCCTGCGCTACTTCAATCCCGTCGGTGCACACCCGTCCGGCCTGATCGGCGAAGACCCGCGCGGCGAGCCGAACAACCTGTTCCCCTACCTCGCGCGCGTGGCCGTCGGCACGCTGCCCGCGCTGCGGATATTCGGCAACGACTACGACACCCGGGACGGGACCGGGATCCGGGACTTCATCCACGTCATGGACCTGGCGCATGGCCACGTGGCTGCCTTGCAGGCGCTGCAGGGCGAGGGGCGCTCGCTGACCCTGAACCTGGGAACCGGGCGCGGGTACTCCGTGCTGGAAGCCGTGAGGGAATTCGAGCGCGCCTGCGGTCACCGGATTGCGCTGCAGCTCGTCGAGCGGCGCCCGGGCGACGTCAGCGCTTCTTATGCCGATCCGTCGCGCGCGGCGGTCGAAATCGGCTGGAAGGCGCGCCTGGGCCTGGAGGAGATGTGCCGCGACGCATGGCGCTGGCAATCTATGAACCCTCGCGGCTATCCGTGAGAATGCCGCATGGCTTCTACACGGATCAACTACCAGAGCGGCTTCGGTAACACGTTCTCGAGCGAAGCGCTGAAGGGCGCGCTGCCGGTCGGGCGCAACTCGCCGCAGCTCGCGCCCAAGGGGCTCTACGCCGAGGTGCTTTCGGGCACCGCGTTCACCGCACCGCGCGCCGAGAACCAGTCGAGCTGGCTCTACAAGCTGCGTCCTTCGGCGACGCACGGGCCCTACAAGCGCATCAAGGAGGGCTTGCTGCGCTCGGGGCCGTTCGACGAGGTCGAGACCCCGCCCAACCGGCTGCGCTGGGATCCGTTCCCCCAGCCCGCGAAGCCGACCGATTTTCTCCAGGGGCTCGCGACCCTCGCCGGATCGGGCGTGCCCGCGATGCAGGTCGGCCTCGCGGTGCACATCTACCGCGCCAACCGCTCGATGAAGGGCCGCTACTTCTGGAACGCCGACGGCGAGCTGATGTTCGTGCCGCAGGAAGGGTCGCTGGAAATATTCACGGAGCTCGGCCGCCTTCTAGTGAAGCCGGGTGAGATCGCGGTCGTGCCGCGGGGCGTGAAGTTCCAGGTGAACGTCGAGGGCCCGGTGCGCGGCTACCTGTGCGAGAACTACGGCGCGGCGTTCCGCCTGCCCGAGCTCGGCCCGATCGGCTCGCAGGGCCTCGCGCAGACGCGCGACTTCCAGGCGCCGGTGGCGGCGTACGAAGACGGCGGAAAGTGCGAGGTGGTCGCGAAGTTCCTGGGCGGGCTGTGGGCGATCGAGCTCGCGCATTCGCCGCTCGACGTGGTGGCCTGGCACGGCGACTACGTGCCGTACAAGTACGACCTCGCGCGCTTCATGACGATCGGCACGATCAGCTTCGACCATCCCGATCCGTCGCTCTTCACCGTGCTGACTTCGCCCTCGGCGCAGCCGGGCGTGGCCAACTGCGATTTCGTGATCTTCCCGCCGCGCTGGCTGGTGGCCGAGGACACGTTCCGGCCGCCATGGTTCCACCGCAACGTGATGAGCGAGCTGATGGGGCTGGTGCACGGCGTGTACGACGGCAAGGCCGAGGGCTTCCTGCCGGGCGGCGTGTCGATCCACAACTGCATGACCGCGCACGGCCCGGACGTCGCGACCTGGGAGAAGGCGAGCGCGGCCAAGCTCGAGCCGCACAAGATCACCGAGGCGCTCGCGTTCATGTGGGAATCGCGCTACGTGTTCCGGCCGACCAAGTTCGCCATGACCGCGCGCGAGCTGCAGAAGAACTACGACGCGGTCTGGGCCGGGTTCCGCAAGAACCTCTAGCGGAAAAGGGGTCAGGACCCTTTTATTGGAAATGGGGTCAGGAACCTCTCACGAACCACGCGCAGCTACACGAAGAAGGTTCCTGACCCCTTTTCCAATAAAAGGGT
>DATIGR010000179.1:0-8795 GCA_035454645.1 Burkholderiales bacterium
CAAGACAGAAGACGAAGTACACGCCCGCGGCGAAGAGATAAGCCTCGATGCCGAACCCGGTCCACGCCGGATCGGTAAGCGACACCTTGATGGTCGAAAGCAGGTCGAACAGCCCGATGATCAGCACGAGCGAGGTGTCCTTGAAGAAGGCGATGAACGTGTTCATGAGCGGCGGCACCGAGATGCGCAGCGCCTGCGGCAGGATGATGAGAGCGGTGCGCCGCCAGTACGGCAGCGCGAGCGCGTCTGCCGCGTCGTACTGCCCCTTCGGGATCGCCTGCAGGCCACCGCGCACCACCTCGGCGAGGTACGCGGCGGCGAACATGATCATCGCGATCTGCGCGCGCAGCAATTTGTCGATAGTCACGCCGTGCGGCAGGAACAGCGGCAGCATCACCGAGGCCATGAAGAGCAGCGAGATCAGCGGCACGCCGCGGATCAGCTCGATGTAGCCGACGCACAGCCCGCGGATCACCGGCATGTCGGAGCGGCGTCCGAGCGCGAGCAGGATCGAGAGCGGGAATGCGAGCGCCACGCCGAACGTAGTGAGGAGCAGCGTCAGGATCAGCCCGCCCCAGCGCTCGTTCTCGACGTACGGCATGCCGAACACCCCGCCCCACATCAGCAGTCCGATGAGCGTGAGGCCGGCGAGCCAGACGAGCGTCAGCCACCATTTCCAGAAGCGCCGGATCGCCGAGAAGATCCACAGGCCGATGAGCAGCACGGTGGCGATCGCCGGCCGCCAGTGCAGGTCGTAGGGATAGGTGCCGAACAGGATGAAGCGGTGCTTCTCGGCGATGAAGCCCCAGCATGCGCCCTCGCCGGCACGGCAGGCCTTGGAATCGGGCTGCCAGACCGCGTCGAGGAACGCCCAGTCGACGAAAGGCGGAAGCGCCTTGAACAGAAGAAGCAGAACGAGCACGGTGAAGAGCGTGCTGATCCAGCCGGCGAACAGGTTTTCACGCATCCACTTCATCGGAAAGCGACGTGGGCGTTGTACCAGTTCATGAACGCCGAGATCGACAGGCTGATGGTGAGGTACACCGCCATGATGATCGCGATGCCCTCGATCGCCTGGCCGGTCTGATTCATCGTGGTGTTCGCGATCGAGACCAGGTCGGGATAGCCGATCGCCACCGCGAGCGAGCTGTTCTTGGTGAGGTTCAGGTACTGGCTCGTCATCGGCGGGATGATGACGCGCAGCGCCTGCGGCAGGACGATGAGGCGTGTGGTCTGCGCGCGCGACAGGCCGAGCGCGTGCGCGGCCTCGGTCTGGCCGCGATCCACGGCGAGCACGCCGGCGCGCACGATCTCGGCGATGAACGCCGCGGTGTAGGTGGCGAGCCCGAAGAGCAGCGCCGCGAACTCGGGGCTGAGCGCCGCCCCGCCGACGAAGTTGAACCCCTGCAGCTCGGGCACGCTCGAGAACGTCGGAATGAAGATGCCGCGGTTGGAGAGGAACACGCCTGGGAGCGGCGACAGCGCCTCGCGCGGACCCGGCATGCCCTCGGTGATCACCGCGTACCAGAAGAAGAGCTGCACCAGCAGCGGCACGTTGCGCATGAACTCGACGTACGCCGCGGCGACGTTTCTCAGCAGGAAGTTCCTCGACAGCCGCGAGAGCCCGATCGCGGTGCCGAGGACGGTGGCGGTGACGATGCCGATCAGAGCTACCGCGAGCGTATTGGTGAGCCCGACGACGAGCGCGCGCAGGTAGGTATCGGAAGCGCTGTAGCGCAGGAACGCCGACTCGCCGATCTCGAACCCCGCCTCGCGCCCGAGGAAGCCGAGGCCGCTCGCGATGCGGCGCTCCTCGAGGTTCGCCATGGTATTGGAGATGAGGAACCAGGCGACGAGCACCGCGGCGCCGATTGCCGCCGCCTGATACGCTATCCGCCTCCCCTTCGAAGAGCGCCAGAACATGACCGAGCGCAAGCTTACCCGAGACGATCTGCGAAAGGCCGCCGAGAAGTACAAGAACTGGGGCCGCTGGGGGCCCGACGACGAGATCGGAACCCTGAACCATACCCGGCCCGAAGACATCGTCGCCGCGGCGCGCCTGGTCAGGAAGGGCAAGGTGATCTCGCTCGCGCTCAACTTCGACGACAGCGGGCCCCAGGGCGCCAAGAGCAAGTACCCGGCGCTCGGGCGCATCAACCCGCTGCATACGATGCTGCGCACCGGCACCGACGCCTACGCCGGCGTGCTCGACAAGCGAGGCATACGCGCCGCCGACGATATGGTGGTGATGCCGCTGCAGTGCGGCACGCAGTGGGACGGCCTCGGGCACGTGTTTTACGAGAACTCCATGTGGAACGGCTACGACTGCCGCGAAGTCACCTCGGCCGGCGCGCAGAAATGCGGCATCGAAAAGACCAAGAACAGGATGGTCGGCCGCGGCGTATTCCTCGACGTGCCGCGCGCGCTCGGCATGGAGATCCTTCCGGACGGCTTCGCCATCAAGCGCTCGCACCTGGAGCGCACCGCATCGCTCCAGAACGTCGAAATCAGGAGAGGCGACTTCGTGATCGTGCGCACCGGGCAGATGGAGGCGAAGCTCGCCGCCGGCAGCTGGGACGGCTACCCCGGCGGCGACGCGCCGGGCTTCTCGTTCGAGACGCTCGACTGGATTCAGCGCACCGAGCTCGCCGCGCTCGCCTCTGATACCTGGGGCTGCGAGGTGCGGCCGAACGAATCCGAGCCGGGGATCAACCAGCCCTGGCACTGGATCACGATCCCGATCATGGGCATGACGATGGGGGAGATCTTCTACCTCAAGGACCTCGCCGAGGACTGCGCCGCCGACGGGGTCTACGAGTTCCTGTTCGTCGCCCCTGCCCTTCCGATCACGGGTGCGGTAGGCTCACCGACGAATCCGCTCGCCATCAAATAGGGAGGGTTTGTGAGAAGAATCGTCCTACCGCTACTCCTGCTCGTAGCGTCAACCGCACTCGCGCAGCCCTATCCCTCGAAGCCGATCCGCGTCGCGGTCGCATTCCCGCCGGGCGGGCCGGTAGACATCATCGCGCGGCTCATGGCGCCAAAGCTCGGCGAGCTCCTCGGGCAGAACGTCGTCGTAGAGAACGTGGTCGGCGCCGGCGGCAACCTCGCGGCCGCGCGCGTGGCGAAGGCTGCGCCCGACGGCTACACCGTGCTCGCGCACTCCTCGGCGTACGCTGTGAATCCCAGCCTGTTCTCGAACGCCGGCTACGACGGCGAGAAGGATTTCATCGCGCTCGCGGTCGTCGCCTCGCAGCCCAACCTCATCGTGGTGCACGCGGATTTCCCGGCGAAGACGCTCGCCGAGCTGCTCGCGCGCGCGCGCACCGAAAAGCTCGCGTTCGCTTCGGCGGGCAACGGCACCACGCCGCATCTCACCGGCGAGAACCTTTTCAAGGTGCGCGCCAAGGTGGACATCACCCACATCCCCTTCAAAGGCGGCGGACCCGCAGCCGCCGCGGTCCTGAGCGGCCAGCCGCCGATCGGCTCGATCGCCGGCGCTGCGCCGCTGCCGCACGTCAAAGCCGGCAAGTTGCGCGCGCTCGCGGTGTCTTCGGCGCAGCGCCTCGCGGCGCTGCCCGACGTGCCGACGCTCGGCGAGCTCGGCTTTCCGGGGATGGAGGACTACACCTGGGTCGGGTTCTTCGTTCCCGCCGGCACGCCGGCCGAAGTCGCACAGAAGCTGAACGGCGCGCTCCTGCAGGCGGTGCGCGAGCCGAAGATCAAGGAGCGGCTCGAGGCGCTCGCGTTCGACGTGACCGCGGCGCCGCTCGCCGAGACCGCCGCCTATGTCAGGAGCGAGCTCGCCAAGTGGGGCAAGGTCGTGCGCGACGTCGGCGCCAAGGTCGACTAGCTAGCGCGCCAGGCGCAGCCCGGAGAACTGCCAGCGCGCATCGGGCGGGAAGAAGTTGCGATAGCTCGCGCGGATGTGGCTCGCCGGCGTGGCGCACGAGCCGCCGCGCAGCACGTACTGGCTCGCCATGAACTTGCCGTTGTACTCGCCCACCGCGCCGGCGGCGGGCTGGTAGCCGGGATAGGGTCCGTACTCGCTGCGGGTCCACTCCCACACATCGCCGAACGCCTGCGCGAGCGTCCCGTCAGCCGGGTCTTCGCGCAGCGCGAGCGGATGCAACGCTCCGCTCTCCAGGAAATTGCCGTCCGCGGGCGCGCCGCGCGCGGCCACCTCCCATTCCGCCTCCCCGGGAAGGCGCGCCTTCGCCCAGCGCGCGAACGCCTCGGCCTCGTAGAAGCTCACGTGGCAGATCGGCGTGTTCGGATCCACCGGCGCCTCCCCATGCAGCGTGAAGGTATGCCAGACGCCGTCGCGGCGCACCCAGTACTCGGGCGCTTCCCAGCCGCGCGCGCGCACCATGTCCCAGCCCGCCGCGAGCCACAGCTCCGGCCGCCGGTAGCCGCCGTCTTCGATGAACTTCAGGAACTCCCCGTGCGTCACCGGGTGCGAGCGGACCTCGAAGTCCTCGAGCCAGACCCGATGGCGCGGCGTCTCGTTGTCGAACGCGAAGCCAGTCCCGGCATGGCCGATCTCGTACAGCCCGCCGGCGAACCCGGTCCAGCGCGGCTCGGGCGCGCGGATCGGCGTGAGCGGCCAGGTCTTCTGGTAGGCGGGCTTGAGCGGGTTGCGCGACAGCAGGTGCTTGACGTCGGTGAGGATCAGCTCCTGGTGCTGCTGCTCGTGGTGCAGCCCGAGCTCGATCAGCGCGAGCGCCTCGGCTGGAAGGCTGCTGGCTTCGAGGATCGCTTCATCCACGTGCCGGCGATAGGCGAGCACGTCCTCCAGCGAAGGCCGCGACAGCAGGCCACGCTCGGGGCGCGGGTGGCGCTCGCCGATCGCGTTGTAGTAGGAATTGAAGAGATAGCCGTAGGCCGGATCGAACCCGCGGTAGCCCGGCACGTGTGACTGGAGCACGAAGGTCTCGAAGAACCACGTCGTATGGGCGAGATGCCATTTCGCCGGGCTCGCGTCCAGCATCGACTGGATGGCGCAGTCCTCGGGCGAGAGCGGCGCTACGAGCGCCCGCGTGGTCTCGCGGACACCTGCATAGTCGGGTAGCGCCGCGGCGCGGCGCGCGGATTGCGGTGGTGCGAATGGCATGCCGACCTCCAGTCAGGCTGGACTGTATTACGGGTCGATCGTTCCCGCTGTTTCCTTACAGTGAATCAGCTGCGCATCAGCTTGATCAATTCCGGCGTCGCGGCCGAGCGCTCGACGTAGCCGAAGGTGCCCTTCTCCTTCACCTCGCGCGCCGCGTCGATCAGCCCGCTCATGGCGGCGCGCCACAGCGAGGTGGCGAGACTGATGCGCCGCACACCCGCCGCCTGGAGCTCGGCTACGCTGAAGGATTTGCCCTTCATGCCGGCCATGAAATTGAACGGCTTCGTGAGGGCAGCGCACACCTTGCGCACCGACTCGAGGTCCGCAAGCCCCGGCGCCATCAGGACGTCCGCGCCCGCGTTCTCGAACGCCTGCAGGCGCTTGATGGTGTCCTGCAGGTCGGGCCTGCCGCGGACGAAATTCTCCGCACGAGCCGTCAGCACGAGTCGACCGGGTCGGGCAGCGGCAGCGACGCGCTCGACGGCGAGCTCGAAGTCGTAGACCTTGTCGCGCGTCGCGTCCTCGATCGAGCAGCCGGCGAGCCCAACGTCGGCGGCAAGGCGGACGGTTTCCGCCGCTTTCGCCGGCTCGTCGGCGAAACAGTTCTCGAAGTCGGCCGATACGGGCAGGTCGGTGGCCTCTACGATGGCGCGCGCGTGCTCGAGCGCTTCCTCGCGCGTCACCTGCCCGTCGCGGCGGCCGAGCGTGCCCGCGTGCGCGCCGCTCGAGGTGGCGAGCGCCTGGAAGCCGAGCCCGGCGAGGATGCGCGCCGAGCCCGCGTCCCAGGCGTTCGCGATGACGAAGCAGCCCTGATGAAGAGCCCGGAATTGTTCCGCTTTAGCGGATGGGTGGGGCATACATCAGCCCGCCCTGGGTCCACTGGCGGTTCAAGCCGCGCTCGAAGCCGAGGGGCTTCAGGTTGGCGTCGAAGCTCTCGCCGTAGTTGCCCACTTGCTTGATGATGTTGTAGGCCCACTTGTTGTCGATGCCGAGCATCTTGCCGACGTCGCCGGAGGAGCCGACGATGCGCTGGATCGCGGGGTTGGTGCTCGAGGCCTGCTGGTCGATGTTCTTCGAGCTGATGCCCATCTCCTCGGCTTCGATCATGGCGAACAGCGACCACTTCACCACGTCGAACCAGCGGTCGTCGCCGTGGCGCACCACCGGCCCGAGCGGCTCCTTGGAAATGATTTCGGGCAGGATGACATGCTCCTCGGGCTTGGGAGCGCGCGAGGCGCGCACCGCGATCAGGCCCGAATGGTCGGTGGTATACACGTCGCAGCGGCCGGCGAAGTAGGCGTTCAGCACTTCCTCCATCTTCTCGATCACCACCGGCTTGAAGGTCATGCGGTTGGCGCGGAAGTAGTCGGCGAGGTTGAGCTCGGTCGTGGTGCCGGGCTGCACGCAGACCGTAGCGCCGTTCAGCTGCTTGGCGCTCTTCACGTTGAGCTTGCGGTGCACCATGAACCCTTGGCCGTCGTAGTAGTTGACGCCGACGAAGTTGAGGCCCAGGCTCGTGTCGCGAGTGATGGTCCAGGTGGTGTTGCGCGACAGGATGTCGACCTCGCCCGACTGCAGCGCGGTAAAGCGCTGCTGCGCGGTGAGCGGCGTGTAGCGCACCTTGTTCGAGTCGCCGAATACCGCCGCCGCGACCGCGCGGCACAGGTCGACGTCGATGCCCTTCCACACGCCCTTGGAGTCGGGCTGCGAGAAGCCGGCGAGGCCGGTGTTCACGCCGCACTGCACGAATCCCTTGGAGCGAACCGCGTCGAGCGTGGACTGCTGCGCGAAGGCGGGTGTTGCGAGCACGGCCAATGCCAGTAATGCTTTCTTCACGACATTTCTCCTTCCAGTAGGAAATCGCGGACGAGCGCGATCTGTTCGGGTTGCAATAAGGTCGGCGCGTGGCCCACGCCGCGGATCTCGGCGAGCCTCGCCTTCGGGCCGCGGCGCGCCATCTCCGCGGCCGTCTGCCGCGAGACGAGGTCGGATTGCTCGCCGCGCACCAGCAGGGTGGGGCAGCGCACGGCGTCGTACAGGTGCCACAGTTCCAGGTCCTTTTCGGGCATGGTGGCGCGGTAGGCCTCGGCGATGCGGGTATCGTAATGCGGCCGGAAGCTGCCGTCTTCGGCGCGACGCACCCAGGTCTCGGCGAGGAAGCGCCATTGCGCGTCGCTGTGCCGGCCGAAAGGGGCGGATATCGTGCGCACGTACTTCTCGGCCTCTGCGAGGGTGGCGAAGCGCAGCTCCTGCCCGACATAGGTGGCGATGCGCTCAAGCGCCGCCTTGGCGATCACGGGGGCCGCGTCGTTCAGGATCAGCCTGCGCACCGGGTTCCCCGGCTGCGCGGCGAGCGCCATCCCCACGAATCCGCCCATCGAGGTGCCGAGCCAGCTCACCGCCTCGACGTCGAGGCGCGCGATCAGGGTCACCGTGTCGGCGACGTACTGCGCCCAGGTGTAGTGCTTCGGGTCGGCGAGCCGGTCGGAATCCCCGCGCCCGGCGAGGTCCGGGCACACGATGCGGAACTGTGCGCACAGAGCGCGCGCGAGCTCGTCGAAATCGCGCCCCGAGCGCGTCAGGCCGTGCACGCACAGGAGGACGTCGCGATTGCGCGGGTCGCCCCACTCCCGGTAGGCGATGCGATGCAGGCCCGCGGGCGAGGCGCAAAGGACCGAGCGCCGGCGCGGCTCTACCGCTTCAGCCATTGGGCGACGATCGCCTCCCGGGCGGCTTGCGCTTGCTCGCCGAGGGCGCAATAGCGGCCGCCTTGCGTGCGCAGCAGCGCGAGCTTCTCCGATTTCACGTTCGCGCCGCGCACCGGGTAGCCGTAGTTCGCATAGCGCGCGCGCTCGAGCGCCGCGTCCTCCTCGTCGTACCAGATCCACTCCTCGACGAAGCGAAACGCCACCCCCTCGAGCGCGGCGTCGGGCTCCTCGGGATCGAGCAGCGTGAGAACCCCGTCGCGGTAGCGCCAGTAGGTATGGCGGTCCTCGGTCACCGCATAGCCGATCAGGTCACCCTCCTCGCTCGTGCGGCACGTCAGGCCGAGCTCGAGACACCCTTCGCCGCCGACTTTCACGTCCAGCTCGCCTTCTTCCAGGCGCGAGGCGGTCTGCTCGACGAGGCGTCCGTTCTCGATCACCGCGCGGCCGCGCTCGCCGTCGCGCTCCCATTGCGCCTCCACGCGCAGCTCGGGAAAATCCGCCGACGCCGCGGTGAACGCGGGAAACGGGATGCCGCGGCGCGGGCGGAAGCGGTATTCGAGCGTTCCCGCGCCGTGGTGCTCGGTGTATTCCTCGGCGTCCTCGTCGCGCACCATCAGCCAGCGCAGGCGCTCGCGGAAGTCGTCGAGCCGCCCGGCGCCGGTGATGCGAACGACCGCGGTGAACAAGCCGCCTAGCCCTCGTACTTGAAAGAAAGCGCGAGGCGGGCGCGGAACTGCGTGACCTTGCCGTCCTCGATCTTGACGTCGAGCTTCGCGATCTCGGCGATGCGCAAGTCGCGCAGGCTGCCCGAGGCCGTCTTGACCGCGTTGCGCACCGCGTCCTCCCACGAGTTCGTGCTGGTGCCGATCACTTCGGTAACGCGATAAACCGTGCCGCCGCCCTTTTTCGCCATGATCGTTCCTCTCTCCTCAGGTCGCGGGAGACCCCCGCGCGGTCATTTTATACGCGCGGGC
>DATIGR010000180.1:0-14835 GCA_035454645.1 Burkholderiales bacterium
CGAGGTGCCGCAGGCGCTCGCCGAGCTCGACGCGCGGCTCGGGCCAGTGCAGGCGCTTCGCCGCCTCGGCGATCTCCGGGTGCACGAGCGCGAGCGACGCGCCGCCGAGCTCGCCCGAGACCCAGAGGTCGTCGCCGGGACGAGCCGCCGCGCGCGTGAGCGCGAGGCCGGGCGGCACCTCGCCGATCGCGGCGACGCAGATCGAGCGCCGCTCGCCGCGCGTCGTGTCGCCGCCGATCAGGTCGACGCCGTAGCGTCCGGCGAGCGCGAAGAAGCCCGCGGCGAACGCTTCCAGCCAGGCCGGCTCGGCCGACGGCAGCGCGAGCGCGAGGGTGGCCCAGCGGGGCGTTGCGCCCGCCGCCGCGAGGTCGGACAGGTTGACCGCGAGCGCCTTGTGGCCGAGCGCGCGCGGCTCGGCGTCGGGCAGGAAGTGGCGCCCTTCGATCAGCATGTCGGTGGTCACCGCGAGGTCGAGCCCGGCGTCGGGCCGCACGAGCGCGCAATCGTCGCCGACCCCCTGCAGCGCGCGCTTCGGCGGCCGCGTGAAGTAGCGGCGGATCAGCTCGAACTCGCCGAGCCCGTGCGGATCCGGATCCATTGCGAGAACAGCCATTTTTCGCCGCGCGTCGGCGCGGTCCCGGCGTGCAGCGTGCGCCAGTCGGGCGCGCCGTCGTCGCCGACATTCCAGAACACGAGGGCGTCGCCCTTGCGTCCCTTGAAGCTGCGCCCGAGGTGCGGAAACGCGGTATGGCCGCCGTCGTAACCGTCGTTCAGGTAGACGAGCGCCGTGAGCGCGCGCTGGCCGCGCTCGGCGACTTCGCGCGCGAGCGCCGGAACGCGCACGTCGAAGAAATCGTGGTGCGCGCGGAACTCCTGGCCGACCTCGTAGTGCAGGACCTGGCTCGGCTCGAAGCCCTCGACCGGCACGCCGGTCAACGCCGCGATGCGCGAGCGCACGAAGCCGAGCACGACGTCGCTGCGCGCGAGCAGGAGCTCCGCGGTTCGATTGCTCCGGCCGACGTATTCGCTCGTGTCGCCGCTCGCGGCGTCGAACACTTCGGCCGCGCACAAGTGCGGCCTGCCGAGCCGGATCAGCCAGTCGCAGACCTCTTCGGACAGGAAGCCGCGGACCACGACGATGCGCGGCGCCTCGCTGAAAGCCTCGCCCCGGGGCAGGCGCTGCCAGGCGTGCAGGTCTACCGCCGCGCGCAGGCGCTCGGGCATTCCCTCGCGCAGCGGCTTGCCGGCGCCGATGTCGCGCACCAGGCGCCAGTTGCCCACCAGCGCGGCGAGCTCGGCCTGGGCCGGGCGCGAGCCATGCTCGGCCGCCTGCTGCAGGTAGCGCAATGCCGCGGCGAGGTCGTGCGGCACGCCGGCACCCGCGGCCGCCTGGATGGCAAGGCTGCGCAGCCCGTCGGCGTCCATCAGGCGCGGTTGCGCCAGCGACCCACCTCCTCCGGCCGGACCTGCAGCGCGATCTTCTCGAGCACCCCGTTGACGAAGCGGTAGCCCTCGGAGGCGCCGAAGCTCTTGCCGAGCTCCACGGCCTCGTTCAGCACCACCTTGAACGGCGTCTCGGGATGGTGGGCAAGCTCGTACGCGCCGATGTAGAGGATGGCGCGCTCCACCGGCGAGAGCCGGGCGAAGTCGCGGTCGAGGTGCGGCGCGATCAGCCGCTCGAGCTCCGCCGCCCGGCGCGCCACGCCGCGCACCAGGTCGTCGAGGAACTCGGTCTTCTCGTAGTCCTCGTTGGAGCGCGCCTCCTCGAGCGGGTCGCCGCCCGAGAGCTGCCAGGCATACAGCGCCTGCAGCGCGACCTCGCGCGCGTGGCGCCTAGCGTGCTTCATGGAGCTGCGACCTGAGGCGCGCCATCTCGACCGCGACGCGCACCGCCTCGGCGCCTTTCTCCAGGCGCGCCGCGGCCTGGCGCTCGTCGTCGGTGGTGAGAATGCCGTTCGCCACCGGCACGCCGAACTCCAGCATCACGTCCATCACGCCGCGCGCCGACTCGTTGGCGACGACGTCGAAATGATAGGTGTCGCCGCGGATCACCGCGCCGAGCGCGACCAGCGCGTCGTAGCGCCCCGACTGCGCCATCCACTGCAGCGCGAGCGGGATCTCGAGCGCCCCGGGCACGCTCACCTCGGTGCATTGCGCGTTCAGCTTGCGCGCCTCGGCGCGCGCGCGCTCGAGCAGCTTGCCGCAGATCTCCTCGTTGAACCGGCTGACGACGATGCCCAGGCGCATCGGTCAGCGCCGCGGCATTTCGGCGTAGCTTGTGACTTCGAGCCCGAAGCCGGCCATGCTCGGCATCTTGCGCGGCGCGGCCATCAGCCGCATCCTGCCGACGCCGAGGTCGCGCAGGATCTGCGCGCCGATGCCGTAAAGGCGCAAGTCGAAGCTGCGCCCCGCCTTCGGCGCCCGTGCCTCGTCCGCCCGCATCTCGTCCTGATGGCAGTTCATGAGCACCATGACGCCGGCCGGCGAGCGCCGGATCTCCTTCAGCGCCTCGCCCACGCCCCAGGAGTGCGTGCTCGGGCCCGCGTCGAGCAGGTCGAGGATCGAGAGCGGCTCGTGCACGCGCACCAGCGTGTCCCTTTTCGGGTCGGGTTGACCGGCCACCAGGGCGAGATGGAGCGAACCGACCGCCAGGTCACGGTACGACACCAGGTGGAAGTTGCCCCAGGGAGTATCGATATCGCGCTCGAATTCCCGCCGCACGAGCGACTCGTTGCGGCTGCGGTACTCGATGAGATCGGCGATGGTGCCGATCTTCAGCTTGTGCCCGGCGGCGAACTGCACCAGGTCGGGAAGCCGGGCCATGGTGCCGTCGTCGCGCATGATCTCGCACAGCACCGCCGCGGGCGTGAGGCCGGCGAGCCGCGCGAGGTCGCAGCACGCCTCGGTATGGCCGGCGCGCACCAGCACGCCGCCCGGCTGCGCGATCAAGGGGAACACGTGGCCCGGCTGGACGATGTCTCCGGCTTTCGCATCCTGGCTGCAGGCGACTTTGACGGTGAGGGCGCGATCGTGCGCCGAGATGCCGGTGGCGATGCCCTCGGCGGCCTCGATCGACACGGTGAAGTTGGTGCCGTGGCGCGAGCGGTTCTGCTCGACCATCGGGCGCAGGCCGAGCCGGGCCGCGTGCTCGTCGGTGATCGGCATGCAGATGAGCCCCCGGCCGTGCTTGGCGAGGAAGTTGATCTTCTCGGGGGTGACGAAGTCGGCGCCGAACACGAGGTCGCCCTCGTTCTCTCGGTCCTCGTCGTCGACCAGGATGACGATCTCGCCGCCGCGGATCGCGGCGATCACTTCGCTCACTGGGCTGATGGCAGCCGATTCCCGGCGCATCGGCCCATTTTACTCCTGCGGCTAGGCTTCCCCGGCGCCGCCGGCTTCCTCGCCTCCGGTGCGCTCGCGGATGCGCGCCGACTTGCCGGAGCGCGCGCGCAGGTAGTAGAGCTTGGCGCGGCGCACGTCGCCCTTGCGCTTGACCTCGATCGAGGCGATCAGGGGGGAATAGGTCTGGAAAGTACGCTCCACGCCCTCGCCCGAGGACACCTTGCGCACGATGAACGAGGAGTTGAGGCCGCGGTTGCGCTTCGCGATCACCATGCCCTCGAAGGCCTGCAGGCGCTTGCGCTCGCCTTCGACGACGTTTACGTTGACCACCACCGTGTCGCCGGGAGAGAAGTCCGGCACCTCCTTCTTGAGGCGCTTGATTTCTTCCTGCTCGAGTGTCCGGATCAGATCCATGTTCAACCTCTCTTCTCCCGCTTGAACTCGTCCAGCAGCTCCTGCTCTTCGCTACTCAGCCTCCGCGCCGCCAGCAGGTCGGGCCGGCGCAGCCACGTCCTGCCGAGCGCCTGCTTCAGCCGCCAGCGCCGGATCTCGCCATGGTGCCCCGACAGCAGCACCTCCGGCACGCGCAGCCCGGCATGCACCTCGGGCCGCGTGTACTGCGGGCAGTCGAGCAGCCCGTCGGCGAACGACTCTTCCAGCGCGGAGGCCTCGTCGCCCAGTGCGCCGGGCAGCTGCCGCACCACCGCGTCGATCAACGCCATCGCCGCCACCTCGCCGCCCGAGAGCACGAAGTCGCCGATGGAAATCTCCTCGTCGACCCGGCGCTCGAGCAGCCGCTCGTCCACGCCCTCGTAGCGGCCGCAAAGCAGCGTCAGCGCCCGCTCGTCCTTCAGCTCCATCACCTTGCGGTGATCGAGCTTCGCTCCCTGCGGCGTCAGGTAGACCACCCTGCCGCCGTCGGCCGCCTTCACCGCGTCCAGCGTCCGCTCCAGCGGCTCGGCCAGCATCACCATGCCGGGCCCGCCGCCGTACGGACGGTCGTCGACCGTACGGTACTTGTCGGCCGTGAAGTCGCGCGGATTCCAGGTCGTCAGCGAGTACCGCCCCGCTTCCAGCGCCCGGCTCGTGATCCCGCTGTCCGTGATGGCGGCAAACACCTCCGGGAACAGCGTCACCACGTCGAAGCGGATCACCAGTCCGCTCCCCACGTTACGTCGATCTGCCGCTTCTGCAAATCGACGTTCTTCACGACCTCGGGAACCCACGGCATCAACCGCACCTTGCCGTTTCCCCCGACCTCCATCACGTCCTGCGCGCCGTTGAACATCCAGCGCCTCACCTTCCCGAGCACGACTCCCCGCTCGTTCACCACCTCGAGGCCCACCAGGTCTGCGAGGTAGTAGTGCCCTTCCTCAGGCGCGGGCATCGCCTCGCGCCGCACATACACCGTCGAGCCTTTCAGCTTGAGCGCCGCCTCGCGGCTCTCCAGGCCCGACAGCTTCGCGAGCAGCGTGCCCGAATGCTCCTTGACCTGCTCGACCGGGTACAGCTTTCCTCCGATCGACCACGCCGCGCACCGCGGCAGCGCCGCCTGCGCCTGCTCCACCCTGATCCATCCCCGCACGCCGTACGAGCCGGCGACGCGGCCTACCTCGATTAAGTTTTCAGGCTGTCTTCTTTGCAAACTGCTTCACGAGCCGCGCCGCCGTGGGCGAGAGCTGCGCGCCCTTGCCGGTCCAGTGCTTGACGCGCTCCAGGTTCACGCGCAGCGCCTCGCGGCCCTGCGGCGCCTTCGGGTCGTAGAACCCGAGCCGCTCGATGAACTTCTTGCTCGCCGCGCGCCGCGAATCGGCCACCACCACATGGAAGAACGGCCGCTTGTTCGCGCCGCCGCGCTGCAGTCGAATCACCACCATCGGGAATGCTCCACAAACCGCGAAAAGGCGCGGATTATACGGTACAAATCAGAGCTCTGGGAAGCTTCGGAGGCCTCCAATGAGATCGATTCTGCTGCTGCTGCTCGCAGCCCCTGCCCTGACCGCCTGCGGCCCCGAGCCGGCAGCTGTCGACGCCGAAATCCAGCAGTTCGCGCGCTCCTACGTCACCAGCACTGATGTGACGACAAGCCTGAGCATGCTGGACCAGGCCGGGACAGTCACGGCGATTACCGGCGAAGGCATCATCATGCGGGGCCGTGACGCGATCAGGGACCATGCAAACAAGCACCTCGCATCGATTCGGGACCAGAGGATCACCATGGGTGCGATCGAAGTCCGCCGGATAGGCGCAACGCACGCGCTCGTCATCGCGCCTTTCAGCGCAACGGTGAGCGCGTTGCCGCAGCTGATCCTGGCGGAAGGGGCCGTAACCCTGGTGGTGATAAAACGAGACGCAGGGTGGAAGGTCGTGCACGAGCACTACAGCTATCCGACCATCCGCCGGCCTTAGCGCGGCAGGCGTGCCGCGACGAGCACTGCGAACAGATTCAAGCCGCCGGCGAGCATGACCGCCGCGCCGTAGCCGGCGGTGCGGTCGTAGAGCCATCCTGCGAGCACCGGCAGGCTGACCGCGGCGATGCACCACGCGACGTAGAGCCGGCCGGCGACGCGGCCAAAGGCGTTGCGGCCCCAGTACCGAGCGATCGCCGCCGCGGTGAGGCCGGAGATCACGCCATAGCCCATGCCGATCATCGCGAGCGCCGGAACGGCGACGAGCGGACCCGGAAACAGGGTCAGGATCGACGCGCCGCAGAACGCGAACAGCTGCGAGCCCATCGCGACGCGCGGGATGGCAAACCGGTCGGTGAGCCACCCTCCGGCGATGCGCGCCGCGCCGACCGCGCCGGTGATGAAAGTGGTCGCGCCCACGGCTACGGCGGTCGCGCCGCCGTAGGCCTGCACGATCCCGGCGGCCTGGCTCATGACCATGAGGCCGGCGGCCGCGGCGAGAAAGAAGACCGTGGCGAGGAGGTAGAAAGTCGAGCGCTGCGGATCGCTGCCGCTGGCGGCGTCCGCGGCGGCCTCCTGCATCTGCACTTTCGCGATTCCAAGCAAGAAAGCGGTGAGCGCGCAGCCGGCGAGCACGGCGGCGCCCAGGCCGGCGAGCGTGGCGCGGATGCCGTGGGCCTCGATCGCCCAGCCGAACAGCGGCGCGCCGAGCATCGCGCCGAGCGGATAGAGGCTGACGACATAGCCGTTGGCGAGCCCGCTGCGCGCGCTCACGCTCTGGTTCACGCCCTGCTGCACGAGGATGAAGCCCACGCCGGCACCGATGCCGAAGAGCACGCCGTAGCCGAGCGCGAACTGCGCGAACGTTGTCGATGTTGCACTTAGAAGGAGTCCCCCGGCACTGCATGCGCCGCAGCCGAGCGCGATCGTCCAGGGGCGAAAATGCCGGTAGACCGCGGGCGCCAGCACCATTCCGACGGTGAGCGTGATCGTGGCGAGCGCGAAGACGGCGCTCATCTGCGCGCGGCTTGCGCCGAGCAGCGCTTCCAGCGGCTTCAGGAAGACGCTGAACGCGTACAGCGTGCCGAACGGGAGATTGAGTGCGGTGGCGGCGGCGAGCGCGGCGGGCGCACGCACTAGCGCAGGCCGGGCAGCACGCCCTTCATCCCGCGCATCATGCGCTGCAGGTTCCCGCCCTTCATCATCTTCATCATCTTCTGCATCTGCTCGAACTGGTTGAGCAGCTGGTTCACCGCCTGCACCGGGACCCCGGCGCCGGCGGCGATGCGGCGCTTGCGCGAGGCCTTGAGGATCTCGGGCTTGCGCCGCTCGGCGGGGGTCATCGCGTTGATGATGCCCTCGATGCGCCGGAACTGCTTCTCGTCCTGGAGCTTGGCCGGATCGATCTGGCCGACGAGCTGCGCGGGCAGCTTGTCCATGAGCGAGGCGACCCCGCCCATCTTCTTCATCTGCAGGATTTGCGACTTGAAATCTTCCAAATCAAATGATTTTCCTTTGCGGACTTTGTCCGCAACCTTCTGCGCTTCCTCCAGGTCGATCTTGGCGTGCGCCTCCTCGACCAGCGACACGATGTCGCCCATGCCGAGGATGCGCGCGGCCATGCGCTCGGGATGGAACGCCTCCAGAGCGTCGAGCTTCTCGCCCACGCCGGCGAACTTGATCGGCTTGCCGGTGACGTGCCGCACCGAGAGCGCGGCGCCGCCGCGCGCATCGCCGTCGAGCTTGGTGAGGATCACGCCGGTGAGCGGCAGCCGCTCGTTGAACGCGCGCGCCACGTTGACCGCGTCCTGGCCCTGCATCGCGTCGACGATGAACAGCGTCTCGATCGGCTTGAGCGCGGCGTGCAGCTCGGCGATCTCGCGCATCATCTGCTCGTCGATCGCGAGGCGCCCCGCGCTGTCGACGATGAGGACGTCCAGGTAATGCGTGCGCGCGTACTCGAGCGCGCGCCGGGCGATGTCCGCGGGCTTCTCTCCCACGGAAGACGGAACGAACTCGCTTGCGGCTTGTGAAGCGACCGTCCTGAGCTGCTCGATAGCGGCGGGCCGGTAGACGTCGCACGAGACCAGTCCCACCCGTTTCTTGTCTTGAACCAAGAGTCGCGCGAGCTTGCCGCAGGTGGTGGTCTTGCCCGAGCCCTGCAATCCGGCCATCAGGATCACCGCGGGCGGCCGGGTGGCGAGGTCGAGGCCGACGCTCGCCTCGCCCATGAGCCGGGTCAGCTCGCGGTGCACGACGCCGACCAGCGCCTGGCCGGGCGTGAGGCTGCCGACGACTTCCTCGCCCAGCGCGGCGGCGCGCACCGATTCGATGAATGGCTTGACCACCGGCAGCGCGACGTCGGCCTCGAGCAGCGCGACGCGCACCTCGCGCAGCGCCTCCTGGATGTTCGACTCGGTGAGGCGCGCCTCGCCGCGAATGTGCTTCACGATGCGCGCGAGGCGCGAAGTCAGGGTATCGAGCACGGTGTCGAAACTCGGGTGATAAACTGAAGCGGTGCCCGACATTGTAATTCACGGCATCGCCTCGGCCATGTACGTCGGGCTGGCCTGGCACTTCTGGCATACCCGCTGGCATCGCGCACCGGCGCTCGCCCCGGCCGCCGAGGGCCGGCGCGGCCTGCGCGCCTGGGAGCGCGCCGCGATCCTCGCCCCGGTCGCGATCCACGGCTGGCTGCTCTACGACGGGGTGCTCTCGGGCGAGCTCAGGTTCGGCTTCGCGCAGGCGCTCTCGGTGATGATGCTGCTCGGCGTCGTGCTCTACTGGATCGAGAGCCTGTTCTACGATCTCGAGGGCATGCTGCCGCTGGTGCTGCCGCTCGCGGCGGCCGCCGCGCCGCTGCCGGCGCTGTTTCCCGGGCTGGTGCTCACCGGCGCGCACGCGCAGGCCGTCGAGTTCAGGCTGCATCTCGCGCTCGCCATGCTCGCGTACGGGCTGTTCGTGATCGCGCTGCTGCACGCCACGCTGATGGCGGTGGCCGAGCGCCAGCTGCACCGCAAGGGCACGGCGGCGTTTCCGAACCTGCCGCCGCTGCTCACGCTCGAGAGGCTGCTGTTCCGCATGATCGGCGCGGCGTTCGTTTTCCTGACGCTCACGCTCGCCACCGGCATCGCGTTCTCCGAGACGCTGTTCGGGCGCGCGCTGCGCTTCGACCACAAGACCGTGTTCGCGCTGCTCTCGTGGCTCACCTTCGGCCTGCTGCTCGCCGGACGGCTGCGCTACGGCTGGCGCGGGCGCACCGCGCTGCGCTGGACGCTCACCGGCTTCGTGATGCTGCTCCTCGCCTACGTCGGCAGCCGCTTCGTGCTCGAAGTGCTGCTCGGACGCGGCTGAATGGAGTAATCCATGGAACTGCTCATCCTCGGCGGCCTCATTCTCCTCAACGGCGCGTTCGCCATGTCGGAAGTCGCGCTGCTCACCGCGCGCAAGCCGCGCCTGGAAACCCGGGCGAAGCAGGGCGACAAGCTCGCCGCCGCGGCGCTCGCGCTGGCGCGCGACCCGACGCGCTTCCTGTCGACGATCCAGATCGGCATCACCTCGATCGGCATCCTGAACGGCATCGTGGGCGAGGCGTTCCTGTCCGCGCCGGTGTCGGCATGGCTGCAGGCGACGCTGCTGCTCACGGCGAAGACGGCGAACGTGGTGGCGACCGTCGGCATCGTGGTGGCGATCACCTACGTGTCGATCGTGGTCGGCGAGCTCGTGCCCAAGCGCCTCGGGCAGCACAACGCCGAGGGGATCGCGCGCATGGTGGCCTGGCCGATGCGCGTGCTGGCGAGGCTGTCGGCGCCGTTCGTGGCGCTGCTCTCGGCGTCCACCCACGCGATCCTGAATCCGCTGCTCAGCCTCGCGCGCATTCGCGGCGGCGAGGACGAAGGCGAGATGTCGCCCGAGGAGATCCGCACCATCCTGCTCGAGTACTCCAACGTGCTGCCCAAGAAGCACATCTCGATCCTGCTCAACCTGTTCGACCTCGGCGCGGTGACGGTGCAGGACATCATGGTGCCGCGCGCCCGGATCGAGTCGCTGAGCCTCGACGAGGACATGGAGACGATCGTGCGCCAGATCGTCACCAGCCACCACGGCCGGCTGCCGGTGTTCCGCAGCGCGCTCGGCGACGTGGTCGGCGTGCTGCACCTGAAGAAAGTGCTGACGGCGCTGCCGACCGGGACGCTCGACAAGGACACCCTCGAGTCGATGCTGAGCGAGCCCTATTTCGTGCCGGCGACGACGCCGGTACTCGCGCAAATGCAGTATTTCCAGGAGAACCGCGAGCGCATCGCGCTGGTGGTGGACGAGTACGGCGAGCTGATGGGACTGCTCACGCTCGAGGACATCATCGAGGAGATCATCGGCAAGTTCACCACCTCGCTGCCGAGCGCGGAGCAGGCGCTCGCCTGGGACGCGGGCGGCGCGGCCACCGCCGACGGCGCGACGCCGGTGCGCGAGGTCAACCGCGCGCTCGGGCTCGCGCTGCCCACCGACGGCCCGAAGACCCTGAACGGGCTGATCGTCGAGCACCTGCAGGACATCCCCGAGGCCGACGTGTCGATCAAGATCGGCAACGTGCCGATGGAAATCGTCCACGCGCAGGGCCGGACGATCAAAACAGTGCGTATCTTCCGGCCTGTGCAAAATGTAGAAAATATCGAGCCCTCAGAGGTTTAGAACAGGAACTTAAGGCTTTACAAAGAGTCGGGCCGCGGGCATCATCCCGCTCGACAAGGGAGCTCGAAGGGAGCGTCAGGTATGGCAACGGCTGCGGCGGCCGCGAAGGGCCCGAAAGAACTCATCTTCAGCTGGGAAGGCAAGGACAAGGCCGGGAAGACGATCCGCGGCGAGGTGCGTGCCGTGAGCGAAGCCGCGGTGAACGCCACGCTGCGCCGCCAGGGCATCATGGTGCAGAAGGTGAAGAAGGTGAAGCGCCGCGGCGGCGGCAAGGTCACCGAGAAGGACATCGCGCTGTTCACGCGCCAGCTCGCGACCATGATGAAGGCCGGCGTGCCGCTGCTGCAGTCCTTCGACATCGTGAGCAAGGGCGCCGCGAGCCCGGCGGTGGCGAAGCTGCTGATTGACATCAAGACCGACGTCGAGACCGGCTCCTCGCTCGCCGCGGCGTTCCGCAAGTTCCCGCTGCACTTCGACGCGCTGTACTGCAACCTGGTCCAGGCCGGCGAGCAGGCCGGCATTCTCGAGAGCCTGCTCGACCGCCTCGCGAGCTACAAGGAAAAGATCCTCGCCATCAAGTCGAAGATCAAGGCCGCGCTGTTCTACCCGATCGCGATCATCGCGGTCGCGTTCATCATCACCGCGGTGATCATGATTTTCGTGATCCCGGCGTTCAAGGAGGTGTTCACCAACTTCGGCGCCGACCTGCCCGCGCCCACGCTCGTGGTCATGAGCATCTCCGACTGGTTCGTCGCCAACTGGTACATCGTGTTCCCGGTCCTCGCCGGCGCGATCTACGGCTTCCTCGAGGCCTGGAAGCGCTCGACCGCGGTGCAGATCTTCATGGACCGGTTCACGCTCAGGCTGCCGATCTTCGGCGACCTGGTGAAGAAATCGGCCATCGCGCGCTGGACCCGGACGCTGTCGACGATGTTCGCCGCCGGCGTGCCCCTGGTCGAAGCGCTCGACTCGGTCGGCGGGGCCGCGGGCAACTACATCTACGCGCAGGCCACCCGGCAGATCAAGCAGGAGGTGTCGACCGGCACGTCGCTCACCATTGCGATGCAGAACTCGAGCGTGTTCCCGAACATGGTGGTGCAGATGGTGTCGATCGGCGAGGAGACCGGCTCGCTCGACGCGATGCTCGGCAAGGTCGCCGACTTCTACGAGCAGGAGGTCGACGACGCGGTCGAGGCGCTCTCGTCCCTGATGGAGCCGATGATCATGGTGGTGCTCGGCACGCTGATCGGCGGCATGGTGATCGCCATGTACCTGCCGATCTTCAAGATGGGTCAGGCTGTCTGAGCTCATGACGGCGGCCGGCTGGGCGCTTCAGCCGGCCTTCCTCCCGTGGGTCGCGCTGGTGTTCGGGCTTTGCATCGGCTCGTTCCTGAACGTCGTGATCCACCGCCTGCCGAAGATGCTCGAGCGCGGCTGGCGCGAGGAGTGCGCCGAGCTCGCGGGGCAGCCGCTCCCGCCGCAGCCCGCCTATGGCTTGGCGACGCCGCGCTCGGCATGCCCGGCGTGCGGGCACCGCATTCGCGCCTGGGAGAACCTGCCGATCGTGGGCTGGCTCGTGCTGGGCGGCAAGTGCTCCGCCTGCAAAAGCAGGATTTCTTTCAGGTATCCCCTGGTTGAAGCGCTGGCGGGCCTGGGCGCCGCGTACGCGGCGTGGCGCTTCGGCGCCACCGCCGCCGCGCTCGGAGCGGCGCTCTTCATCTGGTTCACCCTCGCGCTCGCCTTCATCGACCAGGAGACCGGCCTGCTGCCCGACTCCCTGACGCTGCCGCTCGTCTGGGTTGGCCTGCTCCTGAACCTCAACCACGCGTTCACGTCCATACAGGAGGCGGTGATCGGCGCGGTCGCGGGCTACCTGGCGCTCTGGCTCGTGTTCCACGCCTACAGGCTCGCGACCGGCAAGGAAGGCATGGGCTACGGGGACTTCAAGATGAACGCGGCGGTGGGGGCGTTCCTCGGGTGGAAGATGCTGCCGCTCGTCATCCTGCTGTCCTCGCTCGTCGGCCTCGCGTTCGGCGCGCTGCAGATGTTCGCCGCGCGCGGCCGCTGGGATGCCGGGTTCCGCTTCCATTTCGGCCCGTACCTCGCCATCGCCGGCATCGTGGCCATGTTCTGGGGCGAGGGCATCGTTCGCTGGTATCTGCAGCGGCTGTGACCTTCGTGGTGGGGCTCACCGGTGGGATCGGCTCCGGCAAGAGCGCAGCCGCCGACGAGTTCGCCGCGCTCGGCGCCACCATCGTGGACACCGATGCCATCGCGCACGAGCTGACCGAGAAAGGCGGCGCGGCCATGGCCGCCATCGAGGAGCTGTTCGGCTGCGAGGCGGTGGGCGCGGACGGCTCCATGGACAGAAAACGGATGCGCGACCGCGTGTTCGCCGACCCGGCGGTCAAGCAAGAGCTCGAGGCGCTGCTGCACCCGATGATCCGCGAGGAATCGGCCCGGCGCATCGCGGCCGCGGCCGGGCCCTATGTCGTGCACGTCGTGCCCCTGCTCATCGAGTCGCCCGACTACCGCAGGCGGGTCGACCGGGTGCTGGTGGTCGATTGCCCCGAGCACACCCAGATCGAGCGCGTGCGTGCGCGCAGCGCGCTCTCCGAGGGCGAAGTGCGCGCCATCATGCGCACCCAGGCGACGCGCGCCGAGCGCGTCGCGGCGGCCGACGACGTGATCGACAACGGCGGCTCGCGCGAGGCGCTGCACAAACAGGTCGCCGCGCTGCACCGAAAATACCTACAATTCGCAGGCAAGTGATCACGTACGAGTACCCGCTCAACGAGCGCATCCGCACGCTGCTGCGGCTGGAGGACCTGTTCGAGCGCTCGCGCCATTTCATCGCGCGCACCGAGCCGCACGACCACCACGTGGCGCTGCTCACGCTGTTCGAGATCATGGAGGTCGCGAGCCGCGCCGACCTCAAGTCCGACCTGCTGCAGGAGCTCGAGCGCCAGAAGCAGGTGCTCGCCTCTTTCCGCAACAACCCCGACATCGCCGAGGACGCGCTCGCGAGCGTGCTGCGCGACATCGAGCAGGCCTCGCAGGCGCTTTTCTCGATGACCGGCAAGATCGGCCAGTACCTGCGCGAGAACGACTGGCTGATGTCGATCAAGCAGCGCACCGGCATCCCCGGCGGGGCGTGCGAGTTCGACCTGCCCTCGTACCATTACTGGCTGCACCGGCCCTCCGAGGAGCGCACCGGGCAGCTCGCCGCCTGGACCGGGCCGCTCTACCCGCTGCGCGACGGCTCGGCGATCGTGCTGAGGATCCTGCGCGAGTCCGGCCGGCCGCAGAACCTGCACGCGCCGCAGGGCATGTTCCAGCAGATGCTCGGCGGCAAGACCGCGCAGATGCTGCGGCTGCGCCTCGACGCCAAGATGGCGTGCGTGCCCGAGATCAGCGCCAACAAGTACGTCCTCAACATCCGCTTCATGGCGCAGAACGGCGCGCATCACAGCCCCGAGTCGAAGGCGCGCACCGCCGACTGGGACGTCGGCTTCGAGCTCACGTTTTGCAATCTGTAAGGATCGTGCGCTGCCCGCGCTGCGGGACACGCACCGAGTACGTGAGCGCGAACCCGTGGCGCCCGTTCTGCAGCGAGCGCTGCCGCATGATCGACCTGGGCAAGTGGGCGGCCGAGGATTACCGCCTGCCCGAAGAACAGGACCCTAGCTCCAAGCCCCCCGAATCATAGCCACGCCGTGGGCGCCGGCGCGCCAGGCGTCCTCCATGTCGGCGCGTGTGAGTCCGCCGATGGCGTAGATCGGGATGCTTGAAAAGGCCCTCAGGTCATGGAATTTGCTCCAGCCCAGCGCGGGCGGCTTGTCCTTCACCGGCCCGAGGACGGCGAAGTCGAGCTCGAGCTCCATCGCCCGCTCGAGCTCCGCTCGCGTGTGGCACGACGCTGCCGCGAGGCCCGCGGGTCTCGTTTTCAATTTCATGAGTTCGGTTGCGGTAAAGTGAATTCCGTCCGCGCCGGGGAAGGGCGACTTCACCATCACCTTGCAGCCGTGCCGGTGTGCGAGCCCGATGACCTGCTGCGTGAAGCGGTCGCGTTCCGGCGCCCCCAGGCCCGGCTCGCGCACTTGCACGAGCTCGAGCCCCTGCTCGAGCCGCCGCTCCAGCCGGGACAGCATCGCGGCGATGCCGTAGCCGGCCGCGTTCGTCACCGCGTATTCGGTCGGCAGCGCGAGCGAGGCGAGAACCGGGGCGTTGGCCGGCAGCATCGGCGCGGCCATCGGGGCGCCGGGGTCCTGCCACGCGATCGCCTGATCCTCGCGCGGATGCGGTTCGTTGCGCCATCCAAACACCCTGAAAAACTGCAGCCGCACCGTGCCGTGGGGGTAGGTATAGACGCGCGTGATCCACGGGTAGGCCTCGC
>DATIGR010000181.1:0-4555 GCA_035454645.1 Burkholderiales bacterium
ATGAACCGCCTCGGATTCAACGTCGAGAGCCTGCGCACGGCCTACAACGCGCTGCGCATGCACCGGCAGGTGAGGAACATCGTGCTGATGACGCACTTCGCCGACGCCGACGGCGCGGGCGGCGTGAAGGCGCAGCTCGACTGGTTCAACGAGCTGGCGCAGCCTTTCCACTCGCAGGGCAGCTCGCTCGCCAATTCCGCGGCGCTGATCCGCTTCCCCGAGGCGCGCGGCGACTGGGTGCGGCCGGGCATCATGCTGTACGGCTGCTCCCCGTTCGCCGACCGTACCGCCGAAAGCCTCGGCTTGAAGCCCGCCATGACGCTCACTTCCGAGATCATCGCCCTGCAGCAGCTGCAGCCGGGGGAGCGCGTGGGCTACGGCTTCGCGTACGAAGCGGCCGGACCGATGAGCATCGGCGTGGTCGCCTGCGGCTATGCCGACGGCTATCCGCGCCACGCGCCCACCGGCACGCCGGTCCTGGTCAACCGGATACGCACGCGCATCGTTGGACGCGTATCGATGGACATGATCACGGTCGACGTCTCCGACATCCCCGAGGTCCGCATCGGCACCCCGGTCACGCTGTGGGGCGAGGGACTCGCGGCCGACGAGGTCGGCGCCGCAGCGGGCACGCTGAGCTACGAGCTGCTGTGCAAGCTTACCGCGCGCGTGCCGATCGCCGAGGCGCCGTGAAGAGGCCGAAGACCGCCTACGTCTGCTCGGAGTGCGGCGCGAGCGCGCTGCAATGGTTCGGCGCGTGCCCTTCGTGCGGCGCGGCGGGCACGCTGAGCGAGACGATCGCCGAAGGCCGAGGCTCGAGAGCGGGCAGGATTTCCGCCGCCACCGTTGCGCTGGCGGAAGTCCAGCCGAAGGATCTCGAGCGCCTGCCGACCGGGATCGGCGAGCTCGACCGCGCGCTCGGCGGCGGGCTGGTGGCGGGGCAGGTGGTGCTGCTCGGCGGCGACCCGGGAATCGGCAAATCCACGCTCTTGTTGCAGGCGCTGAGCACCGCTCGGGAGGGCGTGCTTTACGTGACGGGTGAAGAATCGGTCGAGCAGGTGGCGTTGCGGTCCCGGCGCCTGGGTCTCGAGGCCGCGGGAGTGCGCATCGCGGCGGAAACGCAGCTCGAGCGCGTGCTCGGCACGCTCGAGGCTTCGCGGCCGCGCGTCGCGGTGATCGACTCGATCCAGACACTGTGGTCCGAGGTGCTGCAGTCCGCGCCGGGGTCGGTGGCGCAGGTGCGCGAATGCGCCGCGCAGCTCACGCGCCACGCCAAGCGCGCCGGAGCCGCGCTGTTCATCGTCGGCCATGTCACCAAGGAAGGCGCGATCGCCGGGCCGCGCGTGCTCGAGCACATCGTCGACACGGTGCTCTACTTCGAGGGCGATCCGAACTCCGCTTTTCGTCTGGTCCGCGCGGCGAAGAACCGCTTCGGCGCGGTCAACGAGCTCGGCGTGTTCGCCATGACCGAGAAGGGCCTGAAGGGCGTGGCCAACCCGTCGCGGCTTTTTCTCGCCGAGCACGAGCGGCCGGTGCCGGGTTCCTGCGTGCTCGCCACGCTCGAAGGCACGCGCCCGCTGCTCGTCGAGATCCAGGCGCTGGTCGACCCGGCGCACACGCCGAACGCGCGCCGGCTCTCGCTCGGGCTGGAGGCGAACCGGCTCGCGATGCTGCTCGCGGTGCTGCACCGCCACGCCGGAATCGCCACCTGGGAGCAGGACGTGTTCGTCAACGCGGTCGGCGGCGTGCGCATCGGCGAGCCCGCGGCGGATCTCGCGGTTTGCCTGGCGGTCGTGTCGAGCTTCACCGACCGGCCGATTCCGTCCAAGGTGCTCGCCTTCGGCGAAGTCGGCCTTGCCGGCGAGGTGCGCCCCGCGGCGCGCGGCCAGGAGCGGCTCAGGGAGGCGGCGAAGCTCGGCTTCGAGCGCGCGATCGTGCCGAAGGCCAATCTTCCGAAAGCGAGGATCGCGGGCCTGGAAACGCTGGCCGTAGAACGTATCGACCAGGCGGTGCGGCTGTTGCGCGATCTCTAGCTGCTACGCGATGGAAGTTCCGATGTCCGGGCTGCGGGGATTGACGTCCAGCTCGCGCGTCTTCGGGATCACGACCAGATCCATGTCTTCCATGGGAATCGCGCCAAAGAGGACCTGGTCGCCCATCACCAAAGCCCCCGTGAAGCCGCTGCGGTTCTTGAAGCGGATTTCGACCGGGCCGACGTAGGGCACGAGCTTCGTCGATCCGTCAGCCAGCGTCACTTCCCTGTCCTCGAGCTTTTGCAGGCGCAGCCGGTCGCAAACGTGTTGCGGGATACAGAGGTGGACTGACCCGGTGTCGGCCACCGCGTCGATGAGGACTGCCAGCGTAGGAACGCGGGCGTTGCGCAGAAGAATTGTGCTGCTCACGAGTCCCATAACTGTATACCCACAACGCGCCAGTCACTTTGCGGATGACGCGACGAGCTCGGCGGCGCGAATTCCGCTGCGTATAGCCGCCTCGAGCGTCGGCGGATACTCCGGATCCGTGTAGTCGCCTGCCAGGAATACTCCGGTAGTCGAGGTGCGCGTGCTCGGGCGCTTCAATCCCGGAGTACAACTGATCGTCGCTCGCTTTTCCGCGATCACGCGGCTCCATTGCACCGGGGGCAGATCGGGCAGGGCTTCGCGCAGCTCGCGATCGCAGGCGGCAGCGAGCTCCTCCTGGGTCATGTGCTGGTGATCGCCCTGCGCGCTGATCACGCAGGCGAGCCGGCCTTTCTCGCCGAGCAGCGCGCCGCGATCGAAAACCCACTGCGCGAGGCCTCGGCCGATGCCGAGCATCGGGAACTCGAGCCGCGTGCTGTCGGGGTACTGCAAGTAGCAGGTATGGATGGGCTGGTAGCTGTAGTCCAGGTCGGTCTCCGGCATCACGTTCTTGAGCTGGTGCGGGCCGACTGCGACGATGATCTGCGGGAAGTGTTCTTTCAATGAAGTGAGATTCTTGACCGCTTCGTTCAACCGAACTTCGCCGCCGCGCGCGCGCACGTATTCCGCGGCGGGCTCGGGGAACAGGCGCGACAGGTCGACGCGCGGCAGAAGCAGGTCCGCGGCGTCGCCGCCGGCGGCGAGCGTGTCGCGCACGGCGGCGAGAAAAGCGTTGGCGGAGGCCAGGTGGAGCGGCGTATTGAGCGCCGAGACGCACAGCGGCTCCCACAGGTAATGGCGCAGGCGGCCTCGCTGACCCCGGGCGTCGAGCAACTCCTTCACCGTGATATCGGGCTGCAAGCGCCAGCCGCGCCTGCGCAGCGCCGCGACGAATTTCAGCGCGCCGATCCGCTCGCCGAAGGGCACCTGCCTCACGGCGAGCAGGCCCGCGGCCAGCCCGAGCGGCGCCGGCAGCCACAGGGCGCGGAACGCGAACCCGTCGGCGTAGCGGATCTCGTGCGGGATGCGCAGCAGCGCATCGGCGGGCACGCCGACGGTGCGCATCAGGCGAAAGAGCTCGGTGTAGGCCCCGGCCAGGATGTGCTGCCCGTTGTCGAGGCTGAGATCCTCCCCGCCGGACGAGATTCGGATGCGGCGCGCCCGCCCGCCCGGCACGGCGCCGGATTCGAACACGCTCACGCGGATGCCGCGCTCGGCGAGCGCGACCGCGGCCGCCATCCCGGCGTAACCCGCCCCGACGACCGCTACGCGCCGATCCAGGTGCGCCACGCGATCCAGAACTTCCTGAGCGGCGTGAGGGACGTGCGTCGCGTGAGCACGCGAAAGCCGTCGCGCTCGATCTCGTCGAGCAGCGTGCGGTAGATCGCCGCCATGATCAGTCCCGGGCGCTGCGCTCCGCGATCGGCCTGCGGCAGGGCGTGCATCGCCCTGCCGTAGCAGGCGCGCGCCCGCGCGGCCTCGAACGCCATCAGCCGGCCGAACTCCGGGGTCTCGCGCGCCTGCAGGATGTCCGCCGCCGGCACGCCGAACTCCTTCAGGTCCGCCATCGGACGATAGATGCGGTTCTTGCGCGCATCCTCGCCGACGTCGCGGATGATGTTGGTGAGCTGGAACGCGGTGCCCAGCTCGCGCGCGTAGTCGAGCGTGCGCGCGTCGCGGTAGCCGAAAATTCCGGCGGCGAGCAGCCCGACCGCGCCCGCCACGCGGTAGCAGTAGCGCTCGAGCCCGGGCCAGTCGAGGTAGCGCGTCTGCTGCAGATCCATCTCCATGCCGTCGATGATCTCGCTGAGCCTCTCCCGGGCAAGCGAGTAAGCGGCGATGTGGGGTTTCAATGCCTTGGTTACGGGATGCTGCGGATCGCCGGCGAAGAGGTTGGCGAGCTCCAGGCGCCACCACGCGAGCTTCGCCGCCGCGAGCTGGGCGTCGCTCGTCTCGTCGACGACGTCGTCCACCTCGCGGCAGAAGGCGTACAGCGCCGTGATCGCGCGCCGGCGCTCGGCGGGCAGGAACAGGAACGAGTAATAGAAGCTCGAGCCGCTCGCCGCCGCCTTCTGCCGGCAGTACTCGTCGGGGCTCATGCCCGACTATTCACAGGGCTTTCGCCAGCAGCACGGGCCAGTCGTACGCGCGCAGCC
>DATIGR010000182.1:0-6638 GCA_035454645.1 Burkholderiales bacterium
CGCGTCGCAGTGGCGCGCGCGCTCATCAACCGCCCGCGATTGCTCCTCCTCGACGAGCCGCTCGCAGCGCTCGACGCCAAGCTGCGCGAGAGCATGCAGACCGAGCTCATCGGCCTGCAGCGCGAGGTGGGCGTGACCTTCGTCTACGTCACGCACGACCAGAGCGAAGCGCTCGCGCTTTCGCACCGCATCGCGGTCATGAACCACGGACGCGTCGAGCAGCTCGGCGAGCCCTCGGCGATCTACGGCTATCCCCGCAACCGCTTCGTCGCCGATTTCGTCGGCGAGTGCAACATGCTGCCCGCCGAGGTGCGCAGCATCGACGCCGGCCGGGTCGCGCTGCAGGTACGCGGCGTCGGAGACGTGGCGGCGACCCATGGCGAGCACATCGCCCCGGGCGCGCAAGGCGTCCTTGCCCTGCGCCCCGAGCAGGTCAGGATGGCCAAGACCCTCGGTGTCGAGCGCGCGGACAATCATTTCCGCGGCACGGTGAAGGCGCTGCTCTACCGCGGCGAGGTGACCCTGTATACGGTGGAGCTCGCGGCCGGCGGCCAGCTCCAGGCGCTCGCGCCCAACACCGCGAGCGGGCGCGCCGCGCGCGTCGAGGCGGGCGCAGCCGTCGAAGTCGGCTGGCCGGCCGACGCCGGGCATTTCCTGACCGACTGATGCAGCCGCGCTTCCCGCGCAAGTGGCTCGTGGGCGGTCCGCCGCTCGCCTACCTGCTTTTCTTCTTTGCCGCGCCGCTCGCCATCATGGCGCTCGCCTCGTGGCGCCTTCCGGGCGACTTCGGCGGCCTCGCTCCGCTCGTCCTGGAAAACAGGCTCAATCTCACGCTCGAAGCGTACGAGCGGCTGTTCGACGACTTCCTCTACTGGTGGTTGCTGCTCAAGTCGATGGGCTACGCTGCGCTCGCCACGCTTCTTTGCCTGGCGGCTGGCTATCCGCTCGCGCTCCTCATCGCCCGCAGCCCGCGCAAGTACCGCGACGTCCTCGTGCTGCTGGTGATCCTGCCTTTCTGGAGCAACTTCCTCATCCGCGTCTACGCCTGGATGACGATCTTCGGCCCGCAGTCGTTCGTGATGCGCGCGCTGAACGGCGCGCTCGGCCTGGCCGGCCTCGAGCCGGTGTCGCTCCTCTACACGCCGGCGGCGGTCGTCATCACCCTGGTCTACGTGCACCTGCCCTTCATGGTGCTGCCGCTGTACGCCAACCTGGAGAAGCACGACCCGGCGCTGCTCGACGCCGCGCAGGATCTCGGCGCCGGTGCCTGGCAGCGCTTCTGGCGCGTCACTTTCCCGCTGTCGCTGCCGGGCGTCTACGCCGGCGCGGCGCTGGTGTTCATCCCCGCGTTCGGCATCTTCGCCATCCCCGACCTCGTCGGCGGCACGAGCGGCATCATGATCGGCAACGTGATCAAGCAGCAGTTCCTCGACACGCGCGACTGGCCGTTCGGCGCGGCGCTGTCGCTCGTGCTGATGGCCGCGGCGCTCGCGGCTTCGGCGCTCGCCGCGGCGCCGGCGCGCAGGACGCGCGCATGACGCGCGCCTCGCCCTGGCTATGGTGCACGGGCCTTGCGGCGTACGTGTTCCTGTACGCGCCGCTCGTGATCGTGGTGCTCTTTTCCTTCAACGATTCGCGGCTCAACGCCCAGTGGGTCGGCTTCACGCTCGCCTGGTACGGCAAGCTGCTGCAGAACGAGGCGATGCTGATCGCCGCGCGCAACTCGCTCCTCATCGCCCTCGCCGCGGCCGCGGCCTCCACCGTGCTCGGCACCATGGCCGGGTTCGCGCTGCACCGCTACCGGCTGCGCGTGCTGCCGGCGCTCGTGCTCGCGACCATCGCCATCCCCGAGATCCTGATGGGCGTGAGCCTGCTCATCTTCTTCGTGGCTCTGAACATCACGCTCGGCATGGTGTCGATCATCCTCGCCCACATCACGTTCTGCATCGGCTTCGTCGCCCTGGTGGTGCGCGCACGGCTCGCGGGCATGGACGAGAGCCTGACCGAGGCGGCGCGCGACCTCGGCGCGACCCCGGCGCAGGCGTTCCGCTGGGTCACGCTGCCGCTCATCATGCCGGGGGTGGTCGCCGGGGCGCTGATGGCGTTCACGCTCTCGCTCGACGACTTCGTGATCACCTTCTTCACCGCCGGGGCGGGCTCGAGCACTCTGCCGCTGCAGATCTACAGCATGGTCAAGATCTCGGTCACGCCCGAGGTGAACGCGGTGTCCACGCTGCTCATGCTGCTTACGCTGACCCTTATACTGGTCGCCACGCGTCTTTCGCCATCTGTCCTACGAACGGAGAACCGCTGATGAACCGCTTACTGATCGCCCTCGCGTTCGCCTTCGCCGCGCCGGGCGCCTGGGCGCAAGCGAACGAGCTGCACCTCTTCAACTGGAACGACTACATCGCGCCCGAAACGGTCGAGCGCTTCCAGCAGGCGTGCAAGTGCAAGGTGGTGCAGACCTATTACTCCGACAACGAGGAGCTGGTGGCGAAGCTCGCCGCGGGCGCGAAGGGCTACGACGTGCTCGTGCCGACCTCCAACTACGTCCTCGGCATGGCGAAAGCCGGCTGGATCCAGCCGCTCGACCACAAGAGGCTGCCGAACCTGAAGAACGTGATGCCGCACTACCGCGGCGGCGGCTACGACCCGGGCAACAAGTATTCGGCGCCCTACGCCATGTCGATCACGCTGATCGGCTATAACGAGGCCAAGATCAAGGAGCTCGGCGTGCCGGTGGACTCCTGGGCGACCGTGTTCGACCCGAAGATCGTGTCCAAGCTGCAGAAGCGCGTCACCGTGCTCGACAGCCAGGCCGAGGTGTTCGCCGCGGCGCTCAAGTACCTCGGCTACTCGGTGAACGACCGCGACCCGAAGCACTGGGAAGAGGCGAAGCAGGTGATCCTCAAGGCGAAACCTTACTGGGCGGCGTTCAACGCCGCGAGCTACATCAAGGAGCTCGCTTCGGGCAACATCTGGCTCGTCCACGGCTATTCCACCGACGTCTTCCAGGCCGACAAGGGCGCGCAGGAGGCGAAGCAGAATTTCCGCATCCGCCCCAGCCTGCCGAAGGAGGGCGCGGTGCTCGCCCTGGACGTCATGGTCGTGGCGAAGGGCGCGCCGCGCCCCGACCTCGCGCACCAGTTCATCAACTTCATGCTCGAGGGGCGCAACTCCGCCGAGCTCACCAACATGCTCGGCTCGGGCAACCCGAACCAGGACGCCCTGCGCTACATCAAGCCCGAGATCAAGGCGAACAAGGCGGTCTTCGGCGACGAGCGCTCGGTGAAGACCCTGGAGCAGCTGAGGGACATGACGCCGAAGCAGCGCCAGCTCCTGAACCGGATGTGGACCGAGATCAAGTCGCGGTGATCACCGGCGCACAGGCGGTAGTCGAGTGCCTGCGGCGCGAGGGGGTCGCGCACGTCTTCGGCATTCCCGGCACGATGAACCTGCCGATCCTCGACGTGCTGCGCGATACGCCGGAGATCCGCTTCATCCTCACGCGGCACGAGCAAGGAGCCGCGTTCATGGCCTACGGCTATGCCCGCGCGCTCAACCGGCCCGCGGTGGTCACCGCCACCGAGGGCCCGGGGGTGACCAACCTCGCCACCGGCATCGGCGCCGCCTACAAGGGCTACGTGCCGGTGATCAGCATCAGCGGCGCCCAGGAGATCTGGCTGCGCGAGAAGGACGCGAGCCAGGACATCGACCAGGTGACCTTCCACCTGCCGATCACGAAGTGGGCGTACTCGATTCCCGCGGCGTCGAAAATCCAGGAAGCGCTGCGCCGCGCGTTCCGCGTGGCGCTCGCCGAGCCGCTCGGGCCGGTGCATCTCGATGTGTCGAAGGACATCCTGCTCGAAAAGACCGCGCCCGAGCCGATCGCGCCCGAGGCGTACCGCCCAAGCTCCCTACCCGCGTGTGCCCCCGCCGATCTCGATCGCGCGGCCGCGCTGATCTCAAGGTCGAAACGGCCCGTCCTGGTCGCCGGCGGCGGCATCATCCGCGAGGATGCGCTGCGCGCGCTCGAGCGCCTGGCCGAGGCGACCGGCATCCCGGTCGCGACGCTGCAGTACCACCCAGATGCTTTCCCGACGACGCACCGCCTCGCGCTCGGGCCGCTCGGGCGCAACGGCTGGTCGAGCGCCAACCGCACCCTGCCCCAGGCCGACGTGGTGATCGCGATCGGCGCGCACCTGGATCTTTTTTCGACCCAGTTCCGCTACGGCATCATCAGCCGGGAGGCCGCGCTGATCCATCACAGCATGGTCGCGACCGACATCGGCGTGGCATTTCCGGTGGCGCAGGCGGTGGTCGGCTCCACGCTCAGCTTCGTCGAGGGGCTCGCCGCGCGCGTCAAGGGAACATGGGATTGGGTCGACCTCGCCAAGGCGCGCCGCGACTGGAATGCCGAACGGGAGAAACTCCTCGACCTCAAGGCGCGGCCGATACTTCCACCGGTCGTGGCGCACGCCATGCGGGAGGCGCTGCCCGCCGACGGAGTCATGATCCTCGACGCCGGCAACGCGGGCAAGCACATGCGCATGTTCATGGACACGCACCAGCCGAACACCTTCATGTACATCAGCGACTGGGGCTCGGTCGGCGCCGGGCTGCCGATGGCGATGGGCGTGAAGCTCGCGCGCCCGCGCCAGCCGGTGATGGCCACCGTGGGCGACATGGGCATGATGTGCAACCTCGGCGAGCTCGAGACCGCGGTGCGCGAGAAGATCCCGGTGGTCTGCGTGGTGTTCAACGACCAGGGCCTGGGCAACGAGCGCGCGTTCCAGAACGAGCTCTACGGCGCTCGCACCTTCGGGGTGGATTACGGCGACGTCGACTTCGCCGCGCTCGCGCGCGTTCTCGGCGCTTACGGCGAGCGCGTGGAGAACGCCTCCGACTTGCTGCCTGCCCTCAAGCGCGCCCTCGCCAGCGGACAGCCGGCGGTCGTCGATGTCGTGATCGACAAGAACTTCCACGCGCCGGTGGTTTTCAGGACATGACGGTCGCCTTGCAGGTCGGCGAATGGGCCGCGGCGCTCGAGCCGCGCTCGCTGCCGAAGAGCACGCAGAGCGCGGTCCGGCGGCTGCTGCTGGACGTAACCGGCTTGTGCGTCGCCGCGCGCAACAGCGATTACGTCAAGGCGCTGCTCGCGAGCGCCGTCTCTCAAGGAACCGCCACGGCCATTGGCCATTCGCGGGCGCTCAGTCCCTACGATGCGGCGCTCGTCAACGGCTCGGCGACGCACGGCGAGGACTTCGACGACACTTTCGAGGGCGGCCCGATCCATGCCGGCGCGGCGATCGTCCCGGCGGCGCTCGCGCTCGCCGAGCACCGCGGCCTCGACGGCGCCGGGGTCGTCAAGGGCATCGTGGCCGGAACGGAGTTCGCCTGCCGCGGGAGCATGGTCGCGCCGCAGGCGATCCACCGCGCCGGATTCCATCCTTCCGGCGTGCTGTGCGCGCTCGGCGCGGCGGCGGCGGGCGCGGCGATGCTCGGGCTCGAGCCGCGCAGGATCGCCCATGCGATCGGGATCGCCGGCAGCTTCGCCTCGGGCATCATCGAGTACCTCGCCGACGGCGCCTGGACCAAGCGCTTCCATCCGGGCTGGGCGGCGCAAGCCGGGATCCGCGCCGCGCTGCTCGCCGAGGCGGGCTTCACCGGGCCGCTCTCGGTGCTCGAGGGCGCGCACGGCTTCTACAAGGCGTTCGCGCCGTCGAAGGCGCCGGACTTCGAGGTGCTGCTCGGCGGGCTCGGCAAGCGCTACGTCATCGACGGCATCGCGTTCAAGCCCTACGCCTGCGGCACCATGACGCACCCCTACATCGACTGCATGATGGAGCTGCGCGCCGCGGGCGTGCGTCCCGACGACGTCGCGAGCGTGGTGTGCGAGGTGGGCGAAGGAACCGTGCACCGGCTGTGGGAGCCGATCCAGGCGAAGCGCCGCGTGCCGAACGGCTATGTCGCGAAGTTCTCCGCGCCCTACTGCATCGCGGTCGGCTTCCTCGACGGCGCGGTCGGCTTCGAGCAGTTCACCGACGAGCGCGCCGCGGATCCCGCGCTGCGGGCCTTCGCCGAAAAGATCTCCTACGTCATCGATCCGCAGAATCCCTACCCGCGCGAGTTCACCGGGCACGTCCGCGCGACGCTCAAGGACGGCTCGGTGCGCGAGGTCCGCCGGCCGCACTTCCGCGGCGGCGCGCACGCGCCGATCCCGGACGACGAGCTCGAGCGCAAGTACCGCGACAACTGCCGCTTCGGCGGCTGGAGCGATGCGCGCGCGGCGCAGGTGGCCGGCGCCCTAGATGCGATTGCCTCGGGCGGCCGCGTCGACCTGTCGGCCGCGCGGGCCTAATGGAAACTCTGAAGAAGGGGCGAACAACATGACGACCCGCCGCAGTTTCCTGTTATCAAGCATTGTTCTCGGGTTGATGCCGCGATTCGCCTCGGCCCAGCAATGGCCCGCGAAACCCATCCGCGCGATCGTGCCGTTCGGCGCCGGCTCGACCATCGACGTCATCGGCCGCATCGTGCTCGAGCCGCTGTCGGCGGCGCTCGGCCAGCCGATCGTGGTCGAGAACCGCGGCGGCGCCGGCGGCAGCATCGGCTCGGCCGCGGTCGCCAAGGCG
>DATIGR010000183.1:0-7151 GCA_035454645.1 Burkholderiales bacterium
TCGCGCTGGTTCGTGCACGGCCGCAGCCGGCAGTGCTCGCGCGCCGTAGTTTCCCGCTCTGGGGCTGGATCGGCCTCGCCGCCCTCGCCGCAGGATGGTTCGCCGCGTGGAGCGAGCACACGCCGGCCGAGTGGCGCCGCCAGGCTTTCACGCCGCTATGGCTCGGCTACGTGGCTGCGATGAACGCGCTCGTCTACCGCCGGGCCGGCCATTCGCTTCTCACCCACCGGCCCGGGTGGTTCGCGACGCTCTTCCCGGCGAGCGCCGCCTTCTGGTGGCTGTTCGAGTACTTGAACCAGTTCGTGCGCAACTGGCACTACACCGGCATCCAGGCGAGCGGCGACTGGGACTACTTCCTCCAGGGCACGCTGCCCTTCTCCACCGTGCTGCCCGCGGTCGCGAGCACCTGGATGTGGCTGCGGCAGTTTCCGCGCCTCGAGGCGCTGCGCCTGCCCGCGGTGCACGCCCCGCCGGCCGCCGCGTGGCTGGCGCTCGCCGCCGGCGCGCTCGGCCTCGCCGCGATCGGGCCCTGGCCGGAGGCTTTCTTTCCGATGCTGTGGGTCGGACCGCTGCTCCTGCTTTGCGGCCTGCAGCACCTCCTGACCGGCACGAGCCTGCTCGCCCCGCTCGCGCGCGGCGACTGGCGCTCGCTCCTGCAGCCGGCGCTGGCGGCGCTCGCCTGCGGGCTCGCCTGGGAATTCTGGAACTACGGGAGCCTGGCGAAGTGGCAGTACAGCATTCCGCACGTCCAGCGGCTTCACGTTTTCGAAATGCCGCTGCTCGGCTACGCGGGCTACCTCCCTTTCGGCGTAACCTGCGCGCTGGTCATGGATGCTCTCGCCCGCGTGGTCGAGCGCCGTCCGCTATATTCCAGCCCGTGAAAGTGCAGCGCACGGTTTCCCCGGTCGACGGCTCGGTGTACGTCGAACGCCGGCTCGCCACCGGCAAGCAGGTCGAAAGCGCGCTGCAGGAAGCGGTCAAGGCTCAAAGAAGCTGGAAGCAGCTCCCCGTAGGCGTGCGTACGGCGATCTGCCGCCGCATGGTTGAGTGGTGCGTGGAGCGCGCCGACGAGCTCGCCGCCGAGCTCAGCTGGCAGATGGGGCGCCCGGTCGGCCAGAGCCCGGGCGAGCTCAAGCGCGGCTTTCACGAGCGCGCGTTGTACATGTGCAGCATTGCCGAAGAAACCCTGGCGGACATTTCCATGCCGCAGAAGGCAGGCTTGCGCCGCTTCATCCGGCGCGAGCCGCTGGGCGTGGTGCTCGTCGTCGCGCCGTGGAACTACCCGTGGCTCACATCGGTGAACGCGGTGGTGCCGGCTCTGCTCGCGGGCAACAGCGTGATCCTCAAGATGGCGGCGCAGACCCCGCTCGTCGCAGAGCGCTACGCCGAAGCTTTCAAGGCCGCCGGGCTTCCCGACGGCGTATTCCGGTTCCTGCACCTGGACCACGCGCAGGTGGCGAAGGCGATCGGCGACCCGCGCATCGCCTTCGTCGCTTTCACCGGTTCGGTCGCCGGGGGCCATGCCGTGCAGCACGCGGCGGCGAAGCGCTTCATCGGCACGGGACTCGAGCTCGGCGGCAAGGACCCGGGCTACGTGCGCGCCGACGCCGACCTCGCGTTCGCGGTGGAGAACCTGGTCGACGGGTCGTTCTTCAACTCGGGCCAGTCCTGCTGCGGCATCGAGCGAATCTATGTTCAGAAACCCGTGTTCAAGGATTTCGTCGAAAGGTTCGTGGCGCTCACCCGCCAGTACCGGCTCGGCAATCCGCTCGAGAAGGAAACGAACCTCGGGCCGCTGGTGCGCACCGAGGCCGCGGACCACGTGCGCGCGCAGGTCCGCCAGGCGGTGCGCAAAGGCGCCAAGCCCCTGCTCGGGATGAAAGACCGGCCGGGAACCCCTTACCTGCCGCCCGAAATCCTGGTCAACGTGGACCACGGCATGGCGCTGATGACCGAGGAGACGTTCGGGCCGGTGGTCGGCATCCAGCCGGTGAAGAGCGACCAGGAAGCGATCGCGCTGATGAACGACAGCCGCTACGGCCTGACCGCGTCGATCTGGACGAAGGACGTCGAGGCCGCGGTGCGCATCGGCGATCGGGTCGAGACCGGCACCTGGTTCATGAACCGCTGCGACTATCTCGATCCCGCGCTCGCGTGGACCGGCGTCAAGGACTCGGGCCGCGGCTGCACGCTGTCGCGCCTGGGCCTCGAGGCGTTCACGCGGCCGAAGTCGTTCCACCTGAGGCTCGCCTAGGAGGAAGCCTTGGATCTCCCGGAAAAGCTGAAGTACACCGAATCGCACGAATGGGTCGCCGACAACGGCGACGGCACCGTCACCGTGGGAATCACCGCGGTCGCCGCCGAGCAGCTCGGCGACCTGGTCTACGTCGAGCTGCCGCAGGTCGGCGCGCGCGTCGCGCGCGGCGCGAACTGCGCGGTGGTCGAATCCACCAAGGCTGCCGCCGAGGTCTACGCGCCGGTATCGGGCGAGATCGTCGCCGCCAACGCCGATCTCGCCAAGGAGCCCGGGCAGGTGAACCAGGCGCCGTACGCCAAGGGCTGGCTGTTCAAGATCAGGCTCGCCGACCGCGCCGAGCTCGAGCAGCTCCTCGCGCGCGACGCGTACGCCAAGTCGGCGGGCGTTTGAAAGAGCTGCTGCACAAGGACGAGTTCGCGGCGCGGCATCTCGGTCCCGACGCGGCGGCGCAGCGCGAGATGCTCGCCGCGCTCGGCGCGCCTTCGCTCGACGCGCTGGTGCGCGAGGTGGTGCCGCGCGACATCCTTCTCCCGCAGCCGCTCGCGCTCGGCGAAGCGCTGACCGAAGCCGAGGCGCTCGCCGAGATCAGCGCGCATGCCGCGCGCAACGAGCTGTGGCGCAGCTTCATCGGCATGGGCTACTACGGCACGCACACGCCGGCCGTCATCCAGCGCAACGTGTTCGAGAACCCCGGCTGGTACACCGCCTACACGCCCTACCAGGCCGAGATCTCGCAGGGGCGCCTCGAGGCGCTGCTCAACTTCCAGCAGATGGTGATCGACCTCACCGGGCTGCCGGTGGCGAACGCCTCGCTCCTCGACGAAGCGACCGCGGCGGCGGAAGCCATGGCGATGATCCGGCGCAGCTCGAAGAGCCAGGCGACGAAGTTCTTCGTCGATGCCGCGGTGCATCCGCAAGTCCTCGCCGTGATGCGTACGCGTGCCAGGTGGCTCGGCATCGAGCTGGTCGTCGGCGACGCCGAGCGCGACCTGCAGCCCGAAAACCTCTTTGGTTGTCACCTTCAGTACCCGGACACGTTCGGCCGCATTCGCGACTTTTCGTCCTCAATAAAGGGAGTACACGCAGCGCAAGGTCTCGTTTCCCTGGGCACGGACCTGCTCGCCCTCATGCTGCTCAAGTCGCCCGGCGCGCTCGGCGCGGACATCGCGCTCGGCTCGGCGCAGCGCTTCGGCGTGCCGATGGGCTACGGCGGCCCGCACGCCGCCTTCATGGCGTGCCGCGACGAATACAAGCGCTCCATGCCCGGGCGCATCATCGGCGTCTCGGTGGACGCCGCCGGGCGGCCGGCGCTGCGCATGGCGCTGCAGACGCGCGAGCAGCACATCCGGCGCGACAAGGCGACGAGCAACATCTGCACCGCGCAGGCGCTGCTTGCCAACATCGCCGGCTTCTACGCCGTCTACCACGGGCCGCGGGGCCTCGAGCGCATCGCGCGGCGCGCCAACTTCATGGCACGCCTTCTGGCTTCTTGCTTGAAACAACCCTCGAATACCGGCTTCTTCGACACCGTCGTGTTCCAGCTCCACGCCGGCGACGCGATGCACCGGCGCGCGAGCGTCAAACGAATCAACCTGCGCACCATCGACGGCGCGCGCGTCGGCGTGAGCTTCGACGAGCTCAGCTCGCTCGACGACGTGGCCGATGTGGCGGAGGTGCTTTCGGGCAGGAGACCGGACCTCGTCCCGCTTCTGGACAGCCTTCCCGAGTCGATACCCCCTGCGCTGCGCAGGAGCGACGCGGTGCTCACGCATCCGGTCTTCAACCGCTACCACACCGAGACCGAGATGATGCGGTACCTGAAGCGGCTGGAGAACCGCGATCTGTCGCTGGTGCACGCGATGATCCCGCTCGGCTCGTGCACGATGAAGCTCAACGCCGCGGCCGAGCTTGCGCCCGTCTCGTGGCCGCGCTTCGCGGCGATGCACCCGTTCGCGCCGCAGGAGCAGGCGCGCGGTTACGCCGGCATGCTGCGCGAGCTGGAAGCGATGCTCGCCGAGATCACCGGCTTCGCCGCGGTGTCGCTCCAGCCGAATTCCGGCGCGCAGGGCGAATACGCCGGCCTGCTCGCGATCCGCAGCTATCTCGCGGCACGCGGCGAGGGCGCGCGCGACGTGTGCCTGATCCCGGCGTCGGCGCACGGCACCAACCCGGCGAGCGCGCAGATGATCGGCCTTCGCATCGTCGTGGTCGCGTGCGACGAGCACGGCAACGTGGATCTCGCCGACCTGGAGCGCAGGATCGCCGAGCACCGCGGCCGCATCGCCGCGCTGATGATCACCTACCCCTCGACGCACGGCGTGTTCGAGGAAGCGATCGTGCGCATCTGCACGCGGGTGCACGCGGCGGGCGGCCAGGTGTACATGGACGGCGCCAACATGAACGCGCTTGCCGGCCTCGCCAAGCCGGCGCTGATCGGCGCCGATGTCTGCCACATCAACCTGCACAAGACCTTCTGCATCCCGCACGGCGGCGGCGGCCCCGGCATGGGGCCTATTGCAGTTGCTTCACACTTGAGAGAATTCTTACCGGGCCATCCTCTCGACGGCACTGGAAGTGTCTCCTCGTCCCCCTACGGCAGCCCGCTCATCCTGCCGATCTCGTGGATGTACATCCGCATGATGGGCGCGCGCGGCATCCGCAAGGCGACCGAGATCGCGATCCTCAACGCCAACTACATCGCCGCACGGCTCGCGCGCCACTTCCCGGTGCTCTATACCGGCGCGCACGGCCGCGTGGCGCACGAGTGCATCCTCGACCTGCGCAAGCTCAAGGAAACCTGCGGCGTGAGCGCCGAGGACGTGGCGAAGCGCCTGATGGACTACGGCTTCCACGCGCCGACGCTCTCGTTCCCGGTCGCCGACACGCTGATGGTCGAGCCGACCGAGAGCGAGTCGAAGGAAGAGCTCGACCGCTTCTGCGACGCCATGATCTCGATCCACGCCGAGCTGGAGAAGATCCGCTCCGGGCGCTGGGACCGCGCCGACAACCCCCTCAAGAACGCGCCGCACACCGCGCTCGAGCTCGCCGGCGACTGGAAGCACGCCTACAGCCGCGAGGAAGCCGCGTACCCCAAGCCCTGGCTGCGCGCCGCGAAGTTCTGGCCGCCGGTGAAACGCATCGACAACGTCGCCGGCGACCGCAACTTCGTGTGCACGTGTCCGCCCATGGAGGCTTATGCCTGACCAGAAGACCGTGCTTCACGGTCTTCATGCCGAGCTGGGCGCGCGCTTCTGTCCGTTCGCCGGGTTCGAGATGCCGCTGCAGTACCGCGAAGGCCTGCGCGTCGAGCACCTTCACACGCGGGCTCACGCCGGCCTGTTCGACGTCTCGCACATGGGCCAGGTGCGCGTCACCGGGCCGGAGCTGTACCCGGCGCTCGAGCGCGCGCTGCCCCTCGACTTCGACGGCTGGCCGGCCGGCGCGCAACGCTACTCGCTGCTGCTGAACGAGCGCGGCGGCATCGAGGACGACCTGATGGTCACGCGCCTTGCCGACGAGGTGCGCATCGTCGTCAACGCCGCCGGGCGCGAGAAAGACCTCGCGCTCCTGCGCGCGCTCTGCCCCCGCCTTTCCTTCGAGCTCCTCGACCGCGCGCTGATCGCGCTCCAGGGCCCCGAAGCCGAAACCGTGTTCTCGCCGATCGAGCCGGGAGTCGCGCGCCTGAGCTTCATGCAGGCCGCGATGCTCGGCGAGCGGCTCGTCTCGCGCTCGGGCTACACCGGCGAGGACGGCTTCGAGATCTCGCTGCCTCCCGGGAATGCGGAGCTGCTTGCCCGCCAGCTCCTGAAGAACTCCAGAGTAAAACCCATCGGCCTCGGCGCGCGCGACACCCTGCGCCTCGAAGCCGGCCTGCATCTTCACGGCCAAGACATGGACGCGAACACCACTGCGGTCGAAGCGAGCCTCGGCTGGGCCATCGCTCCGTCGCGCCGCGCCGGCGGCAAGAAAGAAGGCGGCTTCCCGGGCGCCGAGGTCTACCTGCGCGAGGCGCGCGAGGGAACGGCGCGCAAGCTCGTCGGCCTGATCGGCGAAGAGCCGGTGCCCATCCGCCACGGCAGCCCGATCGTCGACGCCGACAACCGTGAAATCGGCGTCGTGACCAGCGGCACCGTGTCTCCCTCGACGCAGCGCGCCATCATGCTCGCCTACGTAAGTTCCGATCCCGGGGAGCTGTTCGCGGTGGTGCGTGGGGCACGGCGTCCGGTGCGCATCACCAAGCTGCCCTTCGTGCCTAAGCGCTACAAGAGATGATCCGCCCTTTCGCCGCGCTTCTCCTCAGCCTGCACGCGGGCCTCGCGGCCGCGGCGGAGGTGGACTGGGAGCCCTTCGCCAAGAGCAGCTCGGCGATCGTTTTCTTCGACCGCGGCTCGGTGACGAAGTCCGACGACTACGTGCAATACCGCTTCCGCGTCGAGTACACCAAGGAACGCGAGACGCGCGACGGGAAGTACCGCTACCGCTCCGCGGTGCAAGGGGTGGCGGGACAGTGCGACGAGAAAAAGCAGGTGGTGACTTCCGTCGAGCTGCGCGACGAGGCGGGGGCGCGCCTCATGCAGAGCTCGCGGCGGCGAGAGCGCTGGACGGCCGCGCTCAAGGACGCGAAGCCCGGCATCGAGGAACGGCTGCTGCTGCATGCCTGCGCGCTCGCACGCGGGGAGAGCCCGCAGCCGCCGGGACCGAAGGCCGGGGCGGCGCGCGCCAAGATGAGCATCGGCTCCGGCATCATCGCCAGCGCCGACGGCACGATCCTCACTAATCACCACGTGGTGGACGGCTGCGCGAGCATCGTCGTAGTCGACTCGGAGAAGAAGCGCGCCGCTGCCGAGCGCGTCGCCGCCGACCCGAAGAGCGACCTCGCGCTGATCCGCGCGAA
>DATIGR010000184.1:0-2192 GCA_035454645.1 Burkholderiales bacterium
TCGCGCTGGTGGGCGAGGAAGAGCTGACGAGGCTCCTCGCGAAGTAAACATTTCGTTACATCCGGGATTTTCCCGTCGCGGAACTTTGGCGAGCCCGCCGGGTCTGTAGCGGCATAGACGGTCTTAGCTCGGAGGCAATCCCATGAAAATCAGGATGGTCTATGTGACCGCGCTCGCGCTCGCCCTCGCGGGAGCCGGCGTCGGCGTAGCACATGTTCCTCAAGTGAATGCCGCCACCGCGGCGGTGCAGACGCTGCCCGACTTCGCCGCGATCGCCGAGGCGAACAAGGGCGCGGTGGTGAACATCACGGCGCTGGCCGGGCCGAAACCGGCCGCGGCGGCGCCGCGCGTCCCCGAGGAGCTGGAAGGCACGCCCTTCGGCGAGTTCTTCCGCCGCTTCCAGGTCCCGCAGCCCAACATCCCGCGCCAGGGCGTGGGCTCGGGCTTCATCGTCGAGCCCGACGGCGTGATCCTCACCAACGCGCACGTGGTCGAGGGCGCGGATGAAGTGCGCGTGCGCCTCAGCGACCGGCGCGAGTTCAAGGGCAAGGTCGTGGGCCTGGACAAGCCGACCGACATCGCCGTGGTGAAGATCGAAGCGAAAGGCCTTCCCGCGGTGAGGCTGGGAGATCCTTCAATAGTCCGCGTCGGCGAATGGGTGCTCGCGATCGGCTCGCCGTTCGGCTTCGAGAACACCGTGACCGCGGGCATCGTGAGCGCGACCTCGCGCTCGCTGCCCGACGGCACCTACGTGCCCTTCATCCAGACCGACGCCGCGGTCAACCCGGGCAACTCGGGCGGGCCGCTGTTCAACATGAAGGGCGAGGTGATCGGCATCAACTCGCAGATCTACTCGCGCACCGGCGGCTACCAGGGGCTCTCGTTCGCGATCCCGATCGACGTCGCCGCCGGCGTGAAGACCGAGCTCGTGCAGCACGGCAGGGTCGAGCGCGGCCGCCTCGGCGTCACGATCCAGGAAGTGAGCCAGTCGCTCGCGCAGTCCTTCGGCCTCGAGCGCCCGCGCGGCGCGCTGGTGGCGCAAGTCGAGAAGGGCGGCCCGGCCGACAAGGCAGGCGTGAAGCCCGGCGACGTGCTGCTCGGCGTCAACGGCAAGGCCATCGAGCGCTCGGCCGAGCTTCCGCCGCTCGTCGCGGCGGTGAAGCCCGGCACCAGGGCCACCTTCGAGCTGTGGCGCGACGGCCGCAGGCAGACGCTGGAGGTCACCGTGGGCGCGCTCGAGCCCGAGCAGGCCGCCGCCGGGCCGGCGAACGAGGCGCTCGCCGAGGCGGGCAAGCTCGGCCTCGCGCTGCGGCCCTCGGAGAACGGCCTCGTGGTCGAGAGCGCCATCGGCGCCGCGGCGCGCGCCGGCATTCGCGCGGGCGACGTCGTCACCGCGGTGAACGGCAAGCGGGTGAAGAGCGTCGAGGATCTCAGAGCCGCGGCCGCGCAGGCGAAGGGCAGCGTCGCGCTGCTCGTGCGGCGCGGCGACAACAGCATCTTCGTCCCGGTCGAGGTCGGCTAGAAAAAATCGGGGCTAGAAAAAATCGGGGTCTGACCCCGATTCTCTCGTTGGGGTCTGACCCCGATTTGCCTTGACGGGGATGACACCCACCTGTATGGTGGACCACGTTCCGGAAGTAACCTGTCGTCCACCGCCGTCCCCCGGCGATTCTCAGCAGATCTCCCGATACGCCGAAGCGCCCGTGCCCTCCTGACGGGACCGCAGGCTAACGCAACGCGAAGGAAGCGCCATGGGCTGGAGCCGCATCGGGATCCTGGTCGCGATGCTCGCCGCGCTGGGGGTCTCCGCCGCCGCGAGCGCGCAAGACAAAGGCAGGGGCTTCGACGACGCGGTCATCACGCAGCGCGTGGGCAGCGCGCTCGATTCCGATCCGCTGCTCAAGGACATGCATATCGCCGTGGAGACCCGCGACCGGGTGGTCCATCTCAGCGGCTTCGTCGACTCGATGGCCCAGATCGACCGGGCCGCGGCGCTCGCGCGCCGCATCGAGGGAGTAAGCGCGGTGCGCAATGCAATCCGCGTAATCAACCGGCCGTCGCGCGCATGACTGCCTGCCGGAAACAGATGGAGGAAACACCATGAACCTTCCCAAGCTGCCGATCGAAACCAAACCTTTCTTGTGGGGCGCGGCAGCGGGCGCGGTTGCGCTCGCCATCGCGGGATTCAGCTG
>DATIGR010000185.1:0-5583 GCA_035454645.1 Burkholderiales bacterium
ACTATCTGGCCGGCGTGAGAGTCCTGTTGCTGGTTTATGTCGTGCTGGTCGCTTACGCGTCGCTCTACCCGCTCGTCGGCTGGCGCGACGTGGGGATTTCGCCCTTCGCCTACCTGGGCGAGCCCTGGCCGCGCTACGTCACCGCGTTCGACATCGTGGCGAACGTCGCCGGATACCTGCCCCTCGGGTTTCTCGCGACCACGGTCCTGCACCCACGCCTGCGCGGCCTGGCGGCGACCGCGGCCGCGGTCGCCGGCGCCGCCGCGCTGTCGCTCGTCCTCGAGGCGGCCCAGAGCTACCTGCCGGCGCGTATTCCGGCGACCCTCGACGTGCTGTGCAACGTGGGCGGGGCGGCGCTCGGCGCGGCCCTCGGCCAGCATTTCACCCCGCTGATCGGCGGGGGCCCGTTCTCGCGCTGGCGTGCGGCGACGTTCGCGCCCGGCGCCGGGGCGGACTTCGGCCTGATGCTGATCGGGCTGTGGCTGTTCATCCAGCTCAACCCGGCGACCCTGCTGTTCGGCGCGGGCGATCTGAGGGACCTGCTCGCGCCTTTCGAGGGGCGCGCGCGCGGCCCGGAATTCTTCGTCTCCATCGAGGCGATCACCACGGCGGCGAACCTGGTCGCGGTCGCGCTGGTCGTCGCGGCTCTCGCCGTGCCGGGGCGCCCGGTGCGCGCCCTGCTGCTCGGCGCGGTGCTCGCCGCGCTCGCCGTAAAGAGCGCCGCGGTCGCGATCCTGATGCGCGCCGAGAGCGTTTTCACATGGCTCACGCCGGGCGCGCAGCTCGGCCTCGTGATCGGCATCGCCGCCGCGCTCGCCGCGGTGGCGCTGCCGCGCACCGTGCGCCTGGTCCTCGCGGCGGTGCTGCTGATGGCGGCGACGGTATTGGTGAACCTTGCGCCGCCGAATCCCTACCTGTCGGCCTCGCTGAAAGTGTGGCAGCAGGGTCACTTCCTCAACTTCAACGGGCTCACCCGCCTGGTGAGCGCCGCATGGCCCTTCCTCACGCTCGGCTATCTGATCTACCTGGCATCGAGACGGCGCGAGGCGCTCGGCTAGAATGCCGGGCGCATGTCCTATTACGCAAAGCACGTCTTCTTCTGCTGCAACCAGCGCGACGGCGGGCGCACCTGCTGCAACGACAAGGGCGCCTCGCGGATGCGCGACTACGCCAAGGCTCGCGTCAAGGACCTCGGCCTCGCGGGCCCGGGCAAGATCCGCGTCAACCAGGCCGGATGCCTCGACCGCTGCGAGGAAGGACCGTGCATCGTGGTGTACCCCGAAGCGGTCTGGTACACGTACATGGACCAGTCCGACATCGACGAGATCATCGAGGAGCACCTGCGCAACGGGCGCATCGTGGAACGCCTCAGGATGTAAATGCGCTCGAGCACCCGTCGCGAGTTCGTCGCCGGCCCGGCGGGCCGCATCGAGTGCGCAGTCGACCGCCCCGAAGCTGAGGCACGCGGGGTAGCGCTGATCGCGCACCCGCACCCGCTTTTCGGCGGCACGCTCGACAACAAGGTCGTGCAGACCCTCGCGCGCGCGTTCGTCGACCTGGGCTACGAGGCCTGGCGGCCGAATTTTCGCGGCGTGGGCCAGACCGAAGGCGTGCACGACGAGGGGCGAGGCGAGCTCGAAGACCTCGCCATGGTGTTGAACAGCATCCAGACCGAAAAATTCGTACTTGCGGGATTCTCCTTCGGCGCCTCGGTGGTGGCGCGGCTGGCGCAGCGCGTGAAGCCTGAATGGCTGGTCCTCGTCGGCATCGGCGTCACGCGGCTCGCGGCGCCGCCGGTGCCTGCGAGCACGCTGGTGATCCACGGCGAGAACGACGACACCGTTCCGCTCGCCGCGGTGCTCGACTGGGCGCGGCCGCAGGAGCTGCCGGTAGTGCTGGTCCCGGGTGCCGACCATTTCTTCCACCGCAAGCTCCACCTCCTCAGGCGCATCGTCCAGGCGAACGGGCGATGAGCGCGCTCTCGGTGCGCGGGCTGCGCAAGTCCTATGACGCGCTCGAGGTCGTTTCGGGCGTCGATCTCGCGGTCGCGCCGGGGGAGTGCTTCGGCCTGCTCGGCCCGAACGGCGCCGGCAAGACCACCACGCTCAGGCTCTGCCTCGGCCTGATCGAGCCCGACGGCGGCGAGATCGAGCTGCTCGGCGAGCCGGTGCCGGAGCGGGCTCGGGAAGCGCGCGCGCGCGTGGGCGTGGTGCCGCAGTTCGACAACCTCGACCCCGATTTCACCGTCGAGGAAAACCTGCTCGTTTACGGGCGCTACTTCGGCATTCCGGAAAGCAACATCCGGCAGCGCATCCCGGAGCTCCTCGAGTTCGCCGGGCTGACGGGGCGCGCCGACGCGAAGATCCCGGCGCTGTCGGGCGGCATGAAGCGCCGCCTGACGCTTGCGCGGGCGCTCGTCAACGACCCGCGCCTGGTGTTCATGGACGAGCCGACGAGCGGGCTCGATCCGCAGGCGCGCCACCTCATCTGGGAGCGCCTGCGGCGGCTGACGCAGGAAGGCAAGACCCTGGTGCTGACGACGCACTTCATGGAGGAGGCGGAGCGGCTGTGCCACCGGCTCGCCATCATGGACCGCGGCCGCATCATCGCCGAAGGCTCGCCGCGCGCGCTGATTGCCGAGCACATCGAGCCGCAGGTGCTCGAGGTGCACGGGCCGCAGTACGAGGCGTGGATGGAGCGCGCGCGCGGCCTCGCGCCGCGCGTCGAGCGCGTGGGCGACACGGTCTACTGCTACGGCGAGGAGATCGAGCCCTTGCTCAAGACGCTCACCGGCGGGCTGAGCTACCTCCACCGGCCCGCCAGCCTCGAGGACGTGTTCCTCAAGCTGACGGGCCGCGATTTGAGGGATTAAATGAGGGATTGAGGATGCGCTGGCTTTCGGTATGGCGCAGGAACATGCTGGTCTGGCGCAAGCTCGCCGCTGCCGCCATGCTGAGCAACCTCGCCGATCCGCTCATCATGCTGTTCGGCCTGGGCTACGGCCTGGGGGCGCTGCTGCCTTCGGTGCAGGGGATGTCGTACATCGCGTTCTTCGCCGCCGGGCAGCTGTGCACCGCGACCATGTTCACGGCCTCCTTCGAGTCCATGTTCTCGGGCTTCGCCCGCATGCACGGCCAGAAGACGTGGGACGCGATTCTCCATGCGCCGCTCACGATCGACGACATCGTGGCGGGCGAGATCGTCTGGGCGGCGAGCAAGGCCTGGCTGACCGGCTCCACCATTCTCGGCGTGGCGGTGGTCTTCGGGCTGGCGAGCTCGCCGTGGGTGCTGCTCGCGCTGCCGGCGGCGTTCCTGGTCGGCTTGGCGTTCGCGGGGGCGGGCCTCATCATGTGCGTGCTCGCGCGCGGCTGGGACTTCTTCAGCTACTACATGACCCTCGTCATGACGCCGATGATGATGATCTCGGGGGTGTTCTTTCCCGCCGAGCAGCTGCCGGCGCCGCTCGTCGCCGTGGCCAGGGCGCTGCCGCTCTACCACGGCGTGCAGATCGTGCGCCCGCTCATCGCCGGCGGAGCGCCGCCCGGGCTCTGGCTGCACGTTGCGGTGCTGCTCGCGTATGCTGCGGCCGGCTTCGCCGCGGCGATCTATTTCGCCCGCCGCCGCTTCTCGTCCTGACCATGCTCTGGGTCAAGTCCTTCCACATCGTGTTCATGGTGACCTGGTTCGCGGGGCTGTTCTACCTGCCGCGGCTTTTCGTCTACCACGCGATGGCCGAGGACCGCCCCTCCCTCGAGCGTTTCACGCTGATGGAGCGAAAGCTCTTCTGGGGGATCATGACGCCGGGTGCGGCGCTCACCATCGCGTTCGGCGTCTGGCTTTGGCTCGGCTGGTTTCGCGGAAGCTCGAGCTGGCTGCACGCCAAGATCGCGTTGGTGGCGATCCTCGCGGGCTATCACCTGTGGTGCTGGCGCCTGATGCGCGACTTCGCCGCCGAGCGCAATACGAAGAGCCACGTCTGGTTCCGCTGGTTCAACGAATTCCCGGTGCTCATCCTCGTCGGCACGGTGCTGCTCGTTGTCTTCAAGCCGTTCTGAGGCGTTTTTCGCCAGCGCGCCGCGCGGCCTGGAGTCGCTGCTCCTCCAGGAGCTCTCGTCCCTGGGTGCCGGCGAGCTCGCGCAAACGCCCGGAGGGGTCGCGTTCAGCGGCAACTGGGAGATCTGCTACCGCGCGAACCTGTGGTCGCGCATCGCTTCGCGCGTGCTGTGGAAGATTCAGGACTTTCCGTATCGCAACGAAGACGATCTCTACCAGGCGATAAAGGCGCTGGAGTGGCCCGGCTACTTCGGCGTGCAGCGCACGCTGCGGGTGAACGTCACCGCGCAGAAGAGCCCGCTCCGCAGCCTCGAATTCGCCGCGCTGCGCGTCAAGGACGCGGTGTGCGACCGCTTTCGCGAGGTGCTCGGGAGGCGTCCGGACGTCGAGCGCGCCGCGCCGGATGTCCGGGTCCATGTATTCCTGGAGAAGGACAGGGGCACGCTCTACCTCGACACCTCCGGCGAGCCGCTCTTCAAGCGCGGCTGGCGCGCGGGGCGCAGCGAGGCGCCGCTGCGCGAGAACCTCGCTGCCGGCATCGTCATGCTGACCGGCTGGCGGCCGGGCGAGCCGCTGCTCGACCCGATGTGCGGCGGCGCTACGCTTCTCGTCGAAGCGGCGGCGATGGCGCGCGGCCGCGCGCCCGGCGCGAAGCGCAAGTTCGGTTTTGAGAATCTCAGCGCTTTCGATGCGCCGCTCTGGGAATCGATCAAGCGTGAAGCGAGAGAACCCTCTGCTTGCGAGCTGTATGGAAGCGACCACGACTCCGAAGCGTTGAAGGACGCGCGGCGCAACCTGGCTGCGGCGGGCGTGGAGCGCTGGGTGAAGCTCGAGCGCGCCGACGTGCTCGAGCGCGCGGCGCCGGCGCCGGCGGGCGTGATGGTCATGAATCCGCCCTACGGCGAGCGCATGGGAAGCCCGGAGGAGCTGGCGCGCTTCTACCCCAAGCTGGGAGATTCCTTGAAAAGGCGGTTTGCCGGCTGGCGCTGCTACCTCTTCACCGCCGACCTGAGGCTGCCGAAGCTGATCCGCCTCGAGCCCTCGCGCCGTACGCCGCTGTGGAACGGGGCGCTCGAATGCCGGCTGTACGAGTTCGAGATCGTCTCAGGCAGCCACCGCCGGTGACGCGATGTGCTCGGGCCGCGCCCCCATGCCGATCAGGCGCGCGGGGATGCGCCTGAGCAGCCGGTAGCGGCCAAGCAGGCGCGCGGCAAAGGGAGGCCGCATCGGACGCCCGGCCGCGCCGGGATCCTCCTCCAGCACGCGCTGCAGGATGTTGTTCTGCACGAGCACCTGGAAGCGCTGGGTAAGGCGCGTCGGGAAATCGCGCCGGCGCTGCACGTCGGCGAGCGCGGCGAGGGCAGGCCCTCGCGGACCGAACTCGTTGTGCAGGCGATTGGCCGCCGCCACCGCGTCCTGGATCGCGAGGTTGATGCCGACGCCGCCGACGGGGGACATGGCGTGCGCCGCGTCGCCGATGCACAGCAGCCCCTCGCGCGCCCATTGCGCCAGCCGGTTGACCTGCACGGT
>DATIGR010000186.1:0-26880 GCA_035454645.1 Burkholderiales bacterium
GGCTTGCGCGAGCGGCGGCACGCAGAGCTCCATGCCCGCCGCGAGCGGCGCGTAGACGCCGGCCACGTTCTCGAGCAGCACCGCGAGCGGCAGCAGGCACAGGTGGCGCTTCAACCCCAGGTGCCGCGTAACGTGTACGAGCGCGTGCGCCACCGCTGCTTGCTCGGCAGGAGTGAGGGCGACGCCTTTCGGCGTGCCGGTCGTGCCCGAGGTGAAAGTCACCTTCGAAGCGCCGCGCGGAAACGCGGCCGGCAGCGCGGCGCGTCGCCACCAGGCGAGCCCTTCGATCTCGCCGGCGGGCGCGAACCCGGGGAGGGGCGCGCCGATCACTGCATCCATGCCGGTTTCCGCCACTGCGTGCTCGATCTGCGCCGGCGTGAAGAATGCGGGCAGCGGCACGAGGATCACGCCCGCTTTCCGCGCCGCGAGGTCCGCGACCACCCAGCCCGGGCCGTTGTCCGCCATGAGCCCGAGGACGCGTACCTTGGGGCGCGCCGCGGCGAGCGCGCCGGCGAGCCGCTCGGCGGGCGCGTCGAGATCGCCGGGGCGGATCGCGCTCACGCCAGGCGGCCGGCCATTACGGTCGGGTCGTTGGCGTAATAGGAGCCCCACGCGGCGCCGGCGTCGGTGAGGCGGGTGCGCGTCGCGGGCGCGAGCGCGTACGCCTTGAAGCACAGCCGGCGCAGGAGGTTGCGCACCTGCCGCGTCGCCGTGAACACTACCCAGCGGTAGTCCTGCTCGACGAGGTAGCGTCCGAGCGCCGGGACGAAGCTGCGCGCGAAGCCCGGCGGAACGGCCGCGAGGTTGCCGACCTCGACGATGCGGCCTCGCGCAACGTGCTGGCTGACCGCCTGCGACAGCACCTCCTCGACCGGGGCGTCGAGATATTGCTCGAGGAACAGCGCGCCGGACGCCGCGGGGGTGTAGCCGGCCGCGGCGCGCCAGATCCCTCCGGCGTCGCGCAAGCCGAGAAGGTGCGCGCAGAAGTGGCTGACGCTCGCGCCGTGGACCCGGCGGAAGCGCTCGGCGATGAACCGCTCCAGTTCGGAGCGCGGATTACGGGCGAGAAGTGTCATGGCGGCGGCGATCGTAGGGGGGCGGGATTAACTCCCCATTAATTGCGTGTCAGCAATCCGCAAGCGGACCGCGGCCGCGTGATATTTTGCATGCCATGTTCCTGCGCAACTCCTGGTACGTCGCCGCCTGGGACCGGGAAGTTTCGGCGAAAAGTCTTCTCGCCAGAGTGCTGCTCGGCGAGCCGGTAGTGCTCTACCGCACGCAGAGCGGCGAGGCGGTCGCTCTGGAGGATCGCTGCTGCCACCGGCAACTTCCGCTCTCGATGGGAAAGCTCGAAGGCGACCGGCTGCGCTGCGGCTACCACGGGTTGCTGTTCGATTCAGCCGGTGCGTGCGTGGAAATTCCGGGTCAAAGCGCGATTCCGCCGCAAGCAAGGGTAAGAAGCTATAGAACTGTGGAACGCTTCAATTGGGTTTGGGTGTGGATGGGTGAGCCGGAGAAAGCCGACCCGGCGCTGATCCCGAACTGGTGGTGGGCCGAGCACAAGGACTGGGCGTTCACCCGCCCCGAACGCGTGCACCTCAAGTGCAACTACCAGCTCATCGCCGACAACGTGCTCGACGTCACCCACCTCGCGTACGTCCACGCGGGGTCGATCGGAGCTCCCTCGATCACCGAGTTCCCGGGCACGGTCGAGCGCGAGGAGCGGCTGGTGCGCTTCACGCGCTGGATCCGCGACCGGCCGCCGCCGCCGCTCTACCAGAAAGCCGGCGGCTTCGCCGGCAACGTGGACCGCTGGCAGATCGTCGAGCACGTGCCGCCGTGCTTTACGGTCAATTTTGCTGGTTGCGAAAACAAGAGTCGCCGCATCGACCTGATGGCCCTGAGCGCGCCCACGCCCGAGACCGCGAACACCACGCACTACTTTTTCGGCTTCGTGCGCAACTTCGGCCTCGGCGATGCGGAGATGGAGAACATCTTCTCGGTCGACATGGTGAAGGTGTTCAACGAGGACTTCCCGGTGCTCGAGGCGCAGCAGCGCAACATGGACGCGAATCTTCCGAGGATCAACATCGCGGTCGACGCTGCGCCGATGGCCGCGCGGCGCATGCTCGAAGCCCTGCTCGCCAAGGACCGCTAAAAGGGGTCAGGACCCTTTTTTTGGAAAAGGGGTCAGGAGTCCCCCTCTTCTTTCGCAGGACGTCCGCGCGGACGCAGGGTGGACTGCAAACCGAGCTGCTCCGCGACGCTCGCCGCCCAAGCTTCGTCCCCGAAAGGAGAGCCTCGGCGCGCGCAACGGCGCAAGCCGTCGGCCTCGGCCGCCTCGGCCGGTCGATTCACGTACGAGAGCCAATCGCCCGGCCGCGTGATCGGCCACGGGTGCAGGCCCGGCGCCTGGTCGCTTTTCCCCCGCTGCACGTGCCACAGGCTGCCCCAGCGCCAATCCTCAGCCCGCTGGACGAGTTTGCCGCTCAGCGCGTTCGCCTCGACGTAGCGTGATACCGCCAGGAAGTGACTGTCGTGCTGCACCACGAACGACTTGAACCGACCCTGGTAGACGTGTCCGGTTCCAGCGCTCGCGCGGTGTGCGTGAAGCCGCTGCGTATGCGTAAGTGTCACCAGGCGCATGTAGTTGGAGAGCTCGCCGTCTTGCTGCGGCCAAAGCAGCAGGTGCCAATGGTTCGGCATCACGCACCAGGCGAGGATGCGCACGGGTACGCGTTCCTGCACCTCCGCCAATACCCGCTCGAATGCCAGGTAGTCGCGGTCATGCTCAAAGATCCTGCGCTTACCGTTGGCGCGGTTCAGTACGTGGTAGACGAACCCGCCCGGTGCCGTTCTCAGTGGTCGGGGCATGGCTGCTAAACGCAGGAGGCGGCGAATGGACGACACGGAACGGCTCCTGACCCCTTTTCCAAAAAAAGGGTCCTGACCCCTTTTAGCCGAGGCCGAGGACGCGCACGGCCATGTCGGGGTCGCGCGCGAGCTCGGCGGAGCGCGCGCGGTGCACGATGCGGCCGCGCTCGATCACCACGGCGTCGTCGGTCAGGGAGAGCGCGATCTCGGTGTGCTGCTCGACCAGCAGCATCGCCGTCCCCTGGAGGTTCTGCAGCGAAGCGTCGAGCTCTTCGACGATGATCGGCGCCAGGCCTTCGAGCGGCTCGTCGAGCAGCAGCAGCTCGGGATTGGTCATGAGCGCGCGCGCGATGGCGAGCATCTGCTGCTCGCCGCCGGAGAGCTGGTTGCCCATGTTCGCCTTGCGCTCCTCCAGCCGGGGAAAGAGGCGATAGATCGAGGCGAGGTCCCAGCGCCCGGGGCGCGCGGCGACCGTGAGGTTCTCCTCGAGCGCGAGCGAGGGGAAGATCTCGCGCTCCTGCGCCACCCAGCCCAGGCCGAGCTGGGCGCGCCGGTGCGGCGGCAGGGCGCTGATGTCCCGCCCCTTGAAGCGGATGCGGCCCTGGTGGAGCCGGGTGTAGCCCATGATCGTGAGGAGCAGCGTCGACTTGCCGACGCCGTTGCGCCCGAGCACCGCCAGGCTGCCGCCCGCCGCGAGCTCGAGCGAGACGTCCTCCAGCACCACCGCGTCGCCGTAGCCGGCGCGCACCCCGCGCAGCTCGAGCAGCGGCTCAGACACGGGCTTTCCCGAGGTACACCTCGCGCACGCGCTCGTCGCGCGCGATCTCCTGCGGCGCGCCTTCGACCAGGATCCGGCCGCCGACCATGACGATGATTCTCGAGGCGAAGCGGAACACGACGTCCATGTCGTGCTCGATGAACAGGATGGTGAGGTCGCGCGAAAGGTTCGCGATCGCGTCGAACAGCGCCGCGCTCTCGTCCTTCGGCACCCCGGCCGCCGGCTCGTCGAGCAGCAGCACGCGCGGGCGCGTGGCGAGCGCGAGCGCGATCTCGAGCAGCCGCTGCTGGCCGTAGGGCAGTTCCTTGGTGATGCGAAACGAGGCGGCCTCGAGCCCGAGTGAGCTCAGGATCGCATGAGCTTCGTCGATGCCCGCCCTGAAGCGCGGCAGCCCGCGCCACCAGTTGTGCGCCGCGCCCTCGCGCTCGAGCACCGCGAGCGCGACCGCCTCGATCGCCGAGAGCTGCGGGAACAGCGTATTGATCTGGAAGGTGCGCGCGAGGCCTTTCTTCACCCGCGCCTCGGGCGCGAGCGATGTGATCTCCTCGGCGCCGAGGAACACCTGGCCCGAGTCCGGGCGCAGCATCCCGGTGAGGAGATTCATGAGCGTGGTCTTGCCGGCGCCGTTCGGGCCGATCAGGGCGTAGCGCACGCCCGGCGGCAGCTCGAGCGCGACGTCCTGCGCCACGACGAGCGAGCCGAACGACTTACTTAAGCTTCTTGTAGAGAGCGCCCGCTCCACCCAGGACCCCGTTCGGAAGGAACATCACCACCACCACCAGCAGCAGCCCGATCCAGAAGTACCAGTACTGCGGGTTGATGCCCGAGAACTGGTCGCGCGCCACGAGGTAGATGATGGCGCCGACGATGCCGCCGTAGAGCCGCCCGGCGCCGCCGAGGATCAGGATCACCAGCACGTCGGCCGAGCGGCCGAAGGACAGCGTCTCGAGCGACACGGTCTCGGTGGTCTGCGCGAGCAGCGCCCCGGCGATGCCCGCCATCACCGCGGCGAGGGTGTAGGCCTTGCGCAGGTGCGCGCGGCTCGGCGCGCCGATCGCCGGCATGCGCGTGGCGTTCTCGCGGATCCCGCGCAGGGCGAGGCCGAACGGGGAATGAATGATCCGCCTCGAGACCAGGAAGCAGACGAACAGGACCGCAAGCGAGTACGCATACGCGGTGCGGCCGTAGAGGTCGAAGCGGAAGGTCTCGAAGAGCGGCCGCACGTTGACGCCCTGCAGGCCGTCGGCGCCGCCGGTGAGCCCGCTCGCGCTGTTCGCCGCCTCGTGCAGCAGCAGCCCGAAGCCCAGGGTGAGCATGATGAGCGCGAGGTGCCGGAAGCGCACGATGATTTGGCTCGTCGCGTAGCCCACGATTCCGGCGAGAATTCCCGCGAGAACGAGACCCGTGAGCGGCTCGCCGGTGTAGTGCTTGGAAAGCAGGCCCGCGGTATAGGCGCCGACGCCGAAGAAGGCCGCGTGGCCGAGCGACACCAGGCCGGCGTAGCCGAGGATCAGGTCGAGCGACAGCGCGAACAGCGCCGTGATCGCGATCTGGCTCGCGAGCGACAGGTAGTTCGGCGTGACGACGAACGGCGCGAGCGTGCACAGCCAGAATGCGATCTCCAGCGGATGCCAGCGCACCTTCTCGCGGAAATGGGCGCTAGCGCTTTCCAAACAGCCCCGCCGGGCGCCACATCAGCAGCGCGACCATGACCAGGTAGATGAGGAAGGCGCCGAGCCAGGGGAAGTAGTACTTGCCCGCCATGTCGCTGATGCCGAGCACCACCGCCGCGGCGAACGAGCCGCCGATCGACCCCAGCCCGCCGACCGCGACCACGATCAGCACGTACACCAGGTAGGCGAGGGCGAACGTCGGGTCGAGGCCGACCACCTCGATCGCGAGCGCGCCGCCCAGGCCCGCCAGGCCGCCGCCGAGCGCGAACGTGACCATGAACGCGCGGTCGACGTCGATCCCGAGGCCGCGCGCCATGCGCTGGTTGTCGACCGCGGCGCGCACCTGGGCGCCGAACCGGGTTCGTTCCAGGAGAAAAACCAGCAGCCCGGTGATCGCGAGGCCGACGACGATCAGGAACAGGCGGTAGCCGGCGAAGCTCGCCCCGCCGAGCGTGACCGTGGCGCGCAGCCATTCCGGCGGGCGCGCCGACTGCTGCTCGCTGGTGTAGAGCCACGCGAACGCCGCGACCGAGACGAACACGATGCCGATGGTGAGCAGGCACTGGTCGAGGTCGGAGGAGCGGTAGAGGTGCCGATAGAGCGTCCTTTCGAGGACCAGGCTGATCAGGGAGCCCGCGATAAACGCCACCGGCAGGGTGGCGAGGAACGGCCAGCCGAGCTCGCGCACCAGCGTGACGGTGGCGTAGCCGCCCACCATGGCGAAGCTGCAGTGCGCCAGGTTGACGAAATTCATCATTCCGAGCGTCACCGACAGCCCCACCGACAGCAGGAACAGCAGCATGCCGTAGGCGAAACCGTCGAACAGCACGGTCGCCAGCGAGGACAGCATCGCCTAGGACGAGGCTATTTCTTCTTGCGCCGCTCTCCGTCCGGGTCCCTGACGTTCTCGACCTTGTCGAACGGCACGTTCACCAGCTCGTTGCCGACCTTCTGCACGCGGCGGATGTAGACCGTCTGCACCACGTCGCGCGTCTCGGAGTCGATCGACATCGGGCCGCGCGGGCTCTGCCACTCCAGGCCCTTCGCCGCCTTGATCAGCGCCTCGCCGTCGGTGTTGCCCTTGGTCTTCTTGAGCGTCTCGTAGATCGCGTGCATGCCGTCGTAGCCGCCGATCGAGAAGAAGTCGGGGTTGCGGCCGTGCATCGCGTTGAACTCCTTGACGAACGCCTGGTTCAGCTTGTTGTCGAGCTTGTAGTCGTAGTGCCAGGCGGTAATGATGTCGAGCGCGTTGTCGCCCATCGCCTTGAGCGCCGCCTCGGCGGTGGCTTCGCCCGAGCCGAACACCTTGGTCTTCTGCTTGTCGATGCCGCGCTCGGCGAACGCCTTGCCGAGCGCCGCGGGCTGCGCGCCGCCCGGGATGAAGATGTAGATCGACTCCGGGGCGATGTCCTTCGCGCGCTGCACGAAGGCGGCGAAGTCCGGGTTCGCGATCGGGAAGCGCACCGAGCCGACGATCGTGCCGCCGGCGTTCTTGAAGCCGGTCTGGAAGGCGCGCTCCGAGTCGTGGCCCGGGCCGTAGTCGGTGACCATGGTGTAGCTCTGCTTGACCCCGCCGCGGGTGGCAGCCCAGGTGCCGAAGGTCTCCATCACCTGCGGCAGCACCACCGAGGTGCGGATCATGTAGGGCGACTTGGTGATGATGATCGAGGTGGCGGCGTTCATCACCACCATGAACTTCTTCGCCTCGGCCGAGACGTCGGCCGCCGCCATGGCGTTGGGCGTGAGCACGTAGCCGGCGAGGATGTCGACCTTGTCGCGCACCACGAGCTCCTGCGACAGGCGCTTCGACACGTCGGGCGCGATGCCGCCGGTGTCGCGGCGGATGAGCTCGATCTTCTTGCCGGCGACGGTGTCGCCGTGCATCTTCATGTAGGTCTTGATGCCGTTGTCGAGCTGCGCGCCGGCGTCGGCGAACTGGCCCGACGAGCTCAGCACCAGCCCGATCTTGACGCTCTGCTGCGCGTGCGCGGCGCCGAACGCGGCGGCGAGCGCGGTTGCGACGACTAGCTTCTTCATTCTTCCCTCCTCCAAGAGATGGTGCGGATTCTAACCCCAGATTTCCCGGGCCGTTTCAACCACCAGCTCGAGCTTGCGCTTCTCGTCGTCCTCGGTCAGCTTGTTGCCCACCTCGCTTGATGCAAAGCCGCATTGCGGCGACAGGCACAGGTTCTCGAGGGGCACGTACTTTGCGGCCTCGTTCACCCGCTTTTTGAGCTGATCCTTGTCCTCGAGCCGCGGTTTCTTGGTCGAGATCAACCCGAGCACGACCTTCTTTCCCTTGGGCACGAAGCGCAGCGGCGCGAAACCGCCGGCGCGCGCGGTGTCGTATTCGAGGAAGAAGCCGTCGACCCCGGTCTGGAACACCGCCTCGGCGACCGCGTCGTAGCCGCCTTCGGCCATCCACATGCTGGCGTGGTTGCCCCTGCAGGTGTGCATCGTCACCCCGAGGCCTTCGGGTCGCTGTCTCAGAATATCGTTGATCACCGAAACGTATTTCGCCGGAAGCCGGGCCGGGTCCTCGCCGTCGCGGCGCACCTGCGCGCGGATGCCCTCGTCGCACAGGCAGGCGAAAGAGACGTCGTCGATCTGCAGGTATTGCAGTCCCGCCTTCGCGAGATCGGCGATTTCCTGGCGGTAGGCAGCCGTGATGTCCCTCCAGAACTCCTCAACGTCCGGATAGGCGCTTTCGTTGACCACCCTGCGCCCGCCGCGCATGTGGAGGTAGGTCGGCGCCGGAATGCACAGCTTGGCAACCCGGGAGGTGTTTTCCTTCAGGAAGCGAAAGGCATCCACCATGATGGGCCTGGAGCGGCGCACCTTGCCGTTCACCACCATCATCGAGCGCGTCTCGGACTCGGCGCCGCCCTCGCCGTGGAACTTGAGCGCGTACTGTCCCTGGGTGGCGACAATGCCGTCGAAGCCGGTGAGGAAGTCGACGTGCCAGAACGCGCGCCGGAACTCCCCGTCGGTGATCGACTGCAGGCCGGCGGCTTCCTGCAGCGCGATCGCCTTTCTGATCGAGGCGTCTTCGACCGCGGCGAGCTTTTGCCGCGGGATGCGGCCGGCCTTGAAAGCTTCGCGCGCCTCCTTGAGCTGCGGCGGGCGCAGCAGGCTGCCGACGTGGTCGGCGCGGAACGGCGGGGTGGGCATGGCCTACAGGGTACAGTGGGAACCAGCCCAAGAAAGGGGTCAGGACCCTTTTCCTGAAAATGGGGTCAGGACCCTTCTATTATCACAAGAATGGCAAGCCTCCTCGGGGCGCGCGCCGCGCGCGCCCGCATCTCGGCCTCGGCCCGCGCCGCGCAGCGCGCGCGCGAGCTGCGCGCCGCGGGCGCGAGCATCGTGGAGCTCGCGCAGGGCGAGCCCGACTTCAATACGCCCGACCACGTGATCGAGGCGGCGTACCGCGCGATGCGCGCCGGCCAGACGCACTACACGCCGGTGGACGGCACGCCGGAGCTGAAAGCGGCGATCGCGGCCAAGTTCAGGCGCGAGAACGGCCTCGACTGCCGGCCGGAGAACATCTCGGCCGGGGCGGGCGGGAAGCAGGTCCTGTACAACGCGCTCATGGCGACGCTCGACCCGGGCGACGAGGTGCTGATCCCGGCGCCGTCGTGGGTGGCGTACGCCGACATCACGCATTTCGCCCAGGGCGTGCCGGTCTGGATCCCGACGCGCCCCGAGGACGGGTTCAAGCTGCGGCCCGAAGCGCTCGAGCGGGCCATCACGGGGAAAACCAAGTGGCTGATGCTCAACTCGCCCTCCAACCCGAGCGGCGCGGTGTACGGCGCCGGTGAGCTGCGCGCGCTCGCCGCGGTGCTCGAGCGGCATCCATCGCTGCACGTCATCAGCGACGACATCTACGAGCACGTGCTGTTCGACGGGCGGCCTTTCGCCACGCTCGCCGCCGTGGCGCCGCAGCTCGCCGCACGCACGCTCACCGTGAACGGCGTGTCGAAGACCTTCGCCATGACCGGCTGGCGCCTGGGCTACGCGTGCGGTCCGGTCGATCTCATCCGCGCCATGGCGCGCATGCAGGGCCAGAGCTCGCTCAACCCCTCGTCGGTGAGCCAGGCCGCCGCGGTCGCGGCGCTGAACGGCCCGATGGACATCGTGGCCGAGCGCTGCCGCGAATTCCAGGCGCGGCGCGACTTCATCGTGCCGCGGCTGAATGCGATTCCGGGCCTGGCGTGCGAGCCGCCGCACGGCGCCTTCTATGGGTACGTGTCCTGCGCCGGATGGATCGGCAAAGGCAGCATCAGGACCGACGCCGACGTGACCGCGCATCTGCTCGAGCACGGCGTCGCGGTGCCGAACGGCGCGGGCTACGGCCTGTCGCCGTACTTCCGCGTGTCCTTCGCGAGCTCGCTCGCCAATCTCGAGGAAGCGTGCCGCCGCATCGACGCCGCGGCGCGCGCGCTCGGCTGATGCACCTCGTCGAGCGCTTCGCCGACTGGGCTGTTTCTTTCAGGAACAAGCCCCTCTCGAAGGACGTGGTGCATCACGCTCGCCGAGCGCTGATCGACTGGCACGCTGCGCTCTATCCGGGCATGGGGGTGCCGCCGGTGACGCTGATGAAGAAGGCGTTCGCCGGGGAGAGCGAGTCGCCGCGGCTGAAGGCGCTGATCGAGGGCACCGCCGCGCACACGGTCGAGGTCGATGACATCTTTCGCGACGGCATCTATCACCCGGGTGCTCCGACCATCGCCGCCTCGAGGGCTCTTACGGAAGGGCTCAGACCCATCGTCGTGGGCTACGAGATCTCCACGCGCATCGGCGCGGCGATGGGGAAGGCGCACTACCGGCACTGGCACAACACCGGCACGATCGGCGCGTTCGGCGCCGCGGCGGCCGCGGCCGAGGCGCTCGGGCTCGACCGCGCGAGGTTCGCGCACGCGCTCGCCACCGTGACGACGTTCGCCGCCGGCCTGCAGCAGGCGTTCCGCATGGATTCGATGTCGAAGCCGCTGCACGCCGGCCGCGCCGCCAGCTCGGGAGTCGAGGCCGCGCTCATGGCGCGCGAAGGCGTCACCGGCTCGCTCGACGTCATGGCGGGCTTTGCCGCCGCCATGGGGGACAACCCCGACTTCGAGCGCGGCTTCGCCACGCTCGGAAGCGACTTCCACATCACGCGCATGACCTTCAAGAACCACGCGTGCTGCGGCCACACCTTCGCCGCGATCGACGGGGCGCTCGAGCTCAAGAAACGAATGAAAGTGCAACCCGGGGAAATCGACCGCGTCGAGGTCGCCACCTACCGCGCCGGCCTCGAGGTTGCGCATTACGAAGACCCGCGTACGCCGGCCGAGGGGCGCTTTTCGCTCAAGTACGTCGTCGCGACTGCCCTGACCCACGGCTCGGTGCGCCTCGCCGCCTTCTCTCCCGAGCGATTGCAGGATCCCAAGACAAAGGAAGTTCTCGGAAAAATCAAAGTCTCTGTGGACCCGGAGCTCGAGGCCGCGTTTCCGGCGAAGCGCGCGGCGCGGGTCGCGATCACCGCGCGCGGCCGCCGCGAGGAATGGCTGCAGCCCACGCGCATCGGCGACCCGGACGCGCCGCTCTCCGACCGGGCGCTGGAGGAAAAGTACTTCGAGCTCGCCACGCCGGTCATCGGCGAGGCGCGGGCAAAGGAAGTCCTGCAGCGCTTGTGGCAGCTGGAATGAGCCTTGCGCGGGCGCTGTTCGCGCCGAGATCGGTCGCGCTCATCGGCGCCTCGGGCGACGCCGCCAAGAACACCGCGCGCCCGCAGCGCTATCTGCGCAGGCACGGCTACGCCGGGAAGGTCTTTCCGGTCAATCCCACGCGAAAGGAGATCTTCGGAGAGCAGGCCTATGCCCGCGTGTCCGATGTCGGGGAAGCGGTGGACCACGCCTACATCCTGATCGAGGACGTCGAGCAGGCGCTCGAGGACTGCGGCAGGCGCGGCGTCGCGGTCGCGAGCGTGTTCAGCGGCGGCTTCGCCGACGCCGGGCCGCAGGGCATGCGGCGCCAGGCCGAGCTCGTGGCGCGCGCGCGCGCGCTCGGCGTGCGCATCCTCGGCCCGAACAGCATGGGCGTGATCGACGTTCCGGGCCGGCTCGCGCTCAGCGTGAATGCGGTGCTCGAGATGGACGCGCTCCCGGCGGGGACGACGAGCATCGTGTCGCAGAGCGGCACCATGCTCGGGACGCTGCTCTCGCGCGGCGCGGCCCGGGGTCTCGGCTTCGCGAAGCTCGTCTCGGTAGGCAACGAGGCCGACCTCGGGGTCGGCGAGCTGGTGGAGCTGCTCGCCGCGGATCCCGGCACGCGCGTCATCGCGCTCTTCCTGGAAACGATCCGGGACGCCGAGCGGCTGGCGCGAGCGGCGCGCGCAGCGCATGCCGCCGGGAAGGCCGTGGCCGCCTACAAGCTCGGGCGCTCCGCGCTCGGCGAAGCCGCGGCGCTCTCCCACACCGGCGCGCTCGCCGGCAGCGACGCCGCGCTCGACGCCTACTTTCACGATTGCGGCATCCTGCGCGTCGACCTGCTCGAGACGCTGCTCGAAATTGCTCCTTTGCTGTCGGGAAGGACCGCCTCGAATCTCCAAAGGCCGGGCCGGGTCAGCGTCGTGACGACCACCGGCGGCGGCGCGGCGAGCGTGGTCGACCGCCTCGGCCTGCGCGGCGTCGAGCTCGCCGCGCCGATCATGGACCTGACGATGGCCGCGAGCGGGCAGAGCTACGCCGAGGCGCTCGAGAAAGCGGCGCGCTCGGAGTGCGACCTGGTGGTCGCCTGCGTGGGCTCGTCCGCGCAGTTTCATCCCGAGCTTGCCGTTCGACCCATCATTCAGTCGGGGAAATCGAAGCCCGTAGCCTGCTTCTTCACGCCGCACGCCGAGCGCTCGCTCGCGCTTGCCGCCGCGGCCGCAATTCCGGCGTTCCGCACGCCCGAGGCCTGCGCCGATGCGGTCGCGGCGTTTCTCTCGTGGCGCTCGCCCAGAAAGGCGCCGGCGCTGGCTGCGCCGGGCGATCTGCCGTCGCAGCCCTTCGAGCTCCTCGCGGCGCTCGGCGTTCCGGCCGCGCGCTGGGCGATTGCCGAGGCGCCGGGCTTCACGCATCCGCTCGGCTACCCCGTGGCGGTGAAGCTGCTCGAAGCGCACAAGACCGAGCGCGGCGGCGTCGCCCTCGGCATCGCGAGCCGCGAGGAGCTGGAGAAAGCGGCGCGCCAGATGGGCGCGCAGCGCGTGCTCGTGCAGCAGATGCAGACGGGGCTCGCCGAGGCGATCGTCGGGTACCGCGACGACCCGGTGGTCGGGCCGCTCGTGCTCGTCGGCGCGGGCGGCGTGCTCGCCGAGCTCTACCGCGATTACGCGCTGCGCATCGCGCCGGTCAGCGAAGCTGAGGCCGCGGAAATGATCGAGCAGGTGAAGGGCCTGGCCGCGATCCGCGGCTATCGCAACCTGCCGCGCGGCGACGTCAAAGCGCTCGCGCGGGCCGTCTCGGCGCTTTCGCGGCTCGCCCTGGCGCAGGGCCGGCCGGTGCGCGAGGCCGAGATCAATCCCCTCGTCGTCAAGGCCGACGGCGTCGTCGCGGTCGATGCCCTGGTGGCGCTGAAAGGGGCCTGATGCCGCAGGCCGCGCTGCGCGAGGTGCTGGCTGCCGCCGGACTGGATCATTCCGGGGTCGACATCGTCGGCGACGATCCGGTGCTGCCGTTGCGCTACCGTGTCGCGGCCGCCGCCTGCGGCGCGCTCGGGGCGTTAGGTGTTGCCATTAGAACTCTCTCCGGAAAGATTCAACTTGTGGCAGTGAACGCCCGCGCGGCCGCGGTCTCGCTGCGCAGCGCGAGGTACCTGCGCGTCGACGGCAAGGCGCCGGCGGTGTGGGATCCGCTGAGCGGCTTCTACCCGGTGCGCGAGGGCTGGATCAGCATCCACTGCAACTTCCCGAACCACCGCGAGGCTGCGATGCGCGTGCTCGGCGCGCCGCACGAGCGCGCCCGCGCGGAGGAGGCGAGCCGCGCCTGGCACGGCGAGGCGCTCGAAGACGCGATCCACGCCGCCGGCGGCTGCGCCGGATTTGTCCGTTCTCACGAAGGCTGGAGCCGCCACGCGCAGGCGCTGGCGCTCGCCGATCAGCCGCTTCTGACGATCGAACGCATTGCGGATTCTCCAATCGAGAAGATCGAGCCCTCGAGGCGTCCCCTCGGCGGTGTGCGGGCGCTCGATCTCACCCGCGTGCTCGCCGGGCCGACGTGCGCCAAGAGCCTCGCCGAGCACGGCGCCGAAGTGCTCAAGATCAGCGCGGCGCATCTGCCCGACTCGGGGCTCATGGATCTCGATACCGGCATCGGCAAGCGTTCTGCGCGGATCGATCTCCGAAAAGAACCGCAGGTCTTGAAGGAGCTGGTCAAGCAAGCCGATGTATTCGTGCAGTCGTACCGGCCGGGCGCGCTCGCGGCGCGCGGCTTCTCGCCCGAGGCGCTGGCGGAGCTGCGGCCCGGCATCGTCTGCGCGTCCTTGAGCGCCTGGGGAGCGACCGGGCCGTGGCGCGAGCGCCGCGGCTTCGACAGCATCGTGCAGGCGGTGAGCGGCATGGCGGATGCGCACGGCAAGGACGGCAAGCCGAGCCTGCTGCCGGTGTCGGCGATCGACTACGTGAGCGGGTACCTGATGGCCTTTGGCGTATGCGTCGCGCTCGAGCGCCGCGCACGCGTGGGCGGGAGCTGGCTCGTGCGCGTGGCGCTCGCGCGGGTCGGGAAGTGGATCGTCGACCGCGGCATCGCCCGGGACTACGCCGGGCTGCCCGACGATCTGCCCGAGGCCGAGCTCGCGCCGCTCTTCGGCGAGATGGACGCTCCCGACGGGCGCATCCGCTACCTGAAGCCCGCGCTCGGCCTCTCCGAGACGCCGCCGTATCTCGACCAGCCGCCGGTCCCGCTCGGCTACCATCGGCCCGCATGGACTTCCAGCTGACGCCCGAGCAGCAGCAGTTCCGCGAGGCGGTTCTCGCGTTCTCGAAAAAGCATCTCGCCTCCGGCGCGCGCGAGCGCGCGCACAATCCCGAGTACCCGTGGGACGTCGCGAAGCTCATGGCGAAGCAGGGACTGCTCGGCATCACGCTCGCCGAGGCCGACGGCGGGCAGGGCGGCAGCCTGATGGATGCCCTCATCGCCATCGAGACCGTGGCCTCGGTCTGCCCGCGCAGCGCGGATGTGGTGCAGGCGGGGAACTTCGGTCCGATTCGGGTCCTCGGCGAATACGGCTCTTCTTTTCAGAAATCCAAATTCTTGAAAAAGCTTCTGGCGGGCGAAGCGGTGATCTCGGTCGGCATGACCGAGCCCGACGCCGGCTCGGCGGTGACCGACCTCAAGACCAGCGCGACTCCCGACGGCGACGGCTTTCGCGTCAACGGCTCCAAGATCTTCATGACGCACTCGGCTTACGCCGAGGTGATCCTGGCGTACGTGCGCTTCGGGCCGGGGGTCGGCGGCATCGGTTCTGTTCTGATCGAGAGGAACGCTGCGGGCCTGAAGGCCGGGAAGCCCTCCCGCTTCATGTCGGGAGAAGAGTGGGCCGAGATCCACTTCGACAACGTGCGCGTGCCGAAGGAAATGGTTCTCCTGGGCGAAGGCGGGTTCAAGAAGCAGATGGCGGGCTTCAACGTCGAGCGCATCGGCAACGCCGCGCGCTCGGCTGCGCTCGGGCGCTACGCCTTCGAGCGCGCGCGCGCCTGGGCGCTCGAGCGGCGCCAGTTCGGGCGCCTGCTCGCCGAGTTCCAGGGGCTGCAGTGGAAGTTCGCCGACATGAAGATGGCGCTCGACGCGGCGCAGCTCCTTCTCTATCGCGCCGCGGTGAACGCGGACCGCGGCATGCCCTCGGCCGAGGAGACCGCGATCGCCAAGGCGTACTGCAACCGCACCGGCTTCGACGTCGCCAACGAGGCGCTCCAGGTGATGGGCGCGATGGGCTACAGCCAGGAGGAGCTCGTCGAGTACTGCGCGCGCCGCTGCCGCGGCTGGATGATCGCCGGCGGCTCGATCGAGATCCTCAAGAACCGCATCGCCGAGGGCGTCTTCGGCCGCAGCTTCCCGCAGCGGCCCGAGAAATGATCGACCCACTCCCGGAAATCGTGAATCGCAATCCGGCGGTCGTGCGCTGGGGGCGGGGCATGAACGAGACGTTCATGGTCGAAGTGGGCGATCAGCAGTACTTGCTCACGGTGAAAGATGGCTTGCTTTCGCTCGAGAAAGGCCCGTTCGTGATGCGGCCGTGGAAGTTCGCCATCCGCGCGCGCCGGGAGTCGTGGGAGAAGTTCTGGCAGCAGACGCCGGCGCCCGGGTGGCACGATCTGTTCGCGCTCCTCAGGCGCGGCGAGGTGAGGTTCGAGGGCGATCAGCGCGTGCTGATGGCGTATTTGCTCTACGTGAAGCTGGTCCTCGCGGCGCCGAGGAACGCATGAAGCTCGAGCCGATCGTCGGGCGCTACACGCAGCTCGGGAAACACCGAATCTATTTTGAAGAAGCAGGGCAGGGTATTCCGCTGCTATGCCTGCACACCGCGGGCTCCGACGGTCGCCAGTACCGCGCGGTGCTCAATGATTCTTCGATAACAAAAAGCTACCGGGTGATCACGTTCGACATGCCCTGGCACGGCAAGTCGTCGCCGCCCGAGGGATGGCAGAACGAGGACTACCGGCTGACCACCGACGCTTACGTGGCGATGATCATGGACTTCGCGCGCGCGCTCGGGCTCGAGCGCCCGGTGGTGATGGGCTGCTCGATCGGCGGGCGCATCGTGCTCGAGCTCGCGCTGAAGCACGCGCGCGAGCTGCGCGCGCTGATCGGGTTGCAGAGCGGCGCTTACGTGGAGCGCTACTACGACGCCTCCTGGCTCGACCATCCCGAGGTGCACGGCGGCCGCGCCTGCGGCGCGGTCGCCTACGGGCTCATGTCGCCGCTCAGCCCCGAGCGCGAGCGCTGGGAGACGGTCTGGCACTACATGCAGGGCGGGCCGGGGGTTTTCACGGGGGATCTCTACTTCTATCAGGTCGACGGCGACGTCCGCGGCCGCATCGGCGCGATCGACACCACCGTCTGCCCGCTCTACCTGCTCACCGGCGAGTACGACTACTCGGCCTCGCCGCGCGATACCGAGGCCGTGGTTGCGCGGGTGAAGGGGGCGAAGATGACCGTCATGAAAGGCCTCGGGCACTTCCCCATGAGCGAGAACCCGGACGCTTTTCTCGGCTACCTGCGGCCGGTGCTCGAGGAGATCCGCACCTGAAGCGCCTGCTCGCGGCGCTGGCGGCGGCGGCCGGCCTTGGCCACGCGCAGGCCGACGAGGCGCTGCTGGAGGCGATGGCGCAGCCATGGACCGGCGATCTCGACGGCATGATCGAGCGGCGCGCGGTGCGGGCGCTGGTCGCGCCTTCGCGCATGCAGTACTGGATCGACCGCGGCCGCCAGAGCGGCGTGGAGTACGAGCTGCTCAAGAAGTTCGAGGAGGTGCTGAACGCGAAGTACAAGCTCAAGCGCAAGCACATCCGCATTTACGTGCACTTCATCCCGACCGCGCGCGACGAGCTGATCACTGCGCTGGTGCAGGGGCGCGGCGATATCGCCGCCGGCATCCTCACCATCACGCCCGAGCGGCTGAGGGAGGTCGACTTCGGCGCGCCGTTCTTCCGCGACGTCGCCGAGATCGTGGTGACCGGGCCGGCCTCGCCGCAGCTCGCGTCGCTCGACGATCTCGCCGGGCAGCGGCTCTTCGTTCGCCGCTCGTCGAGCTACTGGACGCACCTCGAGGAGCTGAGCGCCCGCCTGCGCCAGCAGGGCCGCGCGCCGCTCGAGCTCAAGGCGGCACCCGAGGACCTGCAGGACGACGACCTGCTCGAGATGCTGAACGCGGGCCTGCTCGGCCTCCTGGTCGTCGACCGTTACAAGGCGCTCGTGTGGGCGCGCGTCTTCAAGCGCATCAAGCCGCGCGAGGACCTGAAGGTGCACGAGGGCGGGGACATCGCCTGGATGATCCGCAAGGCGAGCCCGCGCCTGAAGGCCGAGATTTCGGCGTTCGCGCAGAACTACGGGCAGGATCGCGCCTTCGCCAGGATCCTGAAGAACAAGTACACCGGCAGCACCCGCTTCGTCCGCGCCGCGACCTCGAAGGAGGAGATGGGCAAGTTCGAGCGCACGGTGCAGATCTTCCGCAAGTACGGCGACCGCTACGATCTGGACTACCTGCTGATGATGGCGCAGGGCTACCAGGAATCGCGCCTCGACCAGAACGCGAAAAGCCCGGCCGGCGCGATCGGCGTGATGCAATTGATGCCCGACACCGGCCGGCAAATGAAGACCGGCGACATCACCCGGCTCGACCCGAACATCCACGCCGGGGTCAAGTACATCCGCCATCTGCAGAACACATACTTCGAGGGCGAGCCGATGGACGCGGTCAACAAGACGCTGTTCGCGTTCGCGGCGTACAACGCCGGCCCCGGGCGGGTGCAGCAGCTGCGCGCGCGCGCCGGCAAGCGCGGGCTGAATCCGAACGTGTGGTTCAACCACGTCGAGCTGATCGCCGCCGAGCGGATCGGCGCGGAAACCGTGACCTACGTTTCCAATATCTACAAGTACTACGTCGCCTACAAGCTCACGGTGGAGATCAATGCCGAGCGCGACCGGGAGCGCAAGGCGCTGAAGAAGAAGCCGTAGGATCCCCGCCTTCGCGGGGACGACGTCTTAAGACCTCCCTAGCGCTGCCGAGCCTGCCCGGCGCGCGTCGCGTAGTCCTGGTAGGCCGGGATCGCGACCGCGGCGACGATGCCGGCGACGAAGAGCGCCGGCAACAGCCAGGCCGCGATCAGCACGCCCGCGGTGTTCGGCGGAGTCGGCGCGCCGAAGCGGTTGGGGCCGTCGCTGCCGGGGATGAAGAGGAAGATCAGGTTGGCGAGCGGCACCAGGACGAGGAGCGAGAGCCAGCCGCTCGCGTTGAAGTCGTGGCAGCGCTGGATGGTGAGCATGAAGCCGACGACCGCGAGCGCGATCCAGGCGAGCAGCGTCACCGCCGTGCCGACCTGGCCGAAGACGACGGCGAGGACCCCGCCGACGAAGCCGAACAGGAGGTAGAAGCCCACGCTGTACGCGATGTAGCGCGCGCGCCCGATACGTCCCGACACCGAGAACACGCGGACCGGCTGCGTGGAGTCGCCCGCGTCGGCGACCGCGGCCGCAGGAGCCTGGTAGGGATTGACGTTCGCCATGCGCGCTAGAAACGCGCCATCAGGTAGATCTGCGGCCCCCAGTAGCCGTAGTCGAAGCCGCCGTTCCAGCTTCCCGAGCTCAGGTCGACGTCGACGTCGAAGCCGTCGAGCGCCGCGCCGATGGCGAAATTGCGGGCGAAGCGGTACTCGGCGTGCAGCCGCACGCTCCACAGGCTCTCCTCGAAGTTCCACGTGTCCGCCCCGAACTTGAGCGCGAATACGGCAGCGCTGGCGCCGGCGGACCACCGGTCGGAGAAGTGATGGTCGTAGCGCAGGCCGAAGAGCGGCAGCGGCACGTCCGCCTTGGCGCTCGCCTCGCGCGAGGCGTCCAGGTTGCCGGTCGAGGCCGAGCCATTCACGTTGAACTTCAGGCTGCTCCAGTGCACGCCGGCGGTGAGCGCGAGCTCGTCCGCCTCGCGCTTGAGGATCGAGTAGGAGTAGGTGATCGGGATGATCTCGAGGCGCAGGCTCGAGGACAGCGATGCGCCCACCGGGAACACCTCGTCGTCGATCTGGATCTGGCGGTCGATGACTCGCTCCCCGCTCAGCGTGAAGCGGCTGTAGGTGAAGCCGAGGCGATGCCGCGGCGCGAAGCGCCACTCGACGCCGAACCAGCCGCCCGACTCGTCCTGGTCGACGCCAAGGTCGTCGCCGAGGTCGACGTTGTCCCCGGAGCCGAGCTGGTCGTTGTCGACCTGCATCTTGGTCTTGAACGCGGGCAGGAACGCGCCCAGCATGACGGTCCAGCTCTCCTGCCCGGGACGCACCGCGTCCTGCGCCTGCGCGCTCAGGGCGGCAGCCGCGGCGAGTGCCCCAACCAGCGAGCGCGCCGTCATGTCTCCAGACGATATAGACGCGCGGCGTTGAGCGCAAACGGCGGCAGCGCTCGCCGCGGCGCGCGCAGCCGCGCCTCCGGAGGCAGCAGGGCTATTCGACTTTCGCCCCGGAGACCTTCACCACTTCGGTCCAGCGCGCGAGCTCCTCGCGAAGATAGGCGTTGAATTGGTCCGGGGTGTTGCCCACCGGGTCGGCGCCCTGCCTGCGCAGCTGCTCGCGCACCGTCGGGTCGCGCGTCGCGCGGGCGACGGCGCCGGCGAGCGCATGGACGATCTCGCGCGGCGTGGCCGCGGGCGCGAGCAGGCCGTACCAGAGCGAGACTTCGACCCCGTCGACGCCGGCTTCCTTCATCGTGGGGACCTCGGGCATCAGCTCGGTGCGCCTGGAGTCGGTGACCGCGAGCGCGCGCAGCCGGCCGCCCTGGACGTGGGCGCCCACCGCGACCGGGTTGATGAAGGAGAGCTGCACGTCGCCGGCGAGGAGGGCGGCGATCGACGGACCGCTGCCCTTGTAGGGAATATGCACGATTCTCGTTCCGGTGCGCAGCTTGAAGAGCTCGGCGGCGAGATGCTGCGTGGTGCCGGGCCCGGCGGAGGAATAGTTGAGCGCGCCGGGCTTCTGCCGGGCGATCCGCACCAGGTCCTGCACGGTTTTCGCCTCGAGCGCGGCGGGAACGACGAGCAGGTTGGTGGTCGAGGCGAAGACCGACACGCCGGTGAAATCCGAGAGCTGGTACGGCGGCTTTGCGTAGAGCGCGGTGTTGATCACCACCGCCGGGCTGTTCACGAACAGCGTGTAGCCGTCGGGCGCCGACTTCGCCGCTTCCGCGGCGGCGATGTTGGTGCCCGCGCCGGGCTTGTTCTCCACCACGAACTGCTGGCCGAGGTACTCGGAGAGCTTCGGCGCGAGCAGGCGCGCGCTGATGTCGACGCCGCCGCCGGGCGCGAAGCCGACCAGGATGCGCACCGGGCGGCTGGGGTAGGTCTGCGATTGGACCGGGATCGACGCGAGCGCGAGGCACAGCGAAAGCAGGAGTCTCATGGCCGGCGAATCTTATAATGCGCCGCGATGAGCGGGAATCCTCTCGATCTGCGGCGCTGGCTGGCGGACGTCGAAAAGCTCGGCGAGCTGCGGCGGGTCGAGGGCGCGGACTGGAACCTCGAGCTCGGCGCGATCAGCGAGCTGAACGTCAGGAGGGACGCGCCGCCGGCGCTGCTTTTCGACCGCATCAAGGGCTACCCGAAGGGCTTTCGCGTGCTGACCTGCAGCACGAGCAGCCCGGCGCGCCTGTCCTCGATCCTCAGGCTGCCGGTGCAAAGAGACCATGCCGGACTGGTGGCCGCGCTGCGCGGCAAGCCCGCGCAGTGGCAGGCCGCGGCGAAGGATTTTCCATACCAGGGGGTGAGGTCCGGCCCGGTGCTGGAGAACGTGCGCGAAGGCGCCGAGGTGGACGTGAACGTCTTTCCCTCGCCGCTCTGGCACGAGCTCGACGGCGGGCGCTACATCGGCACCGGCTGCTCGGTGGTGACGCGCGACCTCGACTCCGACTGGGTCAACGTCGGTACCTACAGGGTGCAGGTACTGGATGAAAAGCATGTCGCCCTGGACATGGTGCCGGGCAAGCACGGGCGCATCCAGTACGAGAAGCACAAGCAAGCGGGCAAGCGCTTCCCGGTGGCGATCGTGATCGGCGGCGACCCGCTCGGCTATCTCATCTCCGGGATCGAGATCCCGTTCGGCATGTGCGAGTGGAACTATGTGGGTTCGATTCTCGAGGAACCGGTTGCGGTGATTCTTGGAGAAAAGACCCATCTCCCCTTTCCCGCCGCCTCGGAGATCGTGCTCGAAGGCTTCGTCGAGCCGAACGACGAGCGGCCCGAGGGGCCGTTCGGCGAATTTCACGGCTACTACCCCGGCAAGGCGGGAACCGCGCCGGCGGTCACGGTGGAAAGAATCTGCTTTCGAAACGATCCGATCATGGTGGGCAGCCCGCCGGCGAAACCGCCGAACGACTATTCGTATTCGAAGGCGGTGATGCGCTCCGCGCTGCTGCACGACGCGCTCGTGGCGGCGGGACTGTCGGAGGTGAAGGCGGTGTGGGCGCACGAGATCGGCGGCGCGCGCATGTTCAACGTGGTGGCGATCCGGCAGCGCTACGCCGGGCACGCGCGCCAGGCGGGGCACCTCCTCAGCCAGTGCGGCGTCGGCGCCTACCTGTCGCGCTACTCGGTGGTGGTCGACGACGACATCGACCCCTCGAGCCTGCAGGAAGTGATGTGGGCGGTCGCGACGCGCACCGATCCCGCGGTCGACATCGACATCATCCGCCGCGGCATGGGATCGAAGAACGACCCGATGTTCGTCGCCTACCCCTACGACGCGCCGCTCAGCTCCAAGGCGATCATCGACGCCTGCCGCCCCTGGGACCGCCTCGACGAGTTCCCGGTCGTGGCCGAGGCGTCGAAGGAGCTGCAGCAGAAAACGCGCGCGAAGTGGAAAGACCTTCTCTAGCCTCATCCATGAAGTTCGCACTCGGGCAATCGCTGCAGCGGATCGAAGACGACGCGCTCCTCCGGGGCGCCGGCCGCTACGCGGACGACTTCGCGCTGGCGCGCGCGGCGCACGCGTGCTTCGTGCGGTCGCCGCACGCGCACGCGAGGATAAGGAGCATTTCAATCACCGAGGCGGCGAAGGCGCCCGGCGTGGTCGCGGTGCTCACGGGCAAGGATGCCGCGGCCGACGGGCTGGGCGATATCCCGTGCCTGATCCCGGTGCCGGGGCTGAAGGAGACGCCGCGGCCGGTGCTCGCGCTGCGCAGCGTGCGGCACGTCGGCGATCCGGTGGCGATGGTGATCGCCGAGACGGCTGCGCAGGCGAGGGACGCGGCGGAGAAGGTCGAGGTCGACTACGAGCCGCTGCCCGCGGTGACCGATGCGCGGAAAGGCGAGGTGGCGTTCGAGATCGGCCTGGGCGACGCCAGCGAGAAGGTCGACGCGGCGCTCGCCGGGGCGGCGCACGTGACGCGCCTGGAGCTCTGGAACAACCGCCTGGTGGCGAACCCGATCGAGCCGCGCGCGGCGCTCGCCGAGCACGACGCCGCGAGCGGGCGCAGCACGCTCTATACGCCCTGCCAGGGCCCGCACCACCTGCACGGGCAGATCGCCGACGCGGTGCTGAAGACCGGGCGCGACAAGCTGCGCGTGGTGTCCGGCAATGTCGGCGGCGCGTTCGGCATGAAGATCTTCCTCTATCCCGAGCAGCCCGCGGTGGTGTGGGCGGCGCGGCGCCTGCAGCGCGCGGTGCGCTGGACCGCCGAGCGCAGCGAAGGCTTCCTCTCCGACGCGCAGGGGCGCGACAACTGGACGATCGTCGAGCTCGGCACCGACCGCGAAGGCCGCTTCGTAGCGCTGCGCGTGACGACCTGGGCGAACATGGGGGCGTACCTCTCGAACTTCGGACCGTTCATCCCGCAGCTCGCGGCGCCGATGCTGTCCGGGGTCTACAGGATCGGAAGTATTTGCCTGAGCATCAAGGGCACGCTGACGAACACGGTGCCGGTGGACGCCTACCGCGGCGCCGGCCGGCCGGAGGCGATCTATCTGCTCGAGCGTACGATCGACGCCGCGGCGCGCGAGCTCGGCCTCGCGCCCGAGGAGCTGCGGCGGCGCAACTTCATCCGGCCCTCCGACATGCCCTACCAGACCCCGGTCGAGAGCCGCTACGACTCCGGCGATTTCGCCGGGATCATGCAGCGCGCCCTGCAGCGGGCGGACTGGGATGGCTTTGCCGAACGCAGAAAGCAATCGGAGAGCGGAAAGAAGAAACGCGGGATCGGCCTCGGGATGTACATCGAGCGCTGCGGCGGCGGCCCGGGGGACACGGTGCGGCTCGCGGTGAGCTCCGAAGGGGCGACTCTTTATTCCGGAATGCAGGACAACGGGCAGGGGCATGCGACGACCTTCGTGCAGCTTCTTTCCCACAAGCTCGGAGTCGATGCCGAGAGAATCAAGGTCGTGCAGGGCGATACCGATGTCGTGCCGGCCGAGGGCCTGACCGGCGGCTCGCGCTTCCTCGCGCTCGGCGGCGTCGCCGCGACCCAGGCGGCCGACGAGGTGATCGAGCAGGGCAGGCGGGAGGCGGCGCGCCGGCTGGAGGCGGCGGCCTCGGACATCGACTATCGCGACGGCGAATTTCGAATTGCCGGAACCGACAGAAAGATGAGCCTGTTCGAGCTGGGCCCTCTCGAGTCGACCCGGACGCACGCGCCCCCGGACTATACGTATCCCAACGGCTGCCACATCTGCGAGGTCGAGGTCGATCCCGACACCGGCCGCGCGACCCTCGAGCGCTACACCATCGTCGACGATTTCGGCCGCGCGATGAACCCGAAGCTGCTCGAGGGGCAGGTGCACGGCGGCACGGTGCAGGGGATCGGCCAGGCGCTGCTCGAGCACGCGGTGTACGACGCCGAGGGCCAGCTTCTCACCGGCTCGTTCATGGACTACGCCGTGCCGCGGGCGGCCGACCTGCCCGCGCTCGATTGCGGCTTCCACCACGTGCCGTGCACGACCCACCCGCTCGGCGTCAAGGGCGCGGGCGAGGCGGGCGCCGTGGGCGCGCCGGCGGCGGTGGTGAACGCGGTCGTGAACGCCCTTGGCGTGCGCCACCTTGACATGCCGCTGACGCCGGAGAAGCTCTGGCGCGCGGCTGCGCGCTAGCCGAGCGAGTCGAAACCGGCGTGCCGGGAATGCCGATTACTGGCAGAATTCCGCCAACTCATGCATATCGAAGCCGTCAAGACGGCCTACCGGCGCTATGCAAGGATCTACGACGTCATCTTCGGCGCCGTGCTGCAGCCGGGCCGCCGGGCGGTGCTGGAGGCGCTCAAGCTCAGGCCGGGCGACCGGGTGCTCGAGGTCGGCGTCGGCACCGGCATCTCGCTGCCGCTCTATCCGCGCGACGTGCGCATCACCGGCATCGACGTGTCGCGCGAGATGCTCGAGAAGGCGCGCGCGCGCGTCGCGCGCGCAAAGCTGAAGAACATCGACGCGCTGCTCGAGATGGACGCCGAGGCCATGGCCTTTCCCGACGCGAGCTTCGACAAGGTCGTGGCGATGTATGTCGTCTCGGTGGTGCCGCGGCCGGCCAAGCTGCTCGAAGAGCTGCACCGCGTCTGCCGCCCGGACGGCGACATCTTCATCGTCAACCACTTCCAGTCCGACAACCCGATCCTCGGCGGGGTCGAGCGCGCGCTCGCCGGGTTCTCCTCGCAGATCGGCTTCAACCCCGACCTCGACCTGCGCCAGCTCGTTCCCGCCGCGCAGAACGGCGACGTCCAGCGGGTGAACTTCTTCTGGAGGATGGTGCGGCTGCGCAACGGGGTCTCCCACAAGCTCTAGAAGGTGTCGTCCTGAGGCGGTAGCGAGCGCAGGAACGAAGGCAGCGCGGCAGCGCGCGGCGGCGGCGCGCCGAGCCGCGCGAACGCCGCGAGCGCGGCCGCCTGCAGCCGGTAGCACCCGGAGCGTATGCCGGCCTGCGCCGCCGCGGCCGTCGGCCAGGCGCGCAGCGCGAGCGCGCGCACGTTGCAGCTTTCGCGCGCGGCGAGCTCGGCCGCGATCGCCTCGGCCTGCGCCGCCGGCGGCGGGCGCCGGCCGAGGGCGATCGCGATCCAGCCGGCGAGCGCGTCGTTGCTCAGCAGCGCTCTCAGCTCCCGCCATATCGCTTCCAGGTCGGGCGCATCGCGCACGCGGCACAGCAGCGCCTCGCCCGGATCGGGCGACGGGCAGGCTTGCGCGCTCGGCGCCTGCACCGCGACCGGCGGGTCGGCGGGCGGCGCGGCGACCGGCTCGCCTGCGCGGATGAAGCGCGCGCCGCTCGCGTGCAGCAGGACCGCGACGCTCGGCAGGCCGCGAAGCCATTCGGCGCGCCCCCAGCCGTGCGCGGCGTCGGCGAGCTCGAAGCGGCCGTCTGCGCCGGCGAGCAGGCCGAACCCGTTCGCGGTCGCGGCGCCTTGCGACCCGCCGCGAGCCTTGAGGACGTCGCCGCCGGCGTCGTCGAACAGCACGCCGACCGCGACGTCGAGACCCATGCCCTGCGCGTACCAGTCCGCGGCGTAGCGGTCGTCGCCGGCCTCGTCGCGCAGCACGCCGGCCGCCTGGTGCGCCGCGTTGCCCTGGGCGTAGCGGTACGCCGTATAGCGGTCGTCGCCGCCCCGGTCCCACAGCAGGCCGATACCGTAGTAGTAGCCGCTGCCCTGCGCGAACATCTGCGCTTCGTAGGAGTCGGCGCCCGCGTCGTCGCGCAGGATGCCGGCGCCGCCACCGAGCCGGCCGCGCAGGCCCATGCCCGCGCCCTGCGCGAAGCTCAGGCCGGCGCCGCGCGCGAAAGGATCGGGCACGCCTCCCGCGACGTAGCGATCGTTGCCGCCGCGGTCCCAGAGGAGCCCTGTGCCGCCGGCCATGCCGAAGCCCTGGCCCCAGGCCTCGACCCGGTAGCGGTCGTCCCCGGCGAAGTCGACGAGCGCGCCGACGCCGAGCGCCGCCGCGCCTTGCGCGAAGAACTTCGCCGCGTAGCTGTCGTTGCCCTCGAAGTCGAGGACGAGCGACGCGCCGGCGAGCGCGGCCGCGAGTCCGCTCGCCTGCATCGCATAGCGGTCGTCGCCCGCGAGCTCGACGATCGCGGAAAGCGCGCGCAGCGCCACGTCGCTGCCGCGGTACTCGTCGTTTCCCGCCAGGTCGACGATCACCGACACCGCGCCGCCACGCGCCGGCGCACGCTCGTAGAGGTCGTTTCCGCCCGGATCGATGATGAGCGCCGCGCCCGGGCCATGCCGGTCGTCGCCCCGCGTCCCGATGACGACGGTGCCGATCGGCGATTCGAAGGTTCCGGGCTCGGGCGGCGCCTGCCGCAGCCGGGAGGCGAAGCGCACCGTGGCCTCGATGAAGAGCCGGTTGGCGCGCTCGAGGAGGGCGCGATCGACCGAATCGGCAGCCGCAAGAAGCTGCGCCGACGACGGCAGCCCGCCCTCCAGCTCGCCGAGCAGCGGCCGGTCGTCGAACGGGCGCAGCGCCGAGCGCAGCAGGCGCTGGGCTTCGGCAAGCTCGGCCAGGTATTGCTTGAGCAGATCGTCGAACGGCGCTTCGGCGGGGACGCTTTCCCGGTCGATCGACGCGAGCGCGGCCGGCGCGGCTGCGCGAAAGATCCCGGGCGCATCCAGCGCCTCGAGCGGCCTGGCGAGGAGCCCGAGCACGAGCGGCGGCGCGGCGCGCGGCGGCGGCGGGCCGTAGCGCAGGAGATTGTCGATGACGAGGAGCGCATCGGGCCCCAGGCCGCGACGCTCGAGCACGCCGGCGACGCGGCTTTCCAGCGCCGCGCGCGGCGGCCCGAGCGACGCGCAGGCGGCGGCCAGCACGAGGAGCGCCCCGCCGAGCCGGTGAAGATGCACCCTTGTAGCTTAACCGCGGCTACCCCTAGAATTGCCC